>CAZIFS010000005.1:16593-37651 GCA_964539165.1 uncultured Rhodoluna sp. | reverse complement strand
ACTTATTAAGCCTCTTCGTTTACAGCAGCTTCTTCAGCAGCAGGAGCCTCTACGGTCTCTTCTGCGGCATCAGCAACTGCGTCTTCGATTGACTGAACTGCTTCTTCAGCTGCGTCTGCAGCCTCTGCGATAACCTCTTCAACAGCAACTTCTGCTACAACTGGGGCAACCTTGATTTCAGCCTTTGGACGAAGAACGGTCTTCTTGGCGCCATCAACAACGAACTCAGCCTTAGCAGCCTTTACCTGAACGGTGTTCTTTGCTGACTTGTCACCCTTTGAAGCCTGTAGGTCACCGGTCAACTTTAGAAGTACAGCTACCTGCTCGGTTGGCTGTGCGCCAACGCTTAGCCAGTACTGGGCACGCTCTGAGTTGACCTCAATTAGTGAAGGGTTCTCGGTCGGAATGTAACGACCAATTTCTTCGATAGCACGGCCATCACGCTTGGTGCGTGAGTCTGCTACAACGATGCGGTAGTGAGGCGCGCGGATCTTGCCCATGCGCTTCAAACGAATTTTTACAGCCACGATTGCTCCTGATTTTTCATGTTGGTGCGAACGTTCAACCGTGAGCGTGGGGGCACACTCGGTGAAAAAGCTCTATGGGTTGTCGTTGCGTTTGGTTAGAGGGTCAAACGGCGACAACCGCTCTATTCTGCCAGAAAACTAGCCTTACCGCTAGTTCATTGGCCTTAGATTCTTGGATAGTTTAAATTCCGAAAGCCGAACCACTGCCGGTTGACCCGGCAGAATTTGGATTCTGACCAAGGGCGCGGGCTGCCTCTTCGGCGGCTCGCTTTGCCGGGTTACCTGACTTTGAGCCCTTATTCTTGTCTTTGCCCTTAGCTTTACCGCCGCCGAATGAGCCCATCCCAGGCATTGCGGGCATGCCCGGCATCTGCGGAACGCCACCCTTGGCTACTGTTTTCATCATTTTGGCTGCTTGTTCGAAGCGATTGACCAACGAGTTGACGTCAGTCACAGTCATTCCAGAGCCCTTGGCAATTCGAGCGCGTCGTGAACCATTGAGAATCTTTGGTTGACGGCGCTCGGCAGGAGTCATTGACCGAATAATCGCCTCGGTGCGGTCAATCTCACGTTCATCAAAGTTGTCGAGTTGTGCGCGCATCTGCCCTGCACCGGGCATCATGGCCAGCATGCTCTTCAGCGAGCCCATCTTTCGCAGCTGCTGCATTTGATCCATGAAATCTTCGAGAGTAAAGCTATCTTTGGCGATTTTTTCAGCCATCGCGCGAGCTTCAGCTTCATCGAAGTTCTTCTGCGTCTGCTCAATCAGAGTGAGAATGTCACCCATGTCAAGAATTCGACTGGCCATACGGTCTGGATAGAACGGCTCAAAGGCATCCATGCCCTCGCCATTCGAAGCAAACACAATTGGCTTGCCGGTTACCGAAGCCACCGAAAGCGCTGCACCACCGCGAGCGTCACCGTCAAGCTTGGTCAGCACGACTCCGGTGATTCCCACGCCTTCGTCAAAAGCCTTAGCGACATTTACTGCGTCTTGGCCGAGCATTGAGTCGACAACGAAAAGAACTTCGTCTGGGTCGACAGCCTTGCGGATGTCGATTGCCTGTTGCATCAATTCTTCGTCAACACCGAGACGGCCGGCGGTGTCAACAATGACGACGCTGAACAGCTTCTTTTCGGCGTGCTTGATAGCCTCTTTAGCTACCTTCACCGGGTTGCCCACACCATTGCCAGGTTCTGGAGCGAACACCGGCACACCAACTCGTTCACCAACTACCTGAAGCTGGTTGACAGCATTCGGGCGTTGAAGGTCAGCAGCCACCAAAACTGGTGTCTGCCCCTGATCTTTCAACCATTTGGCTAGTTTTCCGGCGAGTGTGGTCTTACCCGCACCCTGCAAACCAGCAAGCATCAATACAGTTGGTGGCTTCTTGGCAAACGAAAGCTTCTTTTGCTCGCCACCCAAAATTGTGACCAACTCTTCGTTGACAATTTGAACGACCTGCTGGGCCGGGTTAAGCGCCTTTGAAACTTCGTCACCCAGTGCGCGGTCGCGAACGGCGCCGGTGAAAGTCTTGACAACTTCTAGAGCGACATCGGCTTCAAGGAGTGCCCGGCGAATTTCGCGGAGCGTCGCGTCGATGTCAGCAGCGCTAAGCTTTCCCTTCGAGCGAAGGTTTTTGAAAGTATCAATCAGGCGATCTGAGAGGTTACCGAACAAGTTGGTTTCTCCTAACTAACTAGCCCGCGAGCGAACTCTTGTGCATCGAAAAATGCGAAATCGTTTATGCCTTCGCCCACACCAACGAGCTTTACCGGAATACCGAGTTCCTTTTGAATAGCAAAGACAATGCCGCCCTTGGCTGTTCCATCTAACTTGGTGAGAACAACGCCAGTCACCTTGGCAACCTCAGCAAACGCCTTTGCCTGGGCCAAACCGTTTTGGCCAGTGGTGGCGTCTAGAACCAGCAGAACTTCTGAGATTTCGGCTTGCTTTTCGATTACGCGACGAATCTTGTCAAGCTCGCCCATGAGGTCAATTTTGTTCTGTAAACGTCCAGCGGTGTCAATAATTACGATGTCGGCATCAGCTTTGATTGCAGCTTCAACCGATTCAAACGCCACGGATGCTGGGTCTTGCCCCTCTTGCTTTGGGCGAACCAGGGTTGCACGAGCACGCTCGGCCCAAGTGGCAACCTGGTCAACTGCTGCCGCTCTGAAGGTGTCGGCTGCGCCGATAAACACCTTCCAGTCACCTTCGGTTAGCCAGTTTGCTAGCTTTCCAATGGTGGTGGTTTTTCCGACTCCGTTGACACCGACAACAAGAAAAACGTAGGGCAATTTACCGGCCGAAAGATTCAGGGCTTTGTCGCTGCGCTCGAGAGACTCTGCCAAAACGGTCGCCAAAATATCTTTTAGCTGGCTCTCGCTTTCGGCTCCTGCCTTTTTTGCACGAAGCTTCACCTCGTCAACAATCGCGACTGCTGCATCCAGACCAAAGTCAGCTTGAATCAAGATATCTTCAAGGTCATCCAAGTTTTCTGGGTCAAATTTAATTCGACTGAAGAGGCTGCGAATGCCCTTTTTGGCGCTTCGCTTAGGCAGTTCTACCGCCACAAGTTCTTCACTGATCGCTGGAGTCAAAACCTCGTGGACCCCGGGAACCTCAACAATCGGTTCGAGTGCCGGCTCGATTACCTTTTCAATAGCTACTTCAGTAGTCGGCTCGGCAACGGTCGCGACTTCTTCGTTTCGCTTTTTCTTCCAGAACATCAAAGCCATGAGTTTAGGCCTTGTCTAGCAGTCGTTGGCCAACTACGGCCGAAACACCATCTTGACGCATCGAGACTCCATAGAGCGCGTCAGCAATCTCCATGGTGCGCTTTTGGTGGGTGATGATGATGAGCTGAGAATTCGAACGCAGGTCTTCAAAAATCTGAAGCAAACGACCAAGGTTTGCATCGTCAAGAGCAGCCTCAACCTCATCCATGACATAGAACGGTGAAGGGCGCGCTTTGAAGATAGCCACCATCAAAGCAACCGCAGCCAACGAACGCTCACCACCCGAAAGCAGCGACAATCTTTCGATGCGCTTACCGGCCGGTTTTACCGTGACTTCGAGGCCGGTGGTCAGCATGTCATCAGGATTGGTCAAGAATATTGAGCCGGTACCGCCTGGGAACAGCGTTGGGAACACCTGCTCGAAAGCCTTGCGTGTGTCTTCAAACGCATCGGCAAAGATAACCTGCATCTTGGTGTCGAGGTCTTCGATGATCTGCAGAAGGTCTTTGCGAGTTTGAGTTAGGTCGGCCAATTGCTCGGTCAAGAACTTGTGTCGCTGCTCGAGTGCCGCAAACTCTTCGAGAGCAAGCGGGTTTACTCGGCCAAGTTTTTCAAAAAGACGCTCGGCATCGCGAAGGCGTTTTTGCTGTTCTTCACGGATGAAAGGCTTGGTGCCGCCCTCAGCTTCTTCATCTGGAATACCCAGCTCTGGTGAATACTCTTCTAGGAGCACAGACTGTTCAAGACCAAGCTCGTCGTTTGCACGCGAGACCAAGTTCGCAAGTGTCAAACGCTTTTCGTGGTTTGCAAGTTCCATGTCGTGAACGTTTTGGGTGAGGCTAGCGAGCTTCATCTGAATCTCAGCAGTTTCACCACGAAGCTTCACCAACTCAGCGTTCTGGTTGGCTCGTGCGGTTTCAAGTTCGTGCAGGCGCACTTTTGCCAGCGAGGCGCTATTTGCCACCGCATCCATCAAGACAGGAAGGGCATCAAGAACCTGTTGTGCCGAATCAAGTTGCGCTTTTCTTGCTGCTGCAGCAGCTTTTGATTTTTCGATAGCAACCTTGGTTTCAGCAACCTGTGCTCGAAGTGACTCAGAGCGTTGCTTCTCAACGCGAACACGCTCAACAGCAGCGCCAAGGTCAACACGCACTTCTAACTCACGTTGACGTTCTTGCTCGAGATTCTCTGCGAGCGTTTGACGGTTGGCCAGATCAAGTGCCGGTCGTTCTTGAGCCGCAAACGAATCATGTGCGGCAATTGCTTCGGCCAGCTTTGACTCGGCGTCTGAAATTCCAGTTGCTGCAGTCTGAGCTACCTGGCTAAGTCGTTCAATTTCTGCTTCTGAGGCTTCAACCTGAACGCGAAGGCGACCAAGTTTTTCTGCATTTGAAGCCAAGTTTTGGTCATGCTCTTTGAGTGCAGCTAGGGCATCCTTGGCACTTGCCTTGGCCGCCTCTTCGGTCGCTCGAGCTTGAGTTAGCTCGGAACGAGACTTTTCAATTGCCTCTGTGACTTCAGCTAGGCGAACTTCTGCAGAGTCGCGCTCGGCAACAAGCTCTAGCTTTGAAGGCTTATTTGATGAACCGCCACGGATAACCGATTCAGTCAATACATCGCCGTCGAGGGTGATCAGAGTGAGCTTTAGAGCATCCTGGTTCGATGCATAAAGCGACTTGGCAGCATTGATGTCATCGACGACAACAATGTTGGCCAACAGGCTAATGATTCCTGCAGGAGCTTCAACGACATCAGCTGCAGAGCGCGCACCAGCCACATTGGCAATGCCTGAGGCAGCGCCTTTAAGGTCAACGTCAGCAACAATCAGTTCAACACGACCACCCTGGGTCGATTTGAGGTGCTCAACCGCAGCGAGTCCGGCTTCTCGGGTGTCGGCAACCAGAGCATCAGCCAACGGGCCAAGTGCGGCGGCAATCGCAGCTTCAAAGCCCTTTTGAATTTTCATGTGGGTTGCGACTAGGCCACGGATGCCGCGAAGGCCGGCTGAAGCTAGCTCGGTCGCTCCATCTTTTTGCTCAAGCGTTAGGTTCAATGCTGATCGCTTCGCCGACAGAGAATCGCGTTCACGCTCGGCTTGGTGCAGTTCTTCTCGAAGACTCTCGATTTGAGCCTGTGACTCAGAAACAGCTTTTTGAGCGGCTTCATAGGCAGCTTCGAGGCCGTTGTCAGTTGGTGACTGTTGGAGTTGTGCTTCTAGCGCCTCATACTCAGACCTACGCTGGGCGTGACGCTCACGTGCTTCATCCAAGGCACCCTCGTGACGAATCACCTCGGCGCGCAGGCTGGCAAGCTTCGACTCGGCAACATTAGCTTCATTGGCAAGTCGAGCCTTGTCTAAGTCAAACTTAGAAATCAGCGCGTTCTGCTCGGCAACCTCGTTGTCAAACTTTTCAAGCACATCGCGCGCCTCGCTTCGAGCTTGTTCAGCCTCGTGCAACGCCTGTTTTAGTGTCTCAACGTTATTTGCCAGTTCATCGGCGGCAAGTTCGGCCGCTTGACCTTCAGCCTCGAGCGCGGCTGGATCAATTTGAGAACCAGACACTTCAGCCTGTGAACCAAGCAATGCAACCTTTTGATTGGCAATTGACAGCAACGAACGCAGACGCTCTGAGAGCGAGTCAAACTGATAGGCCAAGTTGCGGGCCTGGTCTAGTTCGGTAGAAACCTGTGCAGCTTCAAGTTGGCTAAGTCGGGCCGTGTTCTCAGCAAGAAGAGTTTGCAAGAGGTTGCGTTCGCCGCGACGATCGGCCTCGCTCTTTGCAGTTTCTTCAAGGGCCTTGTGCAGTTCGGTAATGTCGGCTGCCAAAATGCGGGCTTTCGCATCACGAACCACAGATGCGATTCCCTGTGCCTCGCGAGCAACTTCTGCCTGCTGACCCAGAGGTTTCAGTTGGCGTCGAACTTCGCCAGCAAGGTCGTTTAGGCGAGTGAGGTTGGCTTGCATTGCCTCGAGCTTGCGCTGAGTCTTTTCTTTGCGACGGCGATGCTTGAGAATACCGGCAGCTTCTTCGATGAACCCACGACGTTCTTCAGGGGTTGCACGCAACACTGAATCGAGTTGCCCCTGGCCAACAATTACGTGCATCTCGCGGCCAAGACCTGAGTCGCTCAGCAACTCTTGAACATCAAGCAAACGGCATGCGTCGCCATTGATTGCGTATTCGCTACCACCGTTACGGAACAGTGTTCGCGAAATGGTTACTTCGGTATAGTCAATCGGCAATGCGCCATCAGAATTGTCAATGGTAAGAATTACTTCGGCGCGACCAAGCGGACCCTTTGTGCTGGTTCCCGCAAAAATAACGTCTTCCATCTTGCCGCCACGAAGGCTCTTGGCACCTTGCTCACCCATCACCCAGGCAAGCGCGTCAACCACGTTTGATTTACCGGAACCATTAGGGCCAACAACTGCGGTCACCCCAGGCTCGAAAGCGAAAGTTGTAGGTTGAGCGAAAGACTTAAAGCCTTTGAGGGTCAAACTCTTTAGATACAAGCGTTCTCCCGCCCCTCTTCAATTCGCTCGGATGCATTCCCAATGAAATGCCTAAAAGTCAAAAATACCCCACTTTTAGCGGAGTTTTTGGCACTTTGGGCAGAAGTGCGAACCACGGTTCATCCATGATTCGCGCTTGATCTCGGTCGAGCAGCGTTTGCAAGCTGTGCCGGTCATGCCATAGGCATTTAGCGAAACGGCAAAATAACCGCTCTCGCCATTTACGTTCTTGTATTGCTCGTCGAAACTGGTGCCACCCTGAAGCACAGCCTTAGACAAAATTTCTTTGACATTTGACAACAACTCGCGCATTTTTGCTTTGCCGATGGTGTCGGCCGGTTGGTCGTAGTGAAGTTTCGATGCCCATAGAGCTTCATCGGCATAGATGTTTCCGATTCCGCTAATTGTCTGCTGGTCTAGCAAAACTCGCTTGATTCCTGAATGCTTTTTTGCAACCTTCGCCAAAACGGAAGTTTCACTGAAGTTTGGGTCAAGCGGATCTCGACTTATGTGTGCCGCCGAGGCCGGAATCAGGTTCTGCCACCAGGTTCCCTCGGCTACGCCGTCGCTATAGCCGCCGGCAAGCGAATCGTTGGTTTCGACCAATTCATCGATAGCTAGCGAACCAAATAGTCGCTGATCAATAAAGCGAAATTCATATGGCTGACCATCGGCAGATTTGACATAGATGGTGGCTCGAGTGAGTTTGTCTTCGGTGAAAGCTGGGGTTCGAAGCAGCATCTGACCACTCATGCCGAGATGCCCCACAAGTGCAAGCCTGTGACTGGTTGCTACAGCCGGTTCAATTGGCATCCACAGAAACTTGCCTCGTCTTGCCACACCTAAAATTTTGCTGCCGACAAGGGTTTGGCGAAAATCTTCAACGCCACCTGGATGCCGCTTGAATGACCGCGTGTCAAAAACATCAAGCGATTCAACAATCGCCCCGGTTAATGCTGGAGCAAGCCCTGCTCGAACGGTTTCGACTTCTGGAAGCTCAGGCAATTATTTTGCCTTTTTACGCTTGGGCAGAACTAGGTCGGTATTAGCGAGTGCCGAAATCGCAGCTTCGGTTTCTGCAAGTTTTTTACTGCGCCCAGTACCCTGGCCAATCACTTTGCCTTCATAGGTGAGAGTTGCAGAAAATTCAATTGCGTGATCTGGGCCCTGACGTTCAATTTCGTAAGGCGGATGTTCGACTGCGGCAGCTTGAAACATTTTGTGAAGCTGAGCCTTGGGGTCGGCGTTTCTCAGCAGACCTTCAACGTCAGAAAGCAGCGGGAACACCCAACGAGCTACAAATTCAGCAGCTTCGTCAATTCCATTTGAAATGTAGATGGCGCCCAGCACCGCTTCAAAGGCATCAGCCAGAAGGTTCATGGTGGTTCGACCACCATCTTTTTCGGCGCTCTTGCCTAGACGAAGGTAGTTACCTAACCCGATTTCAGTAGCCAAGGATGCCAGTGCCCGGGCAGAAACAACCGCGTGCTTAACGGTGCTTAGGTCAGCTTCTGAAAGGTCGGTGAGGGTTTCATAAATATGTGCAGTTACAACAAAACCCAGCACCGAGTCGCCTAGAAACTCTAGACGTTCGTTGCTGGGTAGGTTGCCATGTTCATACGAATATGAACGGTGAGTCAGTGCGAGTTCGAGCAACTGAGGCTCGATTTCAACGCCTAAGCGATTGCATAGAACGTTGAGGTTCATCGCGTGACTTTAAGTCTTAGGCGTCAGCGACCTTGCGGCCCTTGTACTCAAGGAACAGCGCGTTGCCGGCTGAGTCGGTTACAAGCTTTGCGCGGTGAGGCATGCTGTAAACAGTCTTGCCGTTTTCAATGGTCTTGACGAGAGTAACCTCGGCAGCCTTCCACTGTGAACGACGAGCGTGAGTGCGTGCGCGAGAGAGGCGTCTCTTTGGTACTGGCATGGTACTTACTCTTCCTTTTTTGTGAAGCTTTCTAGGGCACTCCATCGCGTATCAATCGCGGCGTCGTGCACGTGGTGCGGGTTTTCAGCAACCTTCACACCACAATCTGGGCACAGGCCAAGACAGTTTTTTCTACAAACTGGGTGGAACGGGAGGCTTAGAACAACCGCGTCACGGATGACTTGTTCAAGATCAATTTGCTCGTCTTCGACAACGTAGTCATCCTCGTTGGTTAAAGAATAGGCGAAAAGCTCTTGAAAATCTACTTCTACGGGCACAGTAATTGGATCAAGACAACGACTGCACTCACCATCAGCATCTACAAAGACCTCACCGGTTGCAAGAATGCCCTCGTGAACTGACTCGACTCGAAGATCAAGGTCGAGTTCGATTCCTTCAGAAACCTTTACCAAGCCGTCGCCAAAATCGCCGGTCGTCACGATGTCGAGCTTGTATTCGCGCATGGCACCTGGCTTGTGCATGATGTCGCGCACTGAAATTAGGTATGGAGATTGGGCAGCCATTTAGTACTTTGCCTTTCGATTGGCCGAAGAAGAGGCTAACGCACGAGCAACCACCTGCGGAACATATTTCAAAACATCGCCGTTCAAATCGGCAACTTGCCTTACCAGCGAGCTCGAAATGTGGCCGTGAATTGGGTCTGCCGGAATAAACACGCTCTCTACCGAGGCGAGGTCGCGGTTTACCTGAGCCATCGGCAATTCGTAGTCAAGGTCCATGGTGGTTCTAAAGCCTTTGACCAAGGCAGTCGCGCCAACCATGCGGCAATAGTCAACCAGCAAGCCAGAATCTAGCGTGTCGACAACAATTTTGGTGTTGGCACCAATACCTAATTCGGCAATGCTGGCACGGATAAGCTCAACGCGCTCTTCACTTGAAAATCTTGGTTGTTTGCTCGGGTTGTGCACCACAACGATGTGAAGCTCTGAGAACAATCGTGCTGCGCGCGCAGCGATGTCGATGTGACCGAGTGTGATCGGATCAAACGAACCTGGATAAACAGCGATTGTTGACATGCTTCAAGGTTAGCCGAACATCCGTGTGGTTTATAGGGCTAGGACTTGGCTAGGTTCTCTTGTCGAGCTTGATCAAGTTGCTCGAGCACCTGGGCTAAAACAGGGTGTTTTTCAAGGGTTGGATCGGCAGCCAATACAGCCTCAGCTTCAACTCTTGCCTCTTGAATCAACTGCGCATCAGGAATAACCCTCAGAAGGCGAAGACTTGAGCGGCCACCTGATTGCGTTGCACCAAGCACGTCACCCTCACGACGCAGCTCAAGATCGATCTCGCTCAGCGCAAAACCGTCAAGCGTAGCTGCAACAGCCCTTACGCGCTCTAGCGCCAAACTGCCCTCTTCAGCCGAAGTCAGAAGTAGACACAGGCCTGGGTTTCCTCCGCGGCCAACTCGGCCTCGAAGCTGGTGCAACTGGCTTACACCGAAGCGATCGGCATCAAGAACCACCATTACCGTGGCGTTGGGCACATCTACACCAACTTCAATCACGGTCGTAGAAACTAAGACGTCTATCTCTTTTGCGCTGAACCTACCCATTACCTCTGCCTTGTCTTCAGCTGAGAGGCGACCGTGCAGGGTCTCAATTTTTAGATTCGCCAAAGCTGCAACCTGTCGAAGCGATTCAGTCATGCCAATCGCAGAAGCCAAGAGTTGTTTAGGTTTTTTTGCCATTTCTAGAGCGGCAGCGTCGGTGCCATCCGAGAAAATTAAGTCGTCTTCAGCAATGCCGCCAGACTCGATGAGTTCTTCACCCGGATCATCTTCATCGATGCGAGGGCACACCACAAACGCTTGCCGGCCAGCAGCTACCTCTTCGGAAACACGCTGCCAAGTTCGGGCAACCAGAGCTGGTTGCGACAGTTGCACAACATGGGTAGTAATGCCTTGACGACCCGCAGGCAACTCGGTGAGTGTCGAAACATCGAGGTCACCGAAAACTGTTACGGCGAGGGTTCGTGGAATTGGTGTGGCAGTCATGGTTAGAACGTGCGGTGGCAATTTGCCCTTCAAACGCAGGGCCTCGCGTTGCTCAACTCCGAATCTGTGTTGCTCATCGATGACAATCAAACCTAGGTCTAGAAATTCAACTTTTTCAGCGATTAGAGCATGCGTACCGATCACTATTTGTGCCTTGCCGCTGACTAACTGAAGCAGTGCACGCTTTCGCTCTGCAACCGGCATCTGGCCCGTGAGCAGCGTGAGGCCGATCTTTTTGCTGAGGTCTTCACCGAGAGCTTTCTCTATCGATTTGAAGTGCTGGGCGGCCAAAACCTCGGTCGGAGCCAGAAGAGCCGATTGGCCGCCAGCATCGGCCACTGTCAGCATGGCGCGAAGCGCAACTAATGTTTTGCCAGAACCGACTTCACCCTGAAGCAGTCGATTCATGGGATGTGGCTTGGCAAGGTCACTTGAAATCTGCTCACCGACCTCAACCTGACCTTTGGTGAGAGTAAATGGCAATGCTGAGTCAAACGTTGCCAAGGCACCGTCGGTTTTGGCAATGCGCGGCGTGGCTGGAGTGTGTTGGTTCAAAATGCGTCGGCTAATTAGCGTTGCCTGCAGAGCGAAAGCCTCGTGATATTTCAAGGTTTCTCTAGCCAGCTTGAAATCTTCATTCACCTTCGGTCGGTGCACTTTCTCAATTGCCTCATGGATCGGCAGTAAACCTCGGGCCTTTATCAATTCGGCAGGCAATTCATCTTCGATTGGCGAAAGCGTGTCTAAGACCACTGCCATCGCACGCTGAATCGCCCATGTGGTTACAGCCGAGGCTGCTGGATAAATCGGAATAGGCAGTTGAGCCCAGGCCGCTGCATCTTCATCCGAGATTTCTTCGGGAAAGAGTTCGTATTCGGGATGAGATAGCTGGAGCTTGCCCTGATAGCTGCCAATCTTTCCGGCAAATAAGCCCCTCGAACCGGGGCGCAGTTCTTTTTGGCGCCAAGCTTGATTGAAAAAGGTCAAGGTTATGTGACCTTTACCATCCGTGATTTTTACCTCGAGGATGCTTCCGTTGCGCCCCTTCATTCTTCGCTCACGAACTTCGAGAATGTCGGCCACAACAGTCACGGGTTCGCCGAGTGGAACCTCACTGATCGGAGTTAACTCACCTCTGGTTGAATACCTTCGCGGAAAGTGCGTTAGCAAATCACCCACAGTTTTAAGCCCGAGATGCTTGCTAAAAGACTTTGCCGTGCGGTCACCGAGCACACGGTCTAGAGTCTCAAGAGAAAGCAGCATGCTTCTATCTTCGCCGACAGGCACAACTCTAAAGGTAGGCTTGGCAAGTTATGACACGAATCATTGGTGGCATTGCCGGCTCGAGACAACTCGCCAGCCCTGCCAAATCAACCAGACCCACGAGCGATCGCATCCGTGAGGCAATATTCAACCGTCTCGACGCACGCGACATGGTCGATAACAAGCGAGTACTTGACCTCTATGCAGGCACTGGCGCGCTAGCACTTGAATCAATCAGTCGCGGCGCTCTATACGCCGCAATGGTGGAACGTGATGGCAAGGCTGCAGCAGTTTGCGTGAAAAATAACCAAATGGTTCAAAAGGCCATGGAAAAAGAGGGTTTCTACGACCAGGTAACCCGAGTCGTAAACAAATCCGTACAGTCTTTTTTGGCAACCGACACTCTTGAATACGATGTGGTCTTTATTGACCCGCCATACGAAATTTCGAATGAAGAAGTTACTGGTGATCTCGAAGCACTCGTACCCCGACTTGCTCAAGATGCAATTGTCATGCTCGAGCGTTCAAGCCGAAGCGGAATGGCAGAGCTTCCAAGCGAATTAGAGCTCGACGAAGAAAAGAACTACGGTGACACCACCGTTTATTGGATTGTTCGCAAACAGTTCTAGATACTGCCTTATAAAAAAATGGACCCCGATTGGGGTCCATTTTCTTTACCGCTAGTTCTTAGTGAAAGAATCCAGGGATGTTGCGCTCTGGCTCACCAATGTAAATCTGCTGAGGGCGACCAATCTTGGTTGCTGGGTCTACGTTCATTTCACGCCAGTGTGCGATCCATCCAGGAAGTCGACCCATCGCGAATAGCGCTGTGAACATGTGTGGCGGGAAGCCAAGTGCCTTGTAAATAACGCCTGTGTAGAAATCGACGTTCGGGTAAAGCTTGCGCTCTTGGAAGTAAGGGTCGGCCAATGCAACTGCTTCAAGTTCTTTGGCGATGTCTAGCAGCGGGTCTTTGACGCCAAGCTCAGCCAGCACCTTGTCGGCAGTGGCCTTGACGATGCGAGCGCGAGGGTCGAGGTTCTTGTAAACACGGTGACCAAAGCCCATTAGGCGAATTCCGTCTTCTTTATTCTTTACTCGGTTTACAAAGGCTTCTACGCCCTCGCCCGACTTCTGAATTTCGGTGAGCATTTCGAGAACTGCTTCGTTTGCTCCACCGTGAAGTGGGCCAAAAAGCGCGTTGATGCCAGAAGAGATCGAGGCAAATAGGTTTGCCTGGCTTGAACCTACTAAACGAACTGTCGAGGTTGAGCAGTTCTGCTCGTGGTCTGCGTGCAACACCAGAAGAGTGTCGAGGGCCTGGGTGACCACTGGGTTCTGAACGTAGTCTTCGGCCATGTTGCCAAAGTTCAAACGCAAGAAGTTTTCAACGTATGAAAGTGAGTTGTCTGGGTAAAGCAATGCCTGACCCATGCTGTTCTTGTGCGCATAAGCTGCAAGCACAGGAAGTTTAGCCAACAAACGAATTGTCGATAGCTCAACCTGTTCAGGGTCGTGCGGGTCCATTGAATCTGGGTAGAAAGTAGAAAGCGCAGAAACACCTGCCGCCAAAACGGCCATCGGGTGTGCATTCTGCGGCATGGCGTGGAACAAGTTCTTTAGGTCTTCGTGAACCAAAGTGTGGCGACGAATGCGCTCTTCAAACTTTGAAAGTTCGGCTGCAGTTGGCAGTTGACCATAGATCAACAACCACGCGGTCTCTAGAAAGCTCTTTTGGCCGGCCAATTGTTCAATCGGGTAGCCACGGTGACGAAGAATTCCAGCGGCACCATCGATGTAGGTGATTGCCGACTTGGTTGAGGCGGTGTTCACGAAACCCTGGTCATAGGCGGTAAGCCCAGTCACTGCGGTTAGTTTAGAAATGTCAACGGCTGAAGGGCCGTCAACTGACGGAACTACCGGAAACTCAGCGGTGATGTCGCCATAGTTAATTGTTACTTTGTCGCTCGAGGTCATCGAAGCTCCTACTGCTTTGTAAGTGCCTTGGTTAGGCGTGTGTTAAGCCTATGGCATCGCGCAATCTGCGCGCACCTTCGGCGATTTTTTCATCGGTGGCCGTGATTGAGAATCTGACAAATTTGTCGCTGGTTTCACCATAGAAAGTTCCAGGTACAACAACGATTCCCAGATCAGCCATTCGGTCTACGGTTGCCCAGCAGTCTTCACCCAGAGTCGCCCACAGGTAAAGGCCAGCTTCGCTTTCAGCAACGCTAAAGCCATAGTCGCGAACCGCCGCAAGCAGAATTTCGCGTCGCTCACGATAAATTTCTTTTTCAATAGCAACGTGCTCTTCATCGCCAAGAGCAACTGCCATGGCGCGCTGCACGGGTTCTGGAGTGTTGAGTCCAGAGTGCATGCGAATGTTCACTAACCCCTTGATCAACGAGGCCTCACCAACCGCAAAAGCTGCACGATACCCAGCCATGTTTGACTGCTTGCTCAACGAATAAACCGCGAGCACACCGGCGTGGCTGTCTCCGCAGACTCTTGGATCAAGAACGCTCGGAATAAGTTTGTTATCCCAGTCGCCCCAACCTAGTTCGGCGTAGCATTCGTCGCTTGCCAAGAGTGCGCCCAGTTCACGCGCGCGATCCACGGCAGCCTTCATTTCGGCTACGTCGAGAACGCGTCCGTCTGGGTTTCCGGGTGAGTTGATCCAAGCGAGTTTGGTATTTGCCGGCCATTTCTCTGGGTCGTCTTCAGAGACGATTTCGGCGCCACAAAGTGCCGCACCAACAATGTAGGCGGTATACGCAAC
This sequence comes from uncultured Rhodoluna sp., assembly GCA_964539165.1. GTDB lineage: Bacteria > Actinomycetota > Actinomycetes > Actinomycetales > Microbacteriaceae > Rhodoluna. Next base: position 22,885 of record CAZIFS010000005.1, on the reverse strand, counting down.
GGTCGGCTGAACTACAACATCACCCGGGCCAAGACCCATCAAAAGTGGCAACCAAGAAATTAGTTCTTTCGAACCGATGGTTGGCATAACTTGCTCTGGCGTCAAACCCGCTACCCCGCGACGACGCTTGAACCATTCGACAACGGCTGCCTTAAAAGCTGGAGAACCGCCAGTTGAAGGGTATCCGGGTGCATTGGAAGATGCATTTAGAGCATCTTGAATAATCGAAGGGGTTGGGTCTACCGGTGACCCAACAGAAAGGTCGACTGCTCCCCCAGCATGAAGTGCCGCTTTAGCCGCGAAGGGCTTCAGCTGCTCCCAGGGATACTCTGGCAGTCGATCAAACACGAATTACTCGCCCTGCGGCGGAAGTGCCTTGATCACAGCGTGGTCACTGTCGATTTTGCCAACCTTGGCAGCACCAGCAGGGGAACCGATCTCGCTGAAGAACTCAACGTTGGCCTTGTAGTAGTCAGACCACTGTGTAGGTAGGTCATCCTCGTAGTAAATCGCCTCAACTGGACAAACAGGCTCACATGCACCACAGTCAACACACTCATCCGGGTGGATGTAAAGCATGCGGTCACCTTCATAGATGCAGTCAACCGGACACTCTTCGATACATGCCTTGTCTTTGACATCAACACAAGGAAGTGCGATTACGTAAGTCATTTGCTGGTCCTCTCAAAAACTATCTCTAGTTTAACGATGTCCACGTGAACTCTTGCGCCAAGCGCCAGGTTGAACACGCGGAAAAAGAATAATAAATGCGCAGATTCCGATTGAACCGAAGGCCCAGATGTTTCCTGCCTCGTTGCCTGGGATAAACAGATCGCCACCTGGCTGACGTTGAGCCAACCAGAAAACCGTTGAAGCAAAAGCTGCGGTGAAGAGGTACAGCGCGCCGCGACTTCGTCGCATGAGCCGCAGACCCAATGCTATGGAGGCAACCATTGCCAAAGCAACAATTAGGCCAATATCTGTGGTGCCAGCATCGTTCGCCTGAACCTGGTGAAAAAGCGATCCGGCAACCGCAAAGAGAACACCCAGCGGCAAGGCCCAGAATGAACCAATCACCGTCTTCACCTGTGAGAAATTGCGTAAAGTGCCTCGGCGCAAGCGTTCTGGTCGGTCGTAGCGAACTTCTTTGCCAGGCACCACAGAATAGGTCTCTGCACTTACAGCAACCTGGCTGGCATGCGCTGAAAGCGCAGCCTTTTTGATCTCTGCAGTTTTAGCGCTGCCAATCTCGACATCAAAACGTTCACGCGGTTCTGCGATTACCCAGAACTGTGGTGCGCGACGCTTCTTGGCAAATTTTCTAAGAGCCAAGGATGTTGCCTCATATGCCATCTTGTGGTCGGGGTGCCCAAAGCCACCCTTTTGGTTGTAGGTCAAAACAGCATCTGGATTGAATTCTTCAATGGCTTTGAGGATATCTTCGGCGATAACCGAAGTTGCGGCTGCAGAAAGAGCCATTTCGTCAAGGTCACGAGGCTTAGCCGGCTTGCCAACCGAGTTGATTCTCAAACCAGAATCTAGATAGGCGCGTGTACCTGCGAAGGCATGCTTCACGTTTCCGTAGGCACTCAGTGCTTCACGCAACTCTGTGGCTCGATAGGCACCCATAGCCTGAAGGTTGCCTTCGAGCGGTCGCAACTCCTCTAGCTTGACCTTGCCGCGTTCGCCGCGGGTGAGGGTAAAAACCATAACCTCGGCTTTGGCTGCGACACGATCGGCGATCACATGACCAGTGAACAGGCTCTCGTCATCTGGGTGCGCGTGAACGATAAAGAGTCTCTTGGGATTGAAATTCACCTTAGCCATACAAACACTTTAGGCGATTTTGAAATTTTCCTTGCCAAGTTAGGGTTGCCTAACTTAGGCTTCCCTAAGTAAACAGAAAGTGGGTAAAAATCATGTTGGCAAACTACCTAATCGGTATTCGCGAGGGCCTAGAAGCAGCCCTAATTGTTTCGATCCTGGTGGCTTACCTGGTCAAGTTGAACCAACGTGAAAAACTTCCAACTCTGTTCGCTGGTGTGATTGCGGCTGTCCTGGCATCGGTCGGTATCGGCCTGCTCCTAACCTTCTTGGTTACTGATGCGCCTGAGGGCATCAATGAATTCATCGCCGGACTAGCCTCGTTCATCGCAGTTGGCTTTGTCACCTGGATGATCTTCTGGATGGCGCGCCAAAGCAAAAACCTCGGCGGCGCCCTTCGCGGTCGCGTCGATAAGGTAGGCACCAGTTCTGCCATTGGTCTTGCCGGCGTAGCCTTTTTTGCTGTAATTCGCGAAGGCGCTGAAACTTCGGTTTTCATTTGGAGCTCGACCCGAGCAGCTGGCGAAGGTACTAACGCGGCACTCGGTGCCGTTCTAGGCCTGCTTACCGCGACTGTCCTTGGATACTTGATTTACCGTGGCGCAGTAAAAATCAACCTAAGCAAATTCTTCAAGTACACCGGCGCGTTCTTGATCGTGGTTGCAGCCGGAATCTTGGCTTATGGCGTTCACGAGTGGCAAGAGATCGGACTACTGCCCTTCTTGACCGCAACCAGCTACGACGTAAGCAATGTCGTAACTGAAAACAGCGCTCTAGATCTAATTCTGCGCGGAACCATCAGCTTCAGATCTGCCCCGAGCCAGCTAGAGAGTCTCCTCTGGTTCATCTATGTAATTCCAACTGCTTGGTTGTTTGCTAAGTCTTCAAATGCCAAGAAGGCGGTTGCTGCCTAAACGAGAATAAAAAATCCCCAGCCACAGTGTGGCTGGGGATTTTTTTAGTTTGAGGCTTATTTACCTTCGCTGGCGCGCTTGCGGTTTGAGGCAAGGCGGGCACGAACGGTTGCGTCTAGCTCAACCTTGCGAATGCGGGTTGCCTCAGGGGTAACCTCGACACACTCGTCTTCGCGAGCAAACTCTAGACATTCTTCAAGTGAAAGCTTGCGAGGAGGGGTTAGTGACTGGAACTCGTCAGACGAAGCCGCACGCATGTTGGTGAGCTTCTTTTCTTTGGTGATGTTTACATCCATGTCGTCTGCACGTGAGTTTTCGCCGACGACCATACCTGCGTAAACCTCGCTGGTTGGCTCTACGAAGAACGAACCGCGCTCTTGCAGACCGATCATTGCGAATGGGGTGACCACACCGGCACGGTCGGCAACCATAGAACCGTTGTTACGGGTAGAGATTTCGCCAGCCCATGGGCCGTAGCCTGCTGAGATTGCGTTGGCGATACCGGTTCCCTTGGTGTTGGTCAAGAACTCGGTGCGGAAACCAATCAAACCGCGAGATGGCACTAGGAACTCCATGCGAACCCAACCGGTTGCATTGCTCACCATGTTCTTCATCTGGCCCTTGCGTGAGGCAAGCAGCTGAGTCATTGCGCCCAGGAACTCCTCAGGCACGTCGATGGTTAGGTCTTCCATAGGTTCGTGCAAAACGCCATCAATTCGCTTGGTAACCACCTGTGGCTTACCAACGGTTAGCTCGTAACCTTCGCGACGCATCTGCTCAACCAGAATCGCAAGAGCAAGCTCGCCACGACCCTGAACTTCCCAGGCGTCAGGACGCTCGGTAGGGAGAACGCGGATAGATACGTTACCGATTAGCTCTTTATCCAAGCGGTCTTTGACCAAACGAGCAGTGACCTTAGCGCCCTTTACGCGACCAGCCATCGGAGAGGTGTTGATACCGATGGTCATCGAGATAGCAGGGTCGTCAACAGTGATCATTGGTAGTGGACGAATGTCGTTAGGGTCGGCAAGAGTTTCACCAATGGTGATTTCTTCGATACCGGCAACCGCAACGATGTCGCCAGGGTTTGCTTCGTCAGTAGGGAAGCGCTCGAGAGCCTTGGTCTTTAGTAGTTCGGTGATCTTGACGGTCTGGGTGGTACCGTCTTGGCGAACCCAAGCAACCTGCTGACCCTTGCGAAGGGTGCCGTTGAAGATACGTAGCAATGCAAGACGACCCAAGAATGGCGATGCGTCAAGGTTAGTTACGTGAGCCTGAAGAGGAGCTTCGTCGTCATAAACCGGTGCTGGGATGTACTTCATGATTGCGCCGAATAGCGGCTCTAGGTTTTCACCTTCAGGAAGGGTGCCATCAGCAGGCTTGTTTAGAGAGGCAATACCTGCGCGACCAGATGCATAAATGATTGGCAGCTCAAGGATGCCATCGATGTCTAGGTCTGGAACGCTGTCGTGTAGGTCTGAAGCCAGACCTAGCAGCAGGTCGTGAGTTTCTTCAACAACCTCGTCAATGCGAGCGTCAGGGCGGTCGGTTTTGTTTACCAACAAGATAACCGGAAGCTTGGCTTCAAGAGCCTTGCGAAGTACGAAACGAGTCTGAGGCAGCGGACCTTCAGATGCATCAACCAAAAGCACAACGCCGTCAACCATTGAAAGACCGCGCTCTACCTCGCCACCGAAGTCGGCGTGGCCCGGGGTGTCGATCACGTTAATGGTGATTTCTTTGCCACCAGAGTGATCACCCTTGTAAGCAATCGCGGTGTTCTTGGCAAGGATGGTAATACCCTTTTCACGCTCAAGGTCACCTGAGTCCATGACTCGCTCGCCTACGGCTGCGTGGTCGCTGAACGAACCGGTCTGGCGAAGCATGGCGTCAACCAAAGTGGTCTTACCGTGGTCTACGTGGGCAACAATTGCGACGTTGCGCAAGTCATCTCTGGTGGCCTGAGCCATAGGAACATCCTCATTGTGAGCGCGCCAAGAAAATTTGAACTCGGCGCAGAAATTAATTAGGGGGTGCAGAATTGCATCTTTGAGCCCCTGCCGTTCAAGTCTACCGTCTAATCAGCAAAATGGCAGGTAAATTGCGTATGCTCAAGGCATGCGAGACGAGGCATTACTGATTTACGACGGCGATTGTGCCTTCTGCAAACAGAGCTTGCTCTGGGGCATCAAGAACCTCGAGTGGTTTCCGAAGCACAAAGCATTTCAGAAGCTGAAACCCGAAGAGTTTGGGCTTACCGAAACTCAGGTAAAAAGTGAAATTTGGCTCATCTACGGCGAGCGCAAACTTGGCGGCCACAAGGCAGCATCCTGGATCTTGAATCAACAGAAAAACTACCTATGGCGCCTACTCGGAAGCCTGATTGATTTCTACTCGCCCGTTTCGGCTTTGGTCTACCGATGGGTTGCTAAAAACCGTCACCGTCTACCTGGCGGAACGAAAGAATGCTCACTCGATGACTAGGTTGCAACTAAAGACCGAGATTGCCATAGTTCTTGCTCTAAGCCTCGGCGCCTCAGCTTTGTATTCAGTCGTGTCACTGATTGCCAAAGCAACTGCTCCAAATGGTTTAGCCGCGCAGACCACATCTCTGAATGGTTCAATGGCCAGAGCCGAATGGCTTGATTTGACCTATCAACTGTTGGGTATCTTTCTCGGTCTCGCTCCGGTTGCACTGGTGCTTTACTTAATTTGGCGCGATGGTTTAAACCCTTTCAAGACGCTCGGACTCAATTTTGGCAAACCTAAGCTCTGGGCTCTGGGTGGCCTTGGGCTTGCGGCTGTAATTGGAATCCCAGGGATTGGCCTTTATGTGCTGGCGCGCTTGCTTGAGCTTTCGTCGAAAGTGGTGCCGGCGAACCTACCCGATTATTGGTGGGCAGTGCCGGTGCTGTTGCTCGCGGCTGTTCGCGCGGCCCTTTTCGAAGAAGTAATCGTTGTTGGTTATCTTTTCAAACGCATGGATGACCTGCGGGTGCAACCCCTCAAGCAAATTTTGCTAAGTGCTCTGCTGCGCGGTAGCTACCACCTGTATCAAGGAATTGGCGGGTTCGTTGGCAATCTGATTATGGGTCTGGTGTTCGGTTGGGCTTATCGACGCTGGGGTCGCATCATGCCGCTTGTGGTCGCGCACTTCATCCTTGACGCAGTCTCTTTTGTTGGCTTTGCCCTTGTCGGCAAGTCGCTGCAACTTCCGTAGCCATCAATCCTGCTAGATTTATTCCAGTTGCCAGAAATGGTGACGCTTTTGCTAAATGCAGGGAAAGCCAGTGAAATTCTGGCGCTGACCCGCAACCGTAAATTGAGTTTCTTTCAAAAGTCGGAATGCCTGCGCTAAGCAACTGACTCCTATTTACCGTCGAGGTCTACGGTCGGAGTCGATGGGATAAAACCTTTCGTCTTCGCATCTCCAGATCGCACAAAGCGAAAGGCTCCTAAATGTTTAGGGCAAAATCTGGATTGCGCAAAATTGCAGCAATCATCAGCATCACAGCAGCACTATCAATCACCGCACCTGCCGCAGCACAAGCCGC
>CAZIFS010000005.1:0-16493 GCA_964539165.1 uncultured Rhodoluna sp. | reverse complement strand
TCATCAGCATCACAGCAGCACTATCAATCACCGCACCTGCCGCAGCACAAGCCGCCGCCGCAGCTCCTGGCGACAGGCACGTGAAAACAGAAACCTTCATCCGGTCAGCTTTCAATGGTTATAAGACTCTTGCGGGATTCAGCGGTGACTACGGTATCGCTCTCGAAATGATCCTTCAGCGCAGCGCTGCCGGTGAGTCGCTTGCCCAGCTCGGAACACCCGTAAGTTATCTTTTGGGAAAAACGGCTGTCACCGGTGGCACTGCGACACGCATCGGTTATCTGTTCAACACTGACTCAGCGAAAACCCTGAAACCTGGGCTCGCAGCAAAATTCGTTTTCACCAGCCAAGCAGTTGGAGCGCCAACCGAAGGTTTACAGTGGATGATCCTTAAGGACCTAAAACGCTGCATCTCTTCAACGGGTTCGATTGCAGGTGCTACCAACGATCTCGATTATGCTTGGGTGCTTCTAGCCTTGAGAGCTTTTGGTGAGACAGAACAGGCAGAAATTGTCACCAAAAAAATCATCCAGTTGCAGAACTCTGATGGAGGTTTTTCTTCTTACGGATCAGCAAGTGCCGTAGATGCTTCAGCGCTTATGCTCCAGGCATTGTCGTTGAATAAATATGACGGAACAGAAAAGCAAAACAGTGCTCGTGCTAACGCCATCAACAAAGCTTTCCGCTATGTGAAAGCTAGTGACACACTAGATAAGAAAATCACCTACAGCGATGGAAATTTTGATGTGAACAGCACCGGTTATGCGGCTATGGCGTTTGACGCCTTGGCAGATGGCATGCGCGAAGGTGCCGGAAAAACTGCACTAAAAAGACTTCGAAACTCCTACGCTTCTCAACTTGCAGCTCAGGTGTCTGATGATGGAGGTTTTGAGGTGTACTGGGCAGTTGGGGCCGGCGATGTAATGGCAACTTCACAGGCCTATGCTGGCATGCTATTCAAGAATTATCTTGAGTTGCTGAACGACTAAAACCATGAAAAAGTCTCTGCGAACAGCGCTAGCAATCTCGATTCCTTCGGCAATTATTGCCGTGGGTGTGGTTTCTGCGCTGTTTGCAGGGCCAAAACCCGCTCCAACTAACGCAAATACACAAACAGGAGCTTGCTTATCAAACGGTGTGACGCTTGTGGTTGATTTTGGGTTGACTTCAGGCCTTGACCCAATAGTGAAATGCGCTAGCAATTTTTCTGGCACTGGTTGGCAACTTTTCGAGGCAACAAAAACTGAAGTAGAGGGTACGGCTCAGTATGCGTCAGCTTTTGTTTGTCGTGTGGCGGCATACCCCGCCGTTGATGTGCAAGATTGCGCTGACACCCCTACCTATGACGAGGGAACCTGGGTTTATTACTTCGCAACTGTTGACGCTCCGGACTTATGGATGTTGAGCTCTGCCGGCTCAGCACAGCGCTCTCCTGAGTGTGGCTCATACGAAGGGTGGGTCTTCGTAACGCCTGACACCCCTGAATCTCAAAAAATGCCTTCCATCAAACCAGCAGCAAGCAGCTGCAAGTAATTATGTGGCGGCCAAGAGCTTCGGCATTTCATCCTGGGTCATGGTGGCTCTTGGGTTTGTCGATTGCAATTGCAGCAGGCCTAACCAAGTCGCCATGGGTGCTTGCGGCAATGATCGCACTGAGTTTTTCGGTGATTATTTGGGCCAGAGAAAAGGCGCCTTGGTCTCAGTCGCTTAAGTTTTACTCTGCGCTCGCGGCGTTTGTGGTTTTCACCCGCATTGCTTTTCGCATCATTTTTAATTACTCAGATGGCTCTGGGCTAACAGTTTTTAGCTTGCCTCAAATCGAGATCAATCTGGGCCTAGGCACTTCGGTCAAATTCTTCGGTGACGTTTCGGCTCTGTCTTTAATCGGTGCCTTGACTGATGGGCTTCGTCTAGCGGCAATCATTATGGGCATCGCTCTAGCCAATTCACTGGCAAACCCGCGAAAGTTGCTCAAATCTACCCCATCTGCGCTTTATGAAATTGCCTCAGCTATATCAGTGGCAATCAACCTGGCGCCCCAGCTAATCTCGAGCCTGCAACGTGTGAGACGGGCAGGCGCATTGCGTGGTCGCAGCAAAGGTCTTAGTTCTTTAGCAGGCACGGTTATTCCGGTACTCGAAGACACCATCGAGAATTCTCTTTCTCTAGCAGCCAGCATGGATGCACGCGGTTTTGGTCGCCAAGGTTCAATGACCAAAGGTGAGCTGTCAATATCACGATTGACTTCGATGGGATCTCTGCTATCGATGATCTTCGGCATGTTCTTCTTGCTATCTGGCGTTGCATTGCCCCTTTCTATTGGGCTCATGCTGTCGGGATTAGTTTTAGTATTTGTCGCCATGAGATTGGCAGCTAAGCGAAATATCAGAACTCGCTTTCAACCGAGAAGACTTAGCCGTCTAGATCTTGCTCTCGCAGTTGTAAGCACCACGCTGGTAATAGCATCAAGCTTTGGTTGGTGGCTGAGATGATCAAGGTCAGCGACCTCAGCTTTGGCTATGACCGAAACAGTGAACCAAATCTGCTTCGAGTTAATCTGAACATCGAGCCAGCCAGTTTTGTATTGGTTTGTGGCCCGACCGGCAGTGGAAAATCTACGTTACTCAAGGTTCTAAACGGTTTAGCGCCCCATTTCACCGGCGGAAACGTCGCTGGTTCAATCGAGCTTGCCGGAAACGAAACACTGGGCAAAAAGCCGCATGAGCTGTCGCACTTAGTCGGCTTTGTAAATCAGCAACCTGAAGGCGCATTCGTAGCCGAATCAGTAATTGAAGAGTTGGCTTACAGCATGGAGCAGTTGGGGTTTGACCCGGCCGAAATGCCAAGCAAAATTCATCAGGTAGCGCGAATGCTGGGCATTGAGCCTCTGCTTGAACGTGACCTGCATGAGCTTTCGGGTGGGCAACAACAGCGAGTTGCCATCGCCTCTGCGCTGGCGGCTGGTCAAAAAATATTGCTTCTCGACGAGCCAACTTCAGCGCTTGACCCTGATGCCGCTCATGAAACCATCGCGATTTTGAAACGGCTGAGCAGTGACTTTGGAATCACGATTCTCTTGGCAGAACACCGCATCGAACGCGTCTTAGAAGTTGTCGACGAAGTGATTGTGGTGCACGGCGATGGCAGTGTCACTCAGGGTAAGGCAGCCGAGCAGTTCAACGACTATCGAATGGTTCCCCCAGTTGTTGAGCTGAGTCAAATAATGGGTTGGTCACCAGCGGCTATAACCGTGGCTGATGCAAAGAAACGTTGGTCCAACTTGACCCGCAGGCCAAAAATAGGGCTCCGCGTGCACACTCACGATGACTTGCCAACTGAGCTCGCACTCACCGTTGACTCGCTTGCTGTTAGCTATGGTTCGCAAGTTGCCCTGGAACCAATTTCGTTTGAACTGAGACGCTCAACCGTTACCGCGTTGATGGGCCACAACGGATCAGGCAAAACCAGTTTGCTTTGGGCTATTCAGGGCTCAGGTAATCGAAGTGGAGGTTCGGCAATCACTCCCTGGGGTGACGCCAAATCAATGGATTATGAAGAGCGCCTATGTGCAATCACCATGGTTCCACAACGAGCAAGTGACCTGCTCTTTCTGAACACATTGGCAAGTGAACTCGAAGAATCAGACAAGTTCGCTCAAGCAAAGCCAGGATCAACTGCGAGCATTTTCGAAGAACTTGCTGGTCGAATCAATCCGCAAATTCATCCGAGGGATTTGTCTTCGGGTCAGCAACTTGCTTTAGTGCTTGCGCTTCAGCTAGTGAAGGGCGCCGGCATTATTCTTCTGGACGAACCCACGCGAGGTCTTGATTACCAGGCCAAAAGAAATTTTGCCGAACAACTTCTTACTTTGAGAAATCAAGGCAAGTGCTTGCTTATTGCTTCGCACGACGTGGAGTTCGTGGCACTGGTTGCCGATGAAATTTTGATGTTGGAGAACGCGAAACTCGTTGATCGGGGATCACCTGAGACCTTGTTAGGTTTTGATTCAAATTTCGCAACGCAAATTGCCCAGGTTACGCAGAGCTCAGGCACGCTTACGGTCAAGCAGGTGTGCATTGAATAGAAGAATCAATTGGGTCGGATCGACCGTAATAACACTCGCAGGTCTGGCATCGCTAATGATGTTCACCTGGCCACTTTTCATTGCGGCTGATGCACAGAGTGAATCTGAAGTTGCCCAAGCCGTGTTCATTGCCCTAATGCCGATGATTTTGGTTTTAGTTCTCATGGAATTTGCCACCGGAGGCATTGACTCGAGACAATTGGCGCTTCTGGGTGTTTTGACCGCTCTAAATGCCGTGATTCGAATGCTCGGCGCTGGCACCGGCGGCATCGAAACAGCTTTCTTCTTGATCATCATCAGCGCCTATGTCTTTGGTTCGGGTTTTGGCTTCATCCTCGGCTCAACATCGCTGCTAGTGTCGGCTCTTCTCACTGGTGGTGTCGGCCCTTGGCTTCCTTTCCAAATGATGGCGGCAGCATTAGTCGGACTACTTGCTGGACTGCTGCCAAAACTTAAGGCGCGCTGGGCACAGACATCCGCGCTCATTGTTTTTGCTTTCATCGCCAGTTTTGGCTACGGGGCACTAATGACGATGTGGAACTGGCCCTTCTTGGCTGGTATCGGCTCGGATGTTTCGTATCTTGCAGGCGCTGGGCCGTTTACCAACCTGGCCCGATTTATTCAGTATGAAATCTTTACCGGCGGCCTGCTTTGGGATCTTGGTCGTGCAGTGACCACCTCAGTGCTCATCGCGTTAACGGCACCGGCCCTGTTAGCCACTCTGAATCGAGCAGCCAACAGGGCCGGTTTTAGCAGAAGCTAATTAGAACAAAGGCAGGGTTACAACTGCCTGAAGCACTGCAGCAGCGGTTGCCAATAGAAATAGAGGAACGGTCATCTTTGCGGTGTACTTGGTCTCGCCTCGCACTGCGTGCATGATGAAAGCAACAAGCATGGTTAGAGCCAGACCAGCGGCAGCTGCAACGCCAACCCACTTGTATGCATCAGCAGTTGAAGCAAGGTCAGCTGAGAGTAGTCCGGTGGCGTATGCAGCAACTGGAGCAAGAACTGCACCGATCGCGCCAAGGATTTCTAGCCAAGCGATTAGACGAACGGTGCCAAAAGGGATGTTTGCAACCCAACCGAAGCCTGCGCCTAGAAGAGTCTCTTTAGAAGCGGTTGCCTTAAACTTGCCAGCCTTGAATAGACCGTTAGCCACGAAAACCGACAGGGCTAGACCCGCGATTGCATATACATAATTCATGTGAGTTCCTTTTGTAGTCTTGATTTGTCGGTGAATCCGACTTACAGTTATTAGTAAAGCACGGGTTTACTTATTTAGTCAAGTAGCCCTAGACAGTTTTTGAAAGAAGGTGGTCTACATGGAGGTCAAAGCCCTATGTGAGCGTCAAGAAGACGGATGGCTAATTGCCGTTCCGGAACTTGGCAACTTCAAGACCACTGCTAAACGCCTAGACAAAGCAACCGAGCAAATCAAACTAATGGCCGCTGAAGCCACCGGCGAAGAAAAATGCGACATCGTTGTCAAGGTTGAGGCAGTAATGCCAGGAATCATCTGTGACATTGAAGCAGCTCAAGAAAAAATGCGCACCGCCACTCGCCTGCAAGAAGAAGCCTCTAACGAGATTCGTGATGTCGTTGGCCGCATGCGCGATCGCGGGCTAACCATGCGTGACATTGCGGTTCTACTAGGTGTTACCCCTCAGCGCGTAGCCCAACTTGCACCTTGCACTGAAACTTCTAGCGAAGCCTGCTAAAAACTAAACTCGCCAGGTTGGCAGACGCCAGCTAAACACAATCGCTGAGATTCGAAGCGCGATCATTATGAAGGCTCCTACGCTTACGGCCCAGATTACTGGCCAGCCGAGTGCATTCATCAAGACAATTAGCCAACCACCCACAAACGCGATAACTGCATATGGCTGGTGATCGTTGAAGGCTCGAGGAATCTCGTTGACCACAACATCGCGCAGCACACCACCGAATACTGGGGTGATCACGCCCATAACTACTGCAATGATTGCCGGCATACCTGCAGTGATTGCGATTTGAGTGCCACTCGCCGCAAAGATTCCAAGACCAAGAGCATCGGGCCACTGCATAGAACGTTCGGTTGGTTCTAGATGCCTGGCTCGCATAAATAGCAACGCGAGCGTGCACATTATGAGAATGACCCAGATCCACTCTTGGTGCTCAACCCAAAAGAATGGGCGACGGTCAAGCAGAATGTCGCGAAGGGTTCCACCGCCGAATGAGGCAAGGCCGGTAACAATAGCCATACCAACCAGGTCAAGTTTTTTGCGGGCTGCTTCGATTAGACCTGAGAGCGCAAAAGCCAAAATGCCGACAATTTCGAACACTTGCAACCCGTAGGTCACAAACCATTCAGCGGCATTCTGGGATGAAGTCATAGACCCATGTTAAAGGAAAAAGCAGCCCAGCCTGGGGTATTTGTGAATGCGGCCCCGACTTGATGCATCGGCGCATAAACATTCATTTTGAGGAGCCCGAAAGATAACTAAAGGCTTATTTTTTTGCCATTTTGATAAAGAAGTAGATGCATAGCCCTGCCAATAACCACATAGCGAAACCGAGCATTTGTGCATCGACCATTGGTGGGTGCACTACATTTTCGGTTGAGCCAAATGAGGGCCCACTGGACGTCCATGTTTGACCATACTTAACTACGTAATCCAGCTTCGCAACCATCAAAATGATTAGCACAACCAAGGTGCCGAAAAACAAACCAGCATTCAGTTTCCTGGATTCCAAATTTCTACCTCTACAGATCTTTCAATGAGTTCATTTATGCAATTATCCAAGGATTAATTGCGAAGAACATAAAGAGGTAATTCGCATAAAATATCATTCCTTTGCAGCTTGCAGAGGAGCGATTTTTACCTTAAGCATGGCAAGCCAACTGAACGATCAGCATTTGATCGCCGACTAATGAAGAGTGTCAGAGCGACGTACTGCCGTACCCAAGAGCATTACAGCTTCGCTACTCCCAGTAAGTAGTGCATTGCCACTACCAGTGCTGTTGTTCAAGGCAAAAGTTATCGCGATAACTGCATCAGCGCCTAATCCGGCCGCTTCAAATTTCAGGTTGGCCAGCGCAACGTCGTATGCCCTGGTAAGACGATCGGCCTGAGTAGAAAGCCCCCAAAAGGCCTGCTTAGAACTAGTTCCAAAAACTAATCCCAGGGTTACAAATCCAACATTCTCGCTCAAGGAGTTTGTCGTGCTTACCTCCATTGCCTGGGCGCGCTGAACAATTTCTAATTGTGGCTCCGCGGCCTGTGCCGAGCCACAAGAAACGCAAGTTGCACCTTCTCTCTCGAGTATTCCAGTGCAACTAATGCATCTATAAGTAGCCAATGTTGCCCCCCAAAGAGTTAGTTGGGTAAAGAATACATCCAAAATGCAATTCGCATTAAACGACAAAACCCACCATTGCTGGCGGGCTTAGTCGTATGGGATGACTCGTAGACCGAAGTCTGAGTGGAGATGGGGGGAATCTACAAACCCTTATTTCTAGGGGCAAAAGCACCCATCTCATCAATATTCATACTATTTTTCATACTATTTATCACTGTCCCCTTGCTCCAATGCCCTGTAGATGGTTGGTCTTGAAACCCCAAGGACTTCAGCGATTTCCTTCACATACTTACCCTCTGAATACATCTGACGTGCAGTATTGATCTTTGCTTGGGTCATTGCTGGCTTGCGTCCGCCTACTCTTCCCCTTGCCCTAGCTGAAGCCAAGCCGTCAATCGTTCGTGCTCTCATGATTTCTCGTTCAAACTCAGCAAAGCTGGCAACCAGCGTGAAGAAAAGCTTGCCTTCAGGTGTTGAGGTATTGATGTTCTGCTCAATGACCTCAAGGTTGACTCCTTGCTCTTTTAGGTCACTTACAAGGTTGAGTAAATCCTTAGTGCTACGTCCAAGCCTGTCTAGGCGTGTGATGACGATAGTGTCGCCTGAGCGAAGTTGCTCTTTCATGCGGTCAAGCTGAGGTCTTGAAGACTTAGTGCCAGTAAAGGTGTCCAAGAAGATTTGGTCAACTCCTGCCTTAGTCAAGGCATCACGCTGTGAATCAGCGTTCTGATCAGCTGTGCTTACTCTTCCGTATCCAATGCGTTTTGTTGTCATGTTATAAGTGTAAAACAAACGTAGGACATTTTACATAGATTACGGACACGAGTTATGAGAACGTTATAAAGCGGATTTTGGGGTATTTTGGCTTGCTCAAAAAGGTGTCAATCAAACGATCGTTTTTCTACAACGTGATCATGAGTCCTACACCCCAGCAGCAATCACAAACATCATCCACAAAGAACTCTGAATCACAGAGTGAGCAAGTTGCATTCATGCAAGCAAACTAGAGGGAAAACTCCTTGAAGTTTGGAGTTGTCCACAAACTACAGTTCTAGTGTTTCCCAGTTAGTGAAGTCACCTAAAGCAAGCTGAGCTGAGTCCTTAGTGAAAACGACCCAACGTCCTGAGTAGTCACGGCTTGTATTCGTCACAATGCCACCTTCAGTGCCTTCAACTGAGGCAATGAAAGCTCTCAGACCATCACTCTTAGATTTTGCAGTCTCAACAGTTTGACCACTCTTGGTGTCAAATAGTCCAAGAACGCCATTCTTGAAAAGGACAATGAAGTCAACATAGAACGGCTTCTCTTCACCGCCTTCAACGTATGGAACGGCAAAGAACGTAGCGTCTCGTTCTCCATTTTGAAACCACCACTCTACAGATTCAGCCTTGTCCAGTAACGAAACGAATGCTGCCTCCGACTTCCACTTACCGTCTGAATAGAAGGGAATCATCACAGACTTATTGGTTTCAATAACATGGTGTGAGCTTGGGAAGTTTAGAGTTTGAGGAACTTGCCAGCCTTCAAGCCTCAAAAGCTTTGCATCTCTGACTGAAACAGATTCGACGTATCTTTCTTTGGCAATGTCTATTACGTTTGCAATGTGCTTGGCATTCGCTGAATTCAGGATTACCTTTACAAGCATTTTGAAGTTGTCTAGATAGCTCAACCCCATCTCCATGTCAAAGTATCTATAGATAGATTCTTTTACACGTCCAATTGATCTTGCCTCTGGATGAAAGGGGGCAAGCTGATTTCGGACGAAGAAATCAAACATTTTTTGCAAATCGGTCTCGTTCTCAACCAAGACCTGCAACTCACCGTTCACTTGAGTTCTGCTGAGTTCGTCCACCGAAGCAACTTCGAAATCACTGATTAGCTCAACGCTGACATCCGATTTATCAAGGTCAATCTTTTTTGCTAATCCATAGCTATCAGCGGCTTCCACGAAGAATCTAGTGAATGTCGGATTGAGCCTTGTCCGCTCTCTCAATCTTTGACGTGCCACAGTAGAGAGGTTGATTTCTTTGTAACTTGAACTTCTCTTGCTTGTATGAATGGTGATGTAGCCATTTGACACTTCTTCATTGATTGAAATGTCAGCCATGTTTGTGTAAACAAAACTGTTGTTCAAGAGTTCGTCAGAATAGTGACCCAAGTCTGGCTCAGGCATACGCATTATGCGACCAACCGTCTGGATACTAAACGTCAGACTTTTGTGATCTCTGAATAAAACCAAAATTTGTGCTCGTGGACAGTCCCATCCAAGGGCAATCGCCTGTTTGAAAATCATGACCTCAACATCTGAGTCTGATTTGGCTATGTTTTCTAAGTTTTCCTTGGACTCTGAAAGGTAAATAGCTAGCTTGCCGTTGTCCACGGTTATGCCATGGTCATTCTGCAAGAAAGCCACTACATCAACCATGAGCTGCTCTTCAACGTCAGACTTTTTGTCTGGAAGTTGGATTAGCAACAAGGGATTCACTTTTCTGTCAAGACTCTTGTAAGAGTCCGCTAACTCTTGACGCTTCTTGATCGCTTCACCTAGAACGAATTGATCGCTGGATTGGGAAAGGGTTGATTCAACTTTCTTAGATGAATAGGCGTTTGAGAAGTCTGGATTCAGAACTATTGCCTTCTTGATCATCCCCTGCTCCCTGACTTGCTCAAGAGAGACGGAAACAATTTCGTCGGGGTCGGAGATGACGGGAGTTGCAGACACCTCAATAGTTAGGTCAGGTGCCATTTCTGAAATAAGTTGCTTGGAAGTTTCGGAAGTGGCGTGGTGATGACTCTCATCAATCACAAGAATGAGTCGCAATCCGTTTAGCTTGGTGTTCTCAAGGACTTTCTCCAAGTAGAAGTCACGTTCATTCTCTTTGATGATTGTGTTCGTGTCTGTCTTGTTTATGCTTTCCCAGTTCAAAAACAAGACTTCATTTTTCCCTATTGAAAGATCAATCAGGTCAGTGAAATCACTACATTTGAGGATGTTCTCTTTTGAATAGAGTGCCTGAAGCTTGATCTTGCTTTGGATGTGAAGTTTTCTTGGGGCAGTCCAGATAACGCAAAATCTCTCCCCCAACAACTCTGAATCTGAAGCTAGTTTCTCTAGAAATTCAGCCATCATGATTGTTTTTCCAGAGCCAGTAGGTGCTTTGAAGACCACCTTGCCGCTTGCTTGATTCGCTAGCAACTCCTTAGATCGTGAAAGGAGTTTGGCAATAGCTTGCTCTTGATAAGGCTTTAGAATCATTGCTTTCTCTCTATAAGTCTCATTGCCTGTTGATAGGCATTCAACAAGGTTTCAGGAATCGGCTGGACGTCAACAAGGTCGCCAAACGCCTCAAACTCCTCTTCAAATGCGTCTCCGCCAAGGGAGAAGGCGTAGACAACTGTTCGTTGACCGTGTTTTGCTATTTCGATTTTGGCTTGCTCAATACTTGCCTCGTCTAGCAACACGACCAAGAACTTTGCCTCGTTCTTGTAGATGTTTAGAGAATCTGATGTTAGAACTTCTTCAAAACACTGTTCTTTCAGGCAGAGCAAGTGACTTGCAGATTTTGAAAGCTTCCGTTTATTGGCATCCGTTGGTGCTGAAGGCGTGCCTTTCACCTTCAAGTATTGAAGAGAACCGCCAAACCCAGCAACGACTTTCCCCCCTGGATTTTGGTAGCCAGTAAGAACGGCTTTGACTCTTGGATAACAAACTGATTCAGCGATTTGCTGTTCATTGTTTGTGCAAAGAATAAATTGACGTGAACCTCCGTCGCTTGCGTTCAAGGCAAGAACCGCTTGTCCCGTTGTTCCTGAGCCAGCAAAGAAATCTAAAACTAAAGCATCTTTCTTTGATGAAGCAACTTTTATCAAGTCGTGAACCAATTCAACGGGTTTTGGATAATCAAAGGCACGGTCACCCAAAATGTTCTTGAGTTCATTAGTTCCGTTAGTGCTGGAGTATTTCGGTTTATACAAGAGACTCTTTGGCTTCTTCGAAGGCATGTCGCCAAGCTCTGGGCGTTGTTTTTTATAAATTGTCCAGTTTGGAGATTCGCCTTTGGCGATCAAATCATCTTTCAACTGCATAGCCGTAGACGCTTGCCAACGCCAAGACATTTCACGACCATCTGTCACAGGGAATATTTCGTCATACCCTTGCGTCTTTTCGGGTGTGACTTCAGAGCCATCAGGTTTTACATAGAGCGGATAGAAGAGATTTGGACGCTTTTCCCTTGGTGCATTCACTCCAGTGCTCTTCAGTCCTGCACCTTGCTTCCACCAACCCAAATCGTCCTGTTCCCAGTCTTCTTCAAGGGTTTCTTCATCTATGTCAAAGGTGCCAAACAAAGCTTTTGCCTTGTCTTTGGCGTATACCAAGGTGTATTCATGAGTGCCAGCAAAACCAAGTTGATCTTGATTTCCCTTTAGATTCATGATCGTCGGAAGGCAAGCAATAAAGTTTTGAGGTTGAAAAACTTCGTCGCAAAGCAATTTCAAGTTTGCTTGCTCGTTGTCGTCAATACTGATAACGATCACGCCGTTTTCAGCAAGCAACTGCCTAGCTAGTCTCAAGCGTTTGTGAATAAAAGATAACCACTTACTGTGTCTGAAAGAATCTTCATCATTCACATAGTCGTCGTTGTATTTGAAGTCATTTGAACCTCGGTTGTAAGGAGGGTCAATGTAGATAACGTCCACGCTTCCTGCGTGTGTGAAGCTAAGCAACGAAAGCGAGAAAAGATTGTCACCTTCTATGAGGAGGTTTTGTTTTTCACTTGAGCTGCCTATTGCCCTCTTCTTGTCTATTTCTACAAGAGGAAAGGTGGTTGAAAGTGCCTCAAGTGCATCCTCAGATCGTTCTTCCCAAACAAGACCAAAACGTTTCCTTGAATTCAACTTCCGAATTTCTGAGATCAACTCATCTTTTGACCATTCGGAATAATCACGTTTGGTCAATTTATTGACGCCTCTCAGACTAAAAACGGAGAACTCCCCCCAACCAAACCTAGGCTAACAACCGCTATTTGCTTGGGATTTTGGGGGAAGTTGCTCCATTTTGTCTACCTATTCAGTTTTTGGATTTGTAGGGTCAACTTCTCTGGAAGCGATCACCGCTCTTAGAAGTCCAGCCGTTTTAGGCTCAGACCAATACTCCATTGGTGCACCTTGCAGGATAGCTGGGGCAAGTGAATCTCCACGATCAACGACAAATCTGTGCCAAAGTCCGCTTCCAGAATCACCGTGCTTAGCTTCCTCTTCAAACGTTGAATCTCTGTGACAACCAATCTCCTGTGCCAACCGCATTGAAGGTCTGTTCGTTGCGTCAACAATCCACCAAAGGCTTCTGAAACCCCATACTTCAAACGCTAGTTTCTTCATAGTCTTGGCTACTGCCTTACCAATTCCACGACCTTGGTGTTCTCCAAACACGGCTAGAACTACTTGAATGTCATGTGGGTGACTGCCGTATGCATGGAACGAAGCCAATGCAACAACTTGATTGCCAATCATGAACAGATAATGCATGGATGGGAAGTCATCGTTTACACAGGCGGAGACAAAGGCTTGTGTGTCTTTTAGCCACCAACGGTCTGCATGTTGGTAGGTGCTGAGGTAGTTGCGAATGCTTTTTGCGGATGACCTAAATACAGGGGCAAGCAATACCGCATCTGATTTTCTAAGTGGTCTAAATTCCAGCTTGGCAGAGTAGCTTGGAAAGTTTTTTACTGTCTCTTCATCTCTGAATTCCAGCTCTATTTCTTCTTGAGTTTTCATGCTCATTTCTCCTTATTCGTTTATTTCAGTTGCCTCTTTTCCTTGATTTCCTAGGTTGATTGGCGGTTTGCCTTGATCGTTTTGCTAATGCGTGAAGATCAAAGCGACTCTCCGTCAGAATCGGTTTTTGATTCTTTGAAGAAAATCTGTTCCTGCTCTTTGGTCAAGAAACCTTGTTGCCGAGCCAAGGCAAGCCTTTGATTTATTGCACTGGACTTCACTTCTGAGATAAATGGGACACTTTCAAACTTGGCGATTTCTCGCTGGGGTTGCTTAGAGCCAAGAGATTTCAAAAGGAGATACATCGTTGCAGTTCTCTCTACCTTTGATGTGCCTTTGATGTTGAAGTGTCCATACTGTGTGTGTCCTTGAAGGTGGAAGTCAAACAATTCAGCCTTTTGGCGATCAGTCAACTCTTTGAGGTCAGTTGATGGGTTTTGAATGCCGCCGAAGAGGGCAGAGCCAAAAGAAACATCTTTGAGATTGTCATGCCAAAGCTCTTGTAAAGCAGCTTTCAGGTCTTCTCTGGTGGCAGTGACGCCTAGACGAAGCTTGAGCACGAGGATTGGAGAATCATCTGCCCACCTGCGACCACTCACCCACCAATCAGTCAGAAATCCATGTCCTGATTGCTGGCAAAAGACAGTGATAACGAATGGGTCATTCCCCCACATGAATGCTCGTGTATCGCTATTTAGGTGGTCTTCTGAAAAGTCTTCTGTAAACATAACTCAAGTATATCATATGTTTATGAATTAGTTATCATTTTCTTATGTTTATGGTGTATACTTATAACATATGCATTTCCATTCAATAGAAAGGCAGACAAACAATAAGGAGAAACAAATGATCAACGAAAGCACACCAGCTGAGCAACAGCCAAAAGGGAGAATCTACCCTTTGGGCATGAACGAACTTCCTCAAGGTATTCGTCGTGAGCAATACATGGAGATTGCCCTAGGAGCGAAGCTTGAATTCATGCACCTAGCAGTCCTGTTCTACTTGGCACACCGCTACAACTTCAAGAATCGCCAACCAACGAAGATGAGTGTGCGGAGAGTCGCAAACGATCTTCACATGGATAAGAAGACTTTCATCAAATACAAGAAAGAGCTTGAAGCACTTCACTGGCTTTCTATCAAAAAGGGTGTCAACAACAATCCAGACAAGATTTCACTTCTCATTGGTGATGAGATTCCAACTCTGAAATGGAAAGAGCCAGAGCACAAAGCATTGCAACTTCTCATGGAGTCTGAAAATGCCAAAGACAACGGTGAGTATTTTGAATTCCAAGATTGAAGTGTTGGAAGCCAAGTCACAGAGTGGTGTAAGTCAAACACCAAAGTGATGAACCTCACAGATTGAAGTGGTGTCTCACATACAACTAAACAAGAAGATAAAACAAGAAGTTAGACAAGAAGAAAAACAAGAAGAATAATTCGCCTCACTTCGTTCAGCGAATAGTTCCTCTGGCTTTCTGATCAAGAAGAAGAGTTACCAATTTTCTTGATTTCAAAAAGATGCTCGTTTACGAGCCTTGAAAAATACTGAAGGGATTTACTAGAGAACAACCTGAAATGGCTTCTATGAGGCTTGTGTGGCTTCTGAGATATTGTTGTGTGCTCACTATTCAATCTGGAAGTTGCTTCAAAAAACGTGCATCATCTGTTTGCTTGGAACTTTCAGAAACGGTGAAAAAGGAAAATCAAAAATGTTTTCAGATTTAGTCTTACTGATTTTCTCAAAGAACGTTAGAAGCTGAAGTTGACTATGGCTAATGGTGAATAGAGCGTCTCAGCTCTCAGTCGTAGGTTTACTTCTTTGGTTTGATCTTGGATGAAATTGCTTCACCGAATTTCTCAAGTTGCTCAGCTTGTCCCTTTTGAGTCATTCGTCCATAGTAGAAACTCATTGATTCCGACTCATGCCCAAGGATTGCCATGGCTACGTCTCTGGATACATTCGCATCAGCTAATCGTGTTCCGCTTACGTGCCTAAGTGCATGTCCTCTGATGTGTGGTCGCTTGGCATTGTAGATTTCATTGACTTTCTTCCAAAGCTCATTGTCTTCGTTGAGGTCAAATGGTTTTCCGTTGTCCTTCAGGAAAACCAAATCCTTGAATTCTGGCTTTGGTTTGAACGACTCAAGCTTCTCTTGCTCTTTCCTGACTTGCTTCATTCGCTTCAAGCAAGATAGCCATGGGTCAATGAGTGCGACAGTTCTATCTTTTCCGCTTTTGGTTGCTGGCTTGAGAATGAGACCTTCTCCACTGACCCTTTGCAGCTGAGATTTGATCGTCATCTTTGGACTGTCTCCTGTGAGGGTTAGTGCTGAAAAGGTAAGTCCAAGACGTTCAGCCTTCCTTAGACCAAGCAATGCAAGCAGGAAATGATCATGCATTGGGTCATTTGCCTCAGCCATCTTCTGAAAGATGTGTTCAACGACGTGACCAATTTGAGCAATGTTTTCTTTAGGTGGAATGTATTCAGGAGTATCAACCAGCGACAGTGGGTTTCTTGAGATTTTGTCTTTCTTGACTGCCACATGCATAGCAACATTGAAAGTCCTGTAGACGTTCAAAATGGCGTTTGAGCTAAGAAGTGGCTGATCAAGTTCAACTCCCCCCTTCACTTTTCGCTTGGCTGGCAAAGTCTCATAGAAGAGCTTTTGCAGAAGCTTGTAGTTCAGGTCTTCTAGGTAGACATTTCCAACATGAGGCAAAATGTGGTTTTGGAAATGTTGTTTGTATTTGAGTCTTAGGGTTTGGCTTACCCTTTCAGGGCGAAGCTCTGAGTGCCACTCCTCAAAATATTCTGAGAGACGCTGTGAGCCGTTTCTACGGCTTTTCTGGACAATCCCTGCCTCAGCTAAACCCTTCTTTTTATAGAACCGCTCAATGGATTTGGCTAATCTGTCCTGTGCCTCTTTAGGAGAACGTCCTGTGCCAGTGATTTGCTTACGCTTGCTTGGGTCATCAGGGTTTTCAATGTCCCTTGTTGCCCTGTAGAAGTCAACGTCCTCATAGGCTTGCCTGACCTCATTCCAAGCTTGCCCACGGATTATGAATAGTCCGCCTTGTCCCTTGCGTCTTCTTGGCTTGGTTTCCCCCATGACTTCAACTATAAGGACTTGCGTCTCGCCGAAGTAGTAGTTTTCATACTATTTTTCATACAATTTTTGAGTCCAGAAATAAAAAAACCCCTGATTTCTCAAGGGTTTTTCTATCTATTTATGGGATGGTGGAGATGGGGGGAATTGAACCCCCGTCCAATACAGAGTTTCTGACTCTTCTA
>CAZIFS010000004.1:0-40369 GCA_964539165.1 uncultured Rhodoluna sp. | reverse complement strand
ACTGGCGACCCCTTCCTTACCATGGAAGTGCTCTACCACTGAGCTATCGGGGCGATTTGAATCTAGGCTTGACGCCAGACACCAGAAGACTTTAGCACTTTTACTTTGACGGTGTCAAACGCCAGATGCTAACGCTCATCTGCCTTTCAGAGAACTTCGCATTGTTTTTGCTGACCTTAATTTCGCCACTACCAAACAACAATTCCGCTCCGCTAAGCCCTTCAAGAGCGGCCGCAGGTATGGCCAACTTAGAAGTCTTCGAGCGAGCTGCAAGCACCAGGATGTTTTGCTTCGCGTGCTCGCGCACAAACAAAACGGCCTCGTCAGTAACCGCTAAAAATCTCAAACTTCCTTCGGTAAGAGCAACGTTCTTGGTGCGAATTTCGGCCAGCTTTGAATAAAACTCAATCATCGAAGCATCATGCTCACGCTCATTATTCCAAGGCAGCGGTGTACGCGAGTTTTCGCCGTTGAAACCATCCAAGCCAAATTCATCACCCGCCCAAATAAGCGGAATGCCCGGGAAGGTGAACTGCATTGCGGCGGCAACTTTTTGGGCACCGGGCAGCGTGTAGCTCTTGAATCTAGGGGTGTCGTGAGTGTCAAGCGCGTTCATGTTGTTTAGGCGAACGTGCCAAGGGAACCCAGCTGCAAACTTGATGTGACTTTCGACAAACTCTCGACCGGTCTCTTCACGCGAGATAAAACCGATATTCTGAAGTTCTTTTTCGCCAGCAGGCTTTTGCAACCAGCGAAACAGCGGTCGGGTGAAGTTTGCATAGGTCATCGCGCCCTGCCAGCCGTCGCCCTGCACTTCATAGGCAGCATCACCGGTGTATTCACCGAGCATGATGGTGTCTGGGTTTACCGAGACCATTGTCTTGCGAACTATCTGAGCTACCTCTAGATACATGTCTTCATCTCGGATGCGGCCAGTCATGTTGGCAACGTCAATTCGCCAACCATCCAAGTTGAATGGAGCCTTCAGCCACTTGGCAACAACCGAAGATTTACCTTCGATGAAACGCTTGCGCAGTTCTGCCGACTTCCAGTTGAACTTAGGAAGGCTGGCGACACCGAACCAAGAGTCATATTTTTTATTGCCGTCACTGAAGTAATAGAAATCTGATTCTGGGGCCTTAGGGTTCTTGAACGCGGCCTTGAACCATTCGTGAGCGGCACCCGAGTGGTTAGAGGTTAGGTCTCCAATAACTCGGATGCCCTTCTCGTGAGCCGCCTTCACCAAAGCGACCAAAGCCTTGTTTCCGCCTAGCAGCGGGTCTACCTCGTCGAATGAACTGGCGTCGTAGCGGTGGTTAGATCTGGCCGGAAAAATCGGAGTCAGGTAAAGCACGTTCACGCCAAGATTTTCAAGGTGATCCAGATGCTCAATTACTCCCCACAGGTCGCCACCGAAGAACTGCTCAGATGTACCTGGGCCTCGCCCGATCACCGTTTCATTCCATTCAGCTTTGATCGCCCAGTCAGGCAGCACCTGAGAATCAGCTTTGGCCGAACGTGCGAATCTATCCGGAAAGGCTTCATACAAAATGGTGCTCGGCCCCCAAGCCGGCGCTGATGAAAACACGTTGATTCTGAAGTCGTTGATGTCAGGCTGGTCAATTACATGAAGACCCAGAGTGTTCAACCACAGGATATTTCCGTTGGTGAGCTTGATCATCCAGCGATAGTTGACTTTTGGGTTGTGCATGGTCAGCTGGGCTTCGTACCAAGACCATCCACTGGCCAACTTCTTGCGTTTCGCCGGTGCACTCGGAAAAGCCTCGCCGCTCTCACTTGAGCGAACTCTGACTTCAGCCACGTCGCCAATCGACTCATGAATGCGCACTCGAAGGCGAACTTTATCCAAGAGGTTCGGCTTCTGGTTCAGCACGTATAGAGCTGAACCGTCGTGGTGTGGGCTTAGGGCGTGAGGCAGTGCTGACATGTTGCTACACAATCTGAGTCAATTGGGAGACTCGTTAACCCTTAACCGCACCACCGGTGAGGCCAGAAACAATGTACTTCTGAAGGTATAGGAACAAACCAACAATTGGGAGCGAGGCAAGCACCGCACCCGCTGCAAAGATTGTCCACTCTTGGTTCATCTTGTCGGCGATATAACCATAGAGACCAACCGCAAGGGTCTTGTCTTCAGGTTTTTCGAGCAAGATGCTGGCAAGAATAAAGTCGCTTGAAAGACCGATAAAGCTGAGCAAGAAGATAACCGCAAGAATCGGAGCGGTTAGGCGCAGAATCATTCCGAAGAAGATCTGGGTGTGAGTTGCGCCGTCGATCTTGGCAGCCTCATCAAGCTCTTTTGGAATGGTGTTAAAGAATCCGTACATCAAGTAGGTGTTACCGCCAAGAGCTCCGCCAAGGTAGACCAAGATAAGGCCGATGTGGGTTCCGTTACCAATCGCTGGGAACACCTTGCCGATTTCAACCAACAAACCAAAGATTGCGACCAGAGCCAAAATTTGAGGGAACATCTGGAACAAAATCAGGCTCAGCAAACCTACGCGACGGCCAATAAAGCGCATGCGTGAGAACGCATAGGCAGCCAAGGATGAAAGGAATACGCTGCCGAGAGAGGCGACAGTTGAGACATACAGCGTGTTCTTGAACCAGTCAGCGAAAGGTCGGTATGGGTCAGTGAACAACGCTATGTAGTTGTCGAAAGTGAAACCCGGGAACAGTCGGTTGCCCGAGGTTAGAGTTCCGCCAGGGTTCACCGAACCCGAGATGATGTAAACAATCGGGAACAGCGCGTAGATAACCACGACGATACCCACTACGTGACGCCAACCGATTTGAGCCATCCACTTGCCGAGGCCCATGTGCTTGATGGTCGAGAGCTGTCGAACAGCCTTGGCTGCCTGCTTCTCCTGTTGCTTAGTTGTTAGCTCCATTAGTTCACGTCCTCTAGAGTGCGGGTGCGGCGGAAGCCGATGTAAGAGATGGTTCCGACCACAAGGAAGATCAGAATCGAGAAGGCGCTAGCCAAACCGTAGTTTGCGCCGCTACCGGTGTTGAATGCAATCTTGTAGACCAAAGTGATCAAGATGTCGGTGTGACCAACGTTCATGTCAGCTTCGACAACCTTCGGGCCACCTCCGGTAACCAGATAGATGAGTGTGAAGTTGTTGAAGTTGAAGGCAAACGAACCAATCAAAAGTGGTGAAACCGAAACTAGAAGCAATGGCAACTTCACGTAGCGGAACTGCTGCCAGGCACTTGCCCCGTCGATCTTGGCCGATTCGGTTAGCTCTGCAGGAATCGACTGAAGAGCACCGGTTGCGATCAAGAACATGTATGGGAAACCCAGCCAGAAGTTAACCAAAAGCACCGCTACCTTAGCCAGCGTCGGGTCAGACAGCCACGAAACATCCATGCCGCCTAAAATCACCTGGTTGATGAAACCTTCTTTTCGGTTGAACATCGATTGCCAAATCAAGGCTGACAAGAAGGCCGGGAATGCGTATGGCAGAACCATGGCAATTCGATAAATCTTGCGACCGCGAATGCGCTCATCGTTGAACAACATTGCAAGACCGAGACCCATTGCAAAGGTGAAGAATACGGTTAGTAGTGCGAATGCGAAGGTCCAGAGAGTAACCATCAAAAGCGGTTCACGGATGCGCTCGTTGGTTACAGCTTTCACAAAGTTGTCGAAGCCAACTTCGGCTCTCCAACCAGGAAGGATCATTTCGCCGTCAGCCGACTCATAGGCGCCGTTACCTCTGTCGGTGAAAAGTACCTGGTCTTCAACTCGCAAAACCGAGTCTTCGGCTGCGTTGAAAATTACTTTGTCTTGGTACTGAGTGGCATCTTCGCCATTTGGAGTCTTATAGAACAAACCAGAGCCATCGTTCAAGAAGACGCGCATCGGCAGAATTTCATCCTGGCGGTCTGCGAATTCTTTAAACTTCATCTCTATGTAACCAGGTGCCTCGACAGCCTTGCCGTCTTCGAAAGTTGCTCCGGTTACCTCAGCCAAAGGCACGTCTTTGCCACCGACCAGAACCTTCAGGTGTTCTGGGTCGTCGTTGATGGTGATTAGGTAAAAAGGCTTGTTTTCAGCGTTTTCAACCACGGTCAGTGGGTATACAGTTGCGCCCTCAACCGGAAAGGCTGAGCTCTGCTGAATTGCGGTGATTGAGTCTTCTTTTGAGCTCATGTGGCCACCACCGAAGTTGGTAAATGCGATGTAGCCCGAGAAACCAACAACATAAACCTGGAAGATGGCCATAAAGATAAGGCCCGGCATCAGGTACTTACCCGGAAGCAATCCGCGCTTCAGGTAAACAAAGTTCATTAAGAGGGTCACGCCGGCAAGCAGTGCGGCGATACCGAAATTGCTCTGACTGATCAGAGACATGAATGCAAAAAGGGCTGCGGCATCTACCAAGCCAAGAAGGATGATCTTGATGATGGTGCCATGCAGGCTCGGGGTTCCACCGTCATCTAGCTGACCTCGACGAATCTTTACCTTTGCAGGCTTGGTCTTTGGTTCTAGTTCGGTCTTTGCCATGGCATTTGCCCCGCTTCTGGTTCTGCTGTGTCTAGCTAAATCTAGCTGTTGTGAAAATCTTTAAATCGGTGAAACTTTTGGCCTCTGGCCTAGAGAGTGATGCCGGGGCTCATTGCTGAACCCCGGCACCCGCTATCTTTTGAAGCTATTAGCCAGCGATTGCAGCTTCGATGTCTGCGATCATCTTGGTCCAAAGCTCAGCTGGGTCGCCCTTCTTCTGAAGGATTGCGATCTCAGTTGCACCCCATGCTGACCAAACAGCTGCCATTGCAGGGATTGCAGGCATTGGCTCAGCCTTTACGCCAGCAGCACCAAAGCCCTTGACGATTGGGTCTTCTGAAGCAGCTTCGAATGCAGCCTTGTGAGCCGGGATACGGCCGCCGGCCTCGAACATTGCAGTCTGAACTTCTTCAGTACCTACGTAGTCAACAACGAACTTCTGAGCGTATAGCTTGTCAGTTGCGTATGAAGAGATGTAGAAACCGCGTGAGCCCATGAACTGTACTGAGTCCTGGCCACCAACTGATGGAATGCTGTAGATGCTGAAAGCGCCTGACTTTAGGTCAATTGCGCCATCGCCTGCACCCTGTGCCCATGGGCCAGTGATCCAACATGCCTTGGTTCCGTCTGCAAGAGCAGCAACGCTTGAGTCCCAGGTTGACTCTGGGTCAAGAACTTCTGCGCCTTCGGTTGCAAGCCAGTTAGCGAACTCTGCGCCACCGTTTGCCATGTCTAGCTCAGAGGTGTAGTTGCCGTCAGCGTCACGCTTGAAGACCTTTGAACCGAATGAGGTCTGGATTGAGTACATGTGGTAAGGGTCACCAGTTCCACCGTTAAGGCTTAGAGCAACGCCCACACCCTTTAGGTCTTCCCAGGTCGGCTGTGAAGGAACCTTCTCGGTGTTACATACGAGAGCAATGTTCTCGATGGTGTAAGGCATGCCGTATAGGTTGCTGTCGTAGGTGAAAGCTGAGATTGCGTTCTCGCGGAAGTCACCCTTCTTTGAACCTAGGTCGATTGGAGCAACTAGACCGTCGGCAACAAGTGCACCAACCTTGTCGTGTGCGCCAAGGATTACGTCAGGGCCTTCGCCGGCAGGACCAGCAACCTTGAAGTCTTCGATTGGGTCGCCCTCTTTGATAACGAGGTTGATCTTGATGCCAGTCTCTTCTTCGAACTTGGCTGCTGAGCCCTCAAGAGCTACAGCTTCTAGCTTGTCAACCCAGATGTCTAGGACATCGGTGGTTGGCTTCGGGTCTGAAGCACAGCCAGAGAAAGTAAGCATTGCGGTTAGAGCAATTGCTCCAGCGGCGAATGCGCCACGCATGTTCTTCTTCACTAATTTCACCTTTCGTTGCGAAATTTCGTTTTTCTGTTTATTGCCTGGTTAGGCAAGCAAGACCTACTTTTCTCCTCGAATATCGATGCGTCAAATTTGTAATCGCTTACATGAATAACGATTGAATCACGGTGAAGAATCGAGCCTTATAGTGGTGTTCATGTCGAACAACAAAATTCTTTTCGAGACCGCTCCCAACGCCGAATGGTGGCGCTCATCGGTTATTTATCAGATCTATCCGAGAAGCTTCGCAGATGGCAATGGTGATGGAATTGGCGATTTGAAAGGGATTGCGGACCGCATCCCCGCTCTGGCAGCGCTTGGAATTGACGCAATTTGGTGCTCCCCGTTCTTCAAATCACCGCAAAAAGATGCCGGATATGACGTGTCGGATTACAAAGATATCGACCCTTTGTTTGGCAATCTTGTAGATTTCGACAATCTTGTAAGCGCTTGCAGAAAATTTGGAATCAAGGTCATTGTCGACTTGGTGCCAAACCACTCTTCAGATCAGCACGCTCTATTCCAGGCAGCCTTGAACTCACCCGAAGGTTCGCCTGAGCGAGCCATGTACATATTTAGAGATGGCAAGGGCAAAAATGGAGAGCTACCTCCGAACAACTGGCCTTCAGTTTTTGGAGGTAACGCTTGGACTCGCATCACCAACCCTGATGGAACCGCAGGCCAGTGGTATCTACACATCTTTGATTCAAGCCAGCCTGATTTTGACTGGACCAACCCAGCGGTGCTCGACATGTTCGATGATGTTTTACGTTTCTGGCTGGACCGAGGCGCAGATGGTTTCAGAATCGACGTCGCTCACGGCATGATGAAACGCGCTGGTCTGCCCGACACCAAGTTAATCGACACCACCATGGGTGGAGCCAAGACTGAGGCTGAAATGTCCATCCAAGAACTTGAAGAGATGAACCCATACTGGGGGCAGCCAGAGGTGCACCCGGTAATTCGTCGCTGGCGCGAAGTTGTAGACGAGTATGACGACCGCCTAATGGCAGCTGAGGCTTGGATCATGCCCCTTTCGCGCATGGCTCAATGGGTGCGCCCAGACGAATACCATCAGGCATTCAACTTTGGTTTCTTAGAGTGCCCTTGGGATAAAGCATCGCTGCACAAAGTGGTAACCGAATCTCTGAAGGAATTTGGCGCAGTTGGAGCACCGAGCACCTGGGTGCTTTCGAACCATGACGTGATTAGACACGCGACTCGATTTGCATACGAACCCGGCACCCTTCCACCGCAAGGAGATGGCATCGGCCCAGAGTTTGCCCAGCCAGATGAAGCCTTGGGTCTTCGTCGCGCCCGCGCTGCGAGTGCTTTCATGTTTGCTCTGCCTGGCGGCGCCTACATGTATCAGGGTGAAGAACTTGGCTTGCCTGAGCACACTACTCTTGGCGGGGCGTATCGACAGGACCCGACTTTCTTTAGAACCAACGGCGAACGTGTTGGTCGAGATGGTTGTCGAGTTCCACTGCCTTGGGAATCAAAGGCGAATGAATCAAACGGATTCTCAACTACAGGAGAATCATGGTTGCCTCAGCCGAGTAGCTATGCCCGCTATGCCAGGGACTTACAAGAAGGCGTGGCTGGTTCGACTCTTGAGCTATATAAGCAAATGCTCAAGGTTCGCAAAGCGCACTCGCTTGGTGCCGGCAACTTCAAATGGGCCCCTGAATACCAGGATGAAAGCACTCTCGCCTACATCAACAACGGCATCTTGGTCTTGAGCAATGTCGGAGGCGATCCGGTGGTAATTCCAGCTGGAGAAATTTTGGTCACCACCCAGCACGATCTCACTATTGAGGGCGAGCTCGAACATGACCAAACCGTGTGGATCAAGCTCTAAAATAGCCAGTTATGAAGCTGGATATCTCAAAATCACCCCGTCACCTCGCTCGACTAGGTGAAGAGTGGTGGCGTTCTGCAGTTATCTATCAGGTTTACCCTCGCTCATTTGCCGACTCAAACGGCGACGGCATGGGCGACTTGCCCGGCATCACCTCTCGTTTAGAGTCACTCGCGGCACTTGGCATCGATGCAATATGGCTATCGCCTTTTATGCGCTCGCCGCAAAAAGACGCCGGTTACGACGTCTCTGACTACATGGATGTTGACCCACTTTTTGGCACCCTTACCGACTTTGATGACATGGTTACTCGTGCACACGAACTCGGACTACGAGTTCTAGTTGACCTGGTGCCAAACCACACGAGCAGTGCACACAAGTGGTTCCAGTCGGCCTTAGCAGCGCCAGAGGGTTCAGCGGAACGGGCTTTTTACCACTTCAAAGATGGCAAAGGTGAAAATGGCGACTTGCCACCGAACAACTGGTTGAGCCTATTTGGCGGCCCAGCCTGGACCCGCACTACCAACCCAGATGGCACTGCTGGCCAATGGTACTGCCACCTGTTTGATTCATCCCAGCCAGATTTGAACTGGGAGAACCCGAAGGTGCAAGACGCCTTTGAAGACATTTTGAGATTCTGGTTAGACCGTGGCGCAGACGGCTTTAGAGTCGACCAGCCGCACGCCATGGGCAAGGCAGAGGGTTTGCCAGACCACCCAGATCTAGCGCGCGCCGGAGCCGGTTTCATTGAGGGCGAAGCCAGCCCGCCGATGTGGTTCCAAGAATCTGTTCACCCGATTTTTAGAAAATGGCGTGCAATTCTCGACAGCTACCCTGGCGACCGTGCCATGTGCGGTGAGGCCTATGTTCTGCCGCTTTCATTTATGGCACTTTGGGTTCGCTCAGATGAGTTTCACCAGACTTTCAACTTCAGATTCTTGAACAGCGAGTGGCAGGCACAGACCCTGTTCAACACAATAAACGAGAGCTTTGAGGCTTTTGATTCAGTAGGAGCACCGAGCACCTGGGTTTTGAACAACCACGATGTTTTGCGTCACGCTAGCCGTTTTGGTGGCCTAAAAGTAAAGCCCACAGACAGCGACGGAGTTGGGCCTAACGACCCTCAGCCAGACCGCGAGCTTGGCCTGCGCCGCGCTCGAGGAGCAACTTTGTTCATGCTTGGCCTGCCGGGGTCTTCATACATCTATCAGGGTGAAGAGCTTGGCCTGCCTGAACACACCACGCTTGCAGATGAATATCGCCAAGACCCAACCTTCTATAGAACCAATGGCGCACGAGTCGGGCGCGATGGTTGCCGTGTTCCTTTGCCTTGGGAATCAGGAGTTGGTGCAGCTAACGGATTCAACAAAACTGGAAAATCTTGGTTGCCACAGCCAGAGATCTACGCCGGCTATTCACGCGACCAGCAAGAAGGTGTCGAGGGTTCGACTCTTGAGCTCTACAAGCACGCGTTGCGTACTCGTCGTGAACTTGGCCTAGGCGAGGGCTCGTTTGAATGGTCTCCACAGTTTTTGGATGAAAACGTTCTTGGTTACCGCAACAATCACATCCTGGTTGTTCACAACTTCGGCCACGAACCTATCAACCTGCCAGAGGGCAAAATTCTGGCATCTAGCTTGCATGGCATGAAACAGGGGCACCAACTGGTTGCCGACCAAACCGTTTGGTTGCTACCCAACTAGTCCTGGTAATTCTTTGAAGGCCAGTAGAACTTCTTTTTGCTAATGAACGCAAGGGCTGGAACGATTACGGTTCTGACCAAAAGCGTGTCTAGCAGCACACCGATGCAAACAATCACACCAATCTGGGCAAGTGCCACCAGCGGCAACACACCTAGAACGGCGAAAACTGCGGCAAGCAAGATACCCGCGCTGGTGATTACGCCACCGGTTGAGCTCAAGGCTTTGATCATGCCTTGCTTGGCACCTAGGTGAACGGCCTCTTCTTTAGCTCGTGTCACCAAGAAGATGTTGTAGTCAACACCAAGCGCAACCAAGAACAAGAAGCTGTAAAGGAACACACTCAGGTCTAGCGCCGGAAACCCGAACACGTTGGTGAAAAGCAACCAACCCGCACCCATCGAGGCAAAGAATGAAGCAACCACGGTGGTGAGCAACAGAATTGGCGCAACAAGTGCACGAAGCAACAACACAAGCACAATGAAAACCAAACCTAGGATGAGCGGAATCACAATCAGTTGGTCGTGCGCGTATGCATCTTTTACCTCAAGAGCTTGAGCATCAAGCCCACCGACAAGTGCTTCGGCTCCGTCAACCGAGTGAACCGCTTCGCGTAGGTCAACGATGGTTGCATAGGCCTCGTCTGATTGGGCTTCACCCTCGAGAACTACCTCAAGCCTGGCAAGGGCATCCGTGCTGTTGTTTGAGATTGTCACCAATGAAACGCCAGCGACAGCCTCGGCCGCAGCCTTCACGGCGTCAGCTTGGTCGGCATTTGCGACAACAAGGGTTGGGCTGGTTTGACCGGCCGGGAACGCCTCGGCTAGAACTTGCTGACCGGTAACTGCTTCAGTAGTTTTCAAGAATCGGTCGGTGCTGGCCAAACCTACCTGGATGTTTCCGGCACCAAGTGCAAGCGCACCAAGCACCAGAAAACCGACAACTGAAACCAAGGCTGGCTTCTTGCTGACACCACGACCGAGTTTTGCCCAGAGGCCTTTGTCGCTCTTGTTGACCCCTCCGAACTTCGGAATAAATGGCCAGAATAGTCCTCGACCAAAGACAACTAGCGCCGCAGGCAGAATCACGAGTGCCGAAATCATCGCGATAACCACGCCAGTGGCACAGACCAGGCCGAGTGCACGGTTGCCGGCTAGATCGGCAAAACTCAGGGTTAGAAGAGCAAGGGTAACTGTAGAGCCCGAGGCGATAATGGCCGGGCCAGCGCCGCGAACGGCCTTGATCATGGCCGAATGGCGATCTTCAACAACGAGAAGTTCTTCTCGGTAGCGCGCGATCAAAAGTAGTGCGTAGTTAGTTCCTGCACCAAACACCAAAACTGAAAGAATGCCTGTTACTGAAGCGTCCGGCGTGATTCCAAAGAAGTTTGCAACCTGCACAGCCAGACCACGAGACATGCCGTCGGCGGTGCCAACAACCAATAGTGGAATCAACCAAAGGGTTGGGCTTCGATAAGTCACCAGCAGTAGAAAGGCTACGACCGCGACAGTCGATAGCAAGAGTATGTAATCAGCACCGGCAAATACTCCTGCTAGGTCTGCTTGAAAACCTTCAGGCCCAGTGACGTAGACATCCATGCCGGCTGGGGCACCTTTATCAGCGATGTCACGCATTTTAGCAACGCGTTCAGTTACAACCTCAACTTCTTCTGAAACCTCAAGAGGAACAGTGATGACTGCAACCTTGCCATTTTCTGAAACAGCTGCCGGCGGCACAAAGGATTGACCATTCACCTCTAGGTTGGTGAACTCTGTGAACTTCTCATTCGCTCCCCCAACCAACATCTGGGCCATTGGGTCAAAGGTTCCCTGCAACCAAGCGAGCTGCTCGGTTGTGAATTTGGCATCAGAGGCATAAACAATTACGGCCGCGGTTGAGTCTGAGCCCGGCAATGTGGCCAACTTTTCTTCAGCTAAAACTGATTCAGCTGACGCAGGAAGGCCGACTCCAGGATTGGTTTCGGTGGTTTCTGGGGCTAGCGGCCCAAAAGCTAGGCCGGCAAAGATTAGGCCGATCAGAAGAGTTACCGGCGCAGTCTTTTTTCCGGTGATAAATTTCAAAAACGTGTTCATGTGAATCCCCTTGGCTATGCCCTTTAGCGGTGCTCTTTAAGCACTTCTCGAGCGTAAACCAAAAGCCTAGTTACTTGATTCCGAATAATCTTAGGAATGCTCGATTGGCATTCGGTCTCGATCGTGAGTCGCGGTTGTGTAACCATGCGGCAGAGGGCGACCATCGGAATCTAGCCCAACAAAAACGATGTGGTCTACAGTCAAAATATTCTTGCGAGAAACCATGTTGCGGGCCTCGGCTCTCATGGTGATTGAAGTGGTGCCAAACTTGGTAGCAATCAGGCCAATCTCGATTAGGTCACCTTCAATGGCCGACGCCACAAAGTTGATCTCAGAGATGATCTTGGTAACTACGCGGCGATTGCCAAGCTGCAAGATTGCATAGATAGTTGCTTCTTCATCAATCCACCGAAGCAAGCTGCCGCCAAAGAGTGTTCCATTCGCGTTCAGATCTTCTGGGCGCACCCATTTGCGGGTGGTGAATTCAATTTCTGACACGGATGGTCACTTTCTAGACAGCTTTGGCTAGCAATATGTATTAACAAACATTTGACCACACTAGGCGCCAGAAAGAAAGTCGTGTATTGATTAGGTGCAGTTTGGCTTTGTCTTTTAGAGAGGGCTAGCCAAACAGAGCGAGTAAATCGGCAACACTGGTGCGTTCGTTCAGCGGGTGACGCATGGCAAGCTCACCGTGAACCGTGTAGCGGTTGTTTCGCCCGACTTTCTCTTTCACCAGATACCCGGCATCGACCAAATCATTGAGAATTCCAGCGGTAGCGCGGGCTGTGATACCAACCTTTGCTGAAATCTGGTCAATCGTCAGGTCAGCATCCTGGGCAATTGCGACCAGCACGTGTCCGTGATGGGTGAGAAAAGTCCAATTAGCCATGCCATTATTCTCGCACTTTTGCCTTTACGTGCTCTGCTTTCTGGCTCGTTTTGGTTGCTCTGAAGCTTGCGATTATGGCGATGCTCAGAATACCGACGATAACAAGCAGTGAAACATAGGTTGGGATTTTCACAAAGTCGTGCAAGCTCATCTTGGCACCCACCCAAATCAGCACTAACGCAAGGCCTAGTTTTAGGTAGACAAATCGATGCATCATGTCTGCTAGCAAGAAGTACATGGCACGTAATCCCAGAATTGCGAAGGCATTAGCCGTGAAGACTAGGAATGGTTCGGAAGTAACCGCAAAAATTGCTGGAATCGAATCGACAGCAAAAATAATGTCTGTTAGCTCGATCAGCGCCAAAACCATCAGCAGTGGGGTGGCCAGCAGCTTGGCTCCCTTACGCACCAAAAGTTTTTGCCCATCGTATTCCTTCGTTGAGGGCACGACGCGTGAGAACCATTTGAAGAAAGCTGACTTGGATGGATCGTCATGCTCAGTGTGCTTACGAAGCATCTGAACACCGGTGAATATCAAGAAGGCCGCAAAGATGTACAAAACCCAAGCAAAGCTCTCGATTATTACCGAGCCGGCAGCA
Source organism: uncultured Rhodoluna sp. (assembly GCA_964539165.1). Classification (GTDB taxonomy): domain Bacteria; phylum Actinomycetota; class Actinomycetes; order Actinomycetales; family Microbacteriaceae; genus Rhodoluna. Next base: position 27,348 of record CAZIFS010000004.1, on the reverse strand, counting down.
ATAAAAATTCCCCTAAAGACGAGCGCACCCAGCACTCCGAGGAACAGTACTCTGTGCTGGTATTTTCTTGGAACAGCGAAACTGGCGAAGATGATCGCCCAGATAAAAACATTGTCTATTGCTAGGGATTTTTCGATCAAAAAGCCAGCGAAATATTGCTGACCGTACTCCGCACCGAAATGATTCCAGATCAAGACGCCAAAGCCTATTCCGGTTGCAACCCAAAAGCCTGACCACAAAGCGGCCTCTTTGAAGGATATTTCGTGCGCCTTTCGATGTGCGAAAAGGTCAATCAAGAGCATCACAAGAATTGCACCCAAAACTGCAGCCCACATCCAGAATTCAACGTTCATCGACAACCCTTTCATCGGTATATTTATTACTGAATAGTTTTTCTTGTATTATCTTTCTTGTCAAGCCCAAAAGGTAAGGAAAAATGTTTTGGATTCAATACAACTCGCCATAGCGAATCTCAGCTCAGTGCCAGTGCTGGCGTTCTTACTTGGAGTCTCATTGGTGCTAATTCGAAGTCAACTGCAGGTGCCAGGCCAAATATTCGAGTTTTTGTCGATGTATTTGCTTTTGTCGATAGGAATAAAAGGCGGAGTCGCCTTGAGCGTAACTCCGCCTAACGAGGTGTGGTTGCCAATTCTGCTGGCAGTACTGGTCGGCGCCCTAATTCCGGTTGTTGTGTTTTTCAGCCTCAGGGCCATTACACCGTTAGACAAAATAAACCGAGGCGCGATCGCCGCCCACTACGGCTCGACTTCATTGGTTACATTTACCGCAGGATTGGTCTTCTTAGAGAATTCCGGCCTAAAAGTTGAGGGCTACATGCCTTCACTTTTAGCTGTCATGGAGGTTCCGGGGCTAATTATCGGCATTCTGCTAGCGAAGAAAGCCGCTTCGCGGGGCTCGCTGTCGGTTGCCCTGAATGAGGTACTCACTTCTAAATCTGTTGTTCTGCTGCTAGGCGGAATCGCGATTGGCCTAGCGACAGGCCCAGATGGATACGGCAAAGTCGAGCCATTCTTTGGCGGCATTTTCTCTGGAATGCTGGGAATTTTCTTGCTGCAGTTGGGAATACAAGCCGGTCGCAGCCTGCAAGAGGTGAGAAATGCGGGTTTTGGATTGCTTGGCTTCGCCGTGGTATTTCCATTGCTTGCAGGCATGACTGGAGTTTGGCTCGCGCAAACAATCGGCATTAGCCAAGGAGGTTCAGTGGCCTTCGGCCTGCTGTGCGCAAGCGCCTCCTACATCGCGGCACCAGCAGCGGTTCGGCTCTCGTTGCCCGAGGCAAAACCTGGGTTGTACATCACAACGAGTTTGGGTGTCACGTTCCCGATAAACCTGTTCATCGGAATTCCTCTGCTCACTTGGTTTGCCAGATTCCTCAGCTAACAGGTATCGGTGAGGTAAATAAAAAACCCCAGCCGTGGAGGGCTGGGGTTTTGAGGCTAGTGAGGGATTCGAACGCAAAACAGATGGCAGCTGACTGGTCGACATTCGCAACATTTTCGAGTCAAGTTAGACCATGCTGAGATAGTGATTGGGAGGGTGCAACTCTTTGAGCCTATTACACCGAATCGGATCGGAATCTAGGATTTTTTCTTTATAACCTTGCTTTTTAGAGTCGCGCTGAAACCCACGGCCCTAAATTGGACCTGGCTCGTGCCGGTCATCTTGATTTTGATTTTACACTTTCCATACGCATCAAAAGTGCAAGTGCCGAGCCTTTTCCAAGCTCCCGGGCGGAGGGGGTTGGAGAATGACCTTGAGTAAAGGCTGGACTTTTTGCCTTTGAATTTCGATTCAACTGAGTTCGCTTGCACATTTGCACTGAATGTGGTCGAAATAGCCGCGGTCGAAGTAAGAGTCACAGTATCGCCCACTCTGGCGTATGAAGGACCTGCGATACTGAGACTTGGAACGGACGGTACAACGAGTGAAGCAGTTGCAGAAGTCCAGTCAATAATCACACGGTCTGACTGAAGCACTCCGGGCCTGGGGCTATAAAAAAGGCTTCCGGCATCGGACCAGTTATGAGGCGCCCCGGGTTGGCAAACGTCCTCATGCCTAGTGCAGTAAAAATCTATGTATTCCTGTGAAGTTGCAACATCGAAAACACCGACTGTCGCTACGCCTAGTTCGTTCGTGTAGAAATATTCAGTAGCTTCGCCGTTCCACCATGAACTTTGCCGGCTTGGATATTCTCCGAAAATTCCTTCATAAGCGAATGCACCCAAAGCAATTGTCGCTCCCTGAACTGGCGAGCCAGCATCGTCCAAAACGGTCACTCGAAGTTGGCGCGCCTTTGGCGTTACGATGTTGAAGGTAAGGTTTTCTGCCTGGGTTGTGATTGTGGTGTTGCCTGATATTTGCCAAGTCACCTTCGTTCCTTCGACGCAACCCCGAGGTAAATCGCCGCCACGGGAAACACCACCACTAACTACTATGCTTACAGATGCTTGATTTGCTTTCGCCTGCAATTTATAACTACCATCGGATTTTGTACAGGTTTCGGTGTACAGGCCGGGGCTTTCGGCAGAAATTTGAACGTTTGCCAGGGGCTTACCTGTCGAATCTTGCAAGCGGCCGCTAATTATTGGGAAAGCTGTCGCAGCTGATGGTGAAATTGGCCCAGAAACGACTACTGCAAGCAAGGCTGCTAGGAAAAATTTCCAGAATTTTTGTAGTTTCAACAAAGATGTTCTCCATTCCCCCCAAGGCTTTCAAATCTAATGGACAAAGTTAGCACAAGTTCATTTTTAGGTACTAGAAAGCAAAACCAAATTTAGTGGCAGATTTGACTAAAAAACCCCAGCCGTGGAGGGCTGGGGTTTTGTGGCTAGTGAGGGATTCGAACCCCCGAAGGCTGAGCCGGCTGATTTACAGTCAGATCCCTTTGGCCGCTTGGGTAACTAGCCATTTGCCGAACTCTGACCCGAGGGTCAACGAACATGCTTGCCTAGTTTAGCCCAATTACTGCCAGCGGTGAAATCGGTGCGTCAGTTTGCCTGATTTACACAACTCTGACAATCTTTAGTGAAGCGCTTACATAAATTTCAGTATTTACAGAAGGTAGTCATGGCAGGCATCGAAGACGTTGCAAAACTTGCAGGAGTTTCAACTGCTACCGTTTCGCGTGCGCTAGCCGGCAAAGACCACGTATCTGAGCGCGCACGCCAAAAAGTTGAAGCCGCAGCGGCAGAACTTGGATATGTTGCATCTCACTCTGCCTACACACTGGCTACCGGCCGCAACCGCAACATCGGTGTGATCATGCCCTATGTTGACCGTTGGTTTTTTGCCACGATGCTCGAAACCATGGAATCGACATTGATTGAGCACGGCTATGACCTGACTCTCTATAACCTCAGTGGTGGCAAAATGCAGCGCGACAAAATCTTCAAAGACTTTCTTGGGCGAAAGCGCGTAGATGCCCTACTCTCAGTAGCTGTGAACCCGAGTGCCAACGAGCTCGAAACACTGAATCGTTTGCAGCGCCCGGTACTCGGAATAGGTGGTCCTATCCAGGGCGCCAGAAGCTTGGCGATGAACGACTTTAGTGCGGGCAAGCTTGCCACCGAACACTTGATTTCACTTGGCCACCGAAAGATTGCCAACCTTGGTGGCTACACCGGCTCTGACCTCGAATTCAACCAAGCAAACTTTAGAACCCTGGGGCACCTAGATGCTCTCAAAGAAGCAGGCATCACCCAGAACCCGGCCTGGAAGATGGAGTGCGACTACACAATCCCTGGCGCCTTCTTTAGAACCAAGCAACTACTTGGTGACCCACGCAACGCTCCAACTGCGGTGTTCTGCAACTCAGACGAAATGGCCATCGGTGTGATTATGGCAGTCAAAGACCTTGGATTACAGGTTCCGCAAGACGTCTCAGTAGTAGGCATCGACAACCATGACCTGTCAGAGTTTTTTGGGCTCAGCACGGTGAACCAGCGCGTTAGAGAGCAGGCAAAAACCGCCACCATGTGGTTGCTTGAAATTCTTGACGATGCCGACCCAGATGTTCGTGTGAACCGTCACGAGTCAGTTGAGTGGCCGGTTTCACTGTTGGTGCGCTCAAGCACAGCCCGCCCGGCAACCGACGCCTAAGCCACGGATGACCTGAGCCTCGGTAAACTAACCCCATGGCTGATTCAACATTCGACATCGTAAGCAAAGTAGACAAACAAGAGGCGTCAAACGCACTCACCCAGGCTCAGAAAGAAATCGAGTCTCGCTATGACTTCAAAGGCGTAGGCGCAGAAATCGACTGGAGCGGCGAGAAGATTCTGATGAAGGCTTCGAGCGAAGACCGTGTGCGAGCTGTACTTGACGTTTTTCAGTCAAAGCTAGTCAAGCGCGGAATCTCTCTGAAGAGCTTTGTCGATGGCAAGCCTTATGCATCGGGCAAAGAATACCGCATCGAGGGTGAACTAAAAAACGGCATCGATCAAGAGCAGGCCAAGAAGATCTCAAAGATCATTCGTGAAGAGGGCCCGAAGAGCGTCAAAAGCCAAATTCAGGGTGACGAACTTCGCGTGCAAAGCAAGAGCCGCGATGACCTGCAAGAGACCATGGCATTGCTAAAAGGCAAAGACCTAGACATTGATATTCAGTTCACTAACTTTAGGTAGTGAACCAAACGGTTGGTACTAACTTTAGGTAGTGAATAAAAAAGCCCCGGGCAACCGGGGCTTTTTTCATCCTTGAAAATTCACTCTTGAATAATTGACATGGCACCGGTGGCAGGAAAAGCGTTGGCTGCCGCCTCGTTGCTCTTGGCTCGCTTGGCAACCACCCCGGCGATGAGCGCTGCGAACAACATCATGGTTGTCGGGAAGATAAATGCGATTACCAGCCCAGCACTTTCGGCAAGCGCGCCGAGGGCAATCTTTGCGACCAAAACTACAAGAGTGTTCACTAAGCTCATGCGAGCTAACACCTGTGCCGTGTTCAGGCCCTTCACATAGCCGGCTGCGCTAAAGAACGACGGCACTAGCGGGGCAGTCCCCAGGCCGGCAAGAGCAAACAGGGCTGATGCAACAACGAGTGCGAGGGTTTTATCTGTGCTCGAAATAAGGGCGCCAGCCAGCACACCAGACATCATCGCGATTGAACCGAATAGGCCACCGATTCGCGAAAGGTCACTGATGTGAAACCGCTTGGTCAAGCGGCCAATGCTCAGTCGACCAATGATCATTGTGGTTGCGAATGCTGTGTAAGGAATAGCTCCTACGCCTGGTTCGAGACCCATGGTGGTCTTTGCAAAAACGGCGGACCAGTCCATCATGGCAAGCTCACCAAATACTCCGGTGAACAGGCCTGCAGCCAAAAGCCAAACCTGCCCCGGTGATTTGAAGAATGGAATCTTTTTTGCGGTCGAGGGCTTGCTAGCCTTTGCAGATTTTCCGTGGCCGTCTTCAGCACCACTTAGCATTTTGCTTCCGGCCAAGAAGATCACCAATATTCCGACAAGCGGAATCAAAGTTAGGTGGATGGTCAAGGGCATGAAGGTCGCAAAGAAGCCCGCGATACCGGCCGAACTTGCGGCGCCAATACTCCAAGCCGCGTGGAACTTTCCGATGACAACTTTATTCAGGGCTTTTTGCAAGGCAACCGATTGCGAATTAAGCGCAATGTTCAGCATGCTGCCAGCAAATCCCATCGCGGCCTGCAGCACAAAAAAAATGAACGGCGAATTAGTGAAGGCTAGCGCCCCAAGAAAAGCTGCCTGAAGCGAACCACCCACGATGGTCATTACCTTGGTGCCAAATCGCGAGATGAGTCGGTTTGTGAAAATTAGTCCGAGAATTCCGCCCGCACCGGCCAAACCAATTATCAAACCCCAAGTAGTAAAACTGACTTCTAGCTGTTTGATAAGTTCTGGGATGCGCGGCAAATAAGTTGTCTGGACAAACCCTTGGATAAAAAACATTGCCAAGATTGCATTGCCAACAGTCTTGGCGCGAGCCGAGGTTAGTGCCATTTTGAACTAGTTGGTTCGATCAACGACGGCTTGGGCAAACTGAGCTAGGGCATTCTTAACCGAGCCCTCAGGAAGAATCTCGAGTGCCTCGACTGCCTCGTCAGCCCAACGCTTTGCCTCTAGGTATGAAAGCTCTGCTACTTCGTGATTACGCAGTCGAACAAGCGCCTCAGTCAGTTTGTCGTCGTCTTCAAGGCCAGCTTCGATAAAGGCGATCAAACTCTGAGCCTCAGAATCACCTGCTGCTGCAGCCTTGCGCAAAAGCAAAACTGGCAAAGTAGGCACGCCAGCGCGAAGATCTGTGCCCGGAGTCTTGCCTGATGGTCCTGCCTCAGAGATGTCAATCACGTCGTCGATTAACTGAAAAGCAACGCCAACTTTTTCGCCATACACACGAAGGGGTTCTTCGTATTCAGCTGGTGCTCCTGAGAGAACAATTCCAAGTCGAGCCGAAGCCGAGATAAGTGAGCCGGTTTTATCAGCCATTACCTGAATGTAGTGTGCGGTTGCATCCTCAGTTTCTGAAGGACCAATCGTTTCGTGCAATTGACCTAGGCACAGGCGCTCGAAAGTATCGGCCTGCAGGGTCAGAGAAGCTTGACCTAGGTGCGATCCCACCTGCGATGCTCTCGCAAACAAAAGGTCTCCGGTAAGAATCGCAACTGAGTTTCCCCAGATAGTTTGCGCGGTTGGAACACCACGACGGGTTGGGGCGTCATCCATGACATCGTCGTGATACAAAGTTGCCAGGTGGGTCAACTCGACGACTACAGCAGCGTCAAGAACGTCTTGGCGGGTTGGGTCACCTAATTGAGCAGCTAAAAGAACAAGCGTTGGGCGCACGCGCTTGCCACCGGCTTCAACCAGGTGGCGGGCAGATGCACCGGCGATTTTGTCGGCGTGCGAAGTTGCTGATAAAAGCTGGTCTTCAACAAGTTCAAGGCCAGATTCGAGTGACTTTAGAAGCGCTCGATCAGCAACCTTGCGCAGCTGCTTAGGCAGAGAAATGCGGCTCACTTAGCAGCCTTCTTAGCGGCCGGCTTCTTGGCGGCCGGCTTTTTCGCGGCGGTCTTCTTGGCAACTGCTTTTGGCTTTAGCCCGCGGTGAATCGCGACTGTGCCAAAAGTTAGGTTGCGATAGGCAACGCTCTCATAGCCAGCTTTGCTAACCATCAGACCCAAATCGCGTTGATTCGGCCAAGCCAAGATTGACTCAGATAGGTAGCCATAGGCGTCTGGGGCTTTGGTTGCGATTGCTGAAAGAGCGGGCAGCACACGCTTTAGGTAAAACTCATACAGTGGCTTGAGAACTGGGTTCACTACAGTTGAGAATTCACAGATTACGATTCGGCCGCCCGGTTTGGTAACTCGGAACATTTCGGCCAGCGCTTTATCGACGTTCACAACATTTCGAAGCCCGAATGAGATTGTTACTGCGTCAAATTCGTTGTCAGCAAATGGCAGTTTGGTGGCATCAGCAAAAACAAATTCAATCTCAGGGTGACGCTTGCGACCAACCGCCAACATGCCCTCAGAGAAGTCTCCGGCTACCACCTTGATGTCAGGACCGGTAAATGCCACAGAGGATGCGCCTGTTCCGGCCGCAAGATCAAGAATTTTTTGGCCGGCTTCAGGAAACACTGCGTCGCGCACAATTTTGCGCCAGCGACGATCTTGACCAAATGAGAGCAAGGTGTTGGTTATGTCGTAAGTTGGTGCCACGTCGTCAAACATGGCTGCTACTTCTGCTGGCTTTTTAGCCAAATCTGCTTTGCTCACAAGGTCAATCCTACCTTTGGCTTGAAGCACCTAGCGGGGCAGACTGATTATTCGCCGTAGAAGTAATCGTTGGTTTCACCCGAAGTCTTGCGCCTGCGAACTGCACGCACTGTCATGACGGCACCGAGCCCAACCACTCCAACGCCAACGGCGGTTAGACCCGCGCTGGCAGTTTCAAGAATTTGCTTTTCTGGAGACTTGTGTGGTCCGCGAATTCCAGTAGTGTCAATGTTTTTACCTGACTCTGGATCTATTCCACGCTCTTCTGGAAATTCGCCAGGCTCACGATCGCCATGGGGGCGAATGATGGTCGGCGGAACAACAAGTTCGGCGTCAAAGGCACCTGCGTCGTCGTCATCTGAATCTTCAGAATCATCACTGCCGGTTCCCGAGTCGTCTGAGCTGTCGTCGCTGGAGTCTTCTGAGTCTTCTGAGTCTTCTGAGTCTTCGCTGTCTTCAGACTCAAATTCTTCGTCTTCTTCATCCTCGAGATGAACAACTGGCATACCTGCAATAAAGCCAGATCCAGCTGTGCTGGCGGTCAGTGTTTTAGCACTCGCTGCCGATGCGCCAAATAGCCCAAAGAACGACAAGGCCAGCGCAACAAGCATTGAAGCGATTCGAGACTTGCGCATTCTGACCTCCTTTGCGGGCGTAGTATTTTTTTACAAGTTCTAGTTCAAGTTCAGGATACTGACCGCCAATAGGTTGGCACCATGTTTTCGGAGCCTTCACAGCGAACACACAGCCAGAGAGGAATGCGTTGAAACTCGCTCTCTCTACCCAAGAAATCACTATTTCTGGGTTTAGCCTGATCGACCATCTGCCTGAAAATCCGCTGGCATTCATCCGTGCCGGTGGCGGAATAGTCGGCTTCGGCGAGGCAGTAAAACTGACTAGCAAGGCAGGCGCGAACCGTTTTGCTGACCTTGGCGGTCAATGGCAAACATTGGTTGCCAATTCTGAAATCAATGATGACCTGAAACTGCCTGGAACAGGACTGGTAGCTTTTGGAACTTTCGCTTTCTCTGATTTGAGCGAGGCAGAGAGCGTTTTGATTGTTCCACGTGTGATTTTGGGCGAGCGAGATGGTCGGGTGTGGTTGACCAAAGTCTCGGTTGTTGGCGAGCCCAAAACTGATAATCCTGACTTTTGGTCTAAACCCGGCACCTATTTTGAGAACCCTGCGGTCGAGCTGGTGCCAGGCGAGGTAACCCCAAACGACTTCAAGCATCTGGTTCGAGCCGCTAACGCTGGAATATTGTCTGGCGAGTTCGAGAAGGCTGTGGTGGCCCGCGACTTGATTGCCAAGGCTCCAACGTATTTTGATCTGCGAACAGTTCTTAAGCGAATGGCCCAGGCCTACCCAACCTGCTGGATCTATTCGGTTGATGGCCTGTTTGGTGCATCACCAGAACTGTTGGTTCGCGTTTCACACGGCCAGGTCTCTGCTCGTGTGCTTGCCGGCACCGCCGGCCGAGGCACCGACCCTCAGGTTGACCAGGCAATTTCAACAGCCTTGGCGGCATCTGAGAAGAACACAGCCGAACATGCATTTGCCGTGAATTCTTTGGTGAAGGCTCTTACCCCGTTCTGCAAAAATGTAGACGCGGATGAAAAACCCTTCAGCCTCGCATTGCCAAACCTATGGCACCTAGCCAGCGATGTTCACGGTGTTCTCAACGAAAACTCATCGGTACTTGATCTTGCGGCTGCATTACACCCAACCGCGGCTGTGGCCGGAACACCAACCAAAGCCGCGCTGTCATTCATTCAAGAATTTGAAGAGACCGATAGAGGTCGCTACGCCGGGCCAGTTGGCTGGATCGGCGCTGATGGTGATGGCGAATGGGCTATTGCCTTGCGCGGGGCTCAACTCGCCGAAGGCAAAATCCGTGCCTTTGCTGGTTGCGGAATCGTCGCCGGCTCAGACGAACTGGCTGAGCTGGCCGAAACTGATTTGAAATTTAGACCTATTCGCGAGGCTCTTAGCTAAGTCGAACATCTATGAGAACACGGCCGGTTTTTGCCAGGGCCTCGTCTAGCTGGCCAAGGTTATCAACTCGTTCGTATGCCCAACCATAGGCCTGGGCCAAGTGCCACAAATCAACGTTTTGTGGTGTTGTAAAGAGTCGCTCGAAGGTTTCGCTATCTAGGGTTGAAGCCATCTCGAGACCACCGAAAATAGAGCCGCCGTTATCGTTGCCGACAATCACCTGCAGGTTTAGATCGCCATCAAGGGGGTCGATGACCAGTGAACTGGCGTCGTGCAACAAGGTTAGGTCGCCCAGCAGCACACGAGTAGTTCCCTCGCGTTCGATAAGCGCAATGCCGGTTCCGGTCGCAACCGTTCCGTCAATGCCGGCCAAGCCGCGATTAGAAAAAACACGGATAGCCTTCGCCGGTGCCCAAGCATCGGCTTCACGAATCAGCCTCGAGGCACCAAGTAGAAGCTGGTCGGCACCGGTGTTTTTCTCCCAAACAGCTTCAATCAACGCACGGCGATCGAGCACATCTGAGCCATTGTGAACAATTGCGGCATCGGCCTGACGCCAACGCTCAAGCCATTCAAAATCAACTTCGTCGTCAACGGTGATTTCGTCAACCACGTGACTTGCTCTACGCGAAACATCAAAGTAGCCCATGGTCTTGCTTCTTACGACTACAACTTCAACGTCATTATTGAAAAGCAATCGAATGACGGCACGGCCGAGAGTTGGCTTGCCAAACACGATCACGCGAGAGATGTCACCTGAAAGTTCCGGATGATTCTCGAGCAGGTTACGGTACCCGAGAATTACGTTCGAACCCATTCGAGCACCTGATGAAGGTTCGGCAAAAAGCGGCCAGCCGAAAGCCTCAGCAAGTTCAACTGCATCGTCACCCGCGCCTGCGCCGGCAACCACAACCGTTGGGCGATCAGCCGACAGAACAGCAAATTCAGGATTTGGCTCATAGATGTCTGGCAGTGAAATGCGAGGGTTTAATTCGGCGGCATTAGGTGACGTAGCAGAAAGTGGTTCTCTGAAGGCAAGGTTTAGCTGAACCGGGCCAGGCTGCTCACCCTCATAACCCATGGCGCTTGAAATGGCATTGACCGCAATCTGGGCAGCCTCGAAGATTTCTCCATCGTTGCCGTTAGGGGCTGGCACGTCTAGGCACTCGCGAACAGCATCGCCAAAAATACCAATTTGATTTGTAGTTTGGTTGGCTCCAACCCCGCGAAGTTCGTGGGGGCGGTCTGCTGTCAAAAGAATCAGCGGCACACCCGAGTGATTAGCCTCTAAAACAGCCGGGTGTAGGTTTGCTACCGCAGTTCCCGAGGTGGTAATGATCACAGATGGCTCACCGCTGATCAATGCGGCGCCCAAGGCAGTGAAGCCGAGACTTCTTTCATCCAAGCGAACCCTGAGGTCAATTTTGCCGGCTTTGGCCAACTGCCCAGCAGCGATTGCAAGAGCCTGAGATCTTGCACCCGGAGCAATGAAAAAATTGCGAACACCCGCCTTGGCCAACGAGGCCAAAAGGTGCGCCGCAAAAACCTGTGCTGGTGAATTACTACTTTGAGTCATCATCACCTTTGGGCTCTTGATCAGAGTCTGGTTCTGGGTTCTGGTTGTTTAGCTTCTCGCGAAGGTCTCTTAAAAACTGCGGGTCGTCATCTGGCGCGAGCGTGATTGTTTTAGAACGTCGCTTTTTGTCTAGCGCGTTGCTGATTGCATAGGTGGCGGTGAAGATCAAAAGAATGCCAACTGCGATGCCTACAAAAACTAACCACTTCATGGTTTAACTCTAACCAGACAAAAACTTAGACTTATTCCATGAAGAACCCTTGGATCAACTACATCGTCCTTCGCGTGGGCCTGTTTGCAGTGCTCTTGACCATCATGTTGCTGGCTTCATTCCCACCGATTTTGGCAACCCTGTTTGCTGCCGCGATTTCACTCTCGATCTCACTTTTGTTTTTTGGCAAGCAGCGCAGTTCAGTTTCTGAGGCAATTGCAAGGTCGGTAGAAAACCGCAGAAAGAACGTTTCTGACACCGACAGCGCCGTTGAAGACGACGCAGTTGATTCAACTAAAAAGTAATAGCAGCCAGGCCGTAACCGAATAGAACTGCAAAAACCAATGCGGCAATGCTGGTCAGTTTTAGCGCCAAAATAAGTTCTTTTGCGGTCTCTGCAGAAGCCACAATTAGGGTTACCGGCAACACAATCAAGACGCTAACCCAGGCAAAAAAAGTTACCGGGTAAAAGAACGGGAATGGCGCCAAAATAACAAAAGGCATCCAGAGCATCAGCATGAAGAGCGCTTTGGCGGGCTTGTGACCAACCTTAACCGCCAACGTTGACTTGCCGACCTTGGCATCAAATTCGCGGTCACGGATGTTGTTGACCATCAAAACCGCTGCAGCAAAGAATCCAGCTGCGACACCACCCATGAATGAGTTCAGATCAAACTGACCGATTTGTATAAACGCTGTGCCATATGCGGCAACTGGGCCAAAGAAAATGAAGACCACAATCTCGCCGAATCCTGAATAGCCATATGGGTTCTTTCCGCCGGTGTAAAACCAGGCTGCAGCAATTGCGGCAGCGCCAACTGCAAGAAACCACCAGTGCTGCGTGAAAATCACGATAAGCAGACCAAAGACAGCAGCCATGGCAAAGAAAGCAAAGGCTACATATTTGACGGCCTTTGGCTTCACTGAATTTGAACCCGTCAGGCGGAGTGGGCCGACTCTCTGAGCATCAGTGCCTCTAATGCCGTCTGAATAATCATTGGCGAAGTTCACTCCGATTTGAAGAAACAGCGCTACCAACAATGCCAACAAACTGAGGTTGGGGCTAAAAGACTTGGCTGCGATTGATGCACCAATACCGATTGCGACCGGAGCGATTGCCAAAGGCAGGGTGCGCAAGCGTGCGCCTTCAACCCAAAGTTTTGCCGGGCTGAGTTTCTTCTTTGACATTAGTTCTCCTCGAAAATTTGCTTGATCGCAAGCAAGTCGTGCTTGCCCGAGTTTAGCTTTGGTAGCGCGTCAATGCGCAAAATTCTGACTGGTCGACCTGCTGGGCCTAGGTCATCGGCCAAGGCGCTGGCGATGTCTTCAGAAACCTCAGGGCTGCCTACAAAGGCTATTCCCACTCGTTGCCCCCATTCGCTGTCTTCAATTGCCGAGGCTGCCAGCTCGGCAACACCAGCCACTTGAGCAGCCAACTGCTCGACCCGGTCTAGAGATATTTTTATGCCGCCAGACACAATTACGCGGTCGATTCGACCAAGAACCTCAAGGCGACCATCGGCATACACAATGCCCTCGTCGTTGGTGAGATAAAAACCATCGGAATCAGTTTCAACCTTGGCTAATACCGGGCCTCTAATGGCAATGCGCCCTTCAACTGTTTTGAGTTCAACACCAGCCAGGGGTTGCGAGTTATAAACGCAGCCGCCACAGGTCTCGGTCATGCCGTAGGTGATCACGATGTTGACCTCGAGCGCACGAAGCTTATGCACCACCTCGTCTTGCGGCGCCTGGCCACCAACCAAAATTGCGTCAAAGCGTCGAAGCTGCGAGAGCAAGAATTCATCATGGTCGATTGCCTTGGCCAGACGAGCCAGCTGAGTTGGCACCAGCGAGGTATAGCGCCGGTCACCCGTCATGTGACGTGCTGAATTTGAGAAGGCCTCTGGGGTGAAAGGAACTGAGGTGTTCATCATCACTGGCTGGGTGCCGGCAAGAACCGATCTCGTCAGCACATTAAGACCGGCGATGTAATTCAACGGCAGGGCTAAGAGCCACTGAGCGGTTCCTTCAAACGAACCGAGTGCAACCGCGGATGCATTGGCCGACGCCAGCAGTGCTTCACGAGAAATTTCGATTCGTTTTGGGGTTCCGGTTGAGCCTGAACTTTCAACAATTAGGGCTACGCCTTCAGGAGCTTCATCGGGTAGGCCAAAAGTTTCAGGCATTTTGCCGTTCACCTCAGGTGCGGTTACGAATAGGGCTAACTTGCCATCTAGAACATCGGTCATTGCGACCAACGCGCCGAAAGTGTCGTTGGCTGCAACCAGCTTTAGAAGTGCCAAGGGTATGGCGACCAGTCTGGCTCGCGCTTCTGCAAGAACGAATCGCGCCCTTCAACAGCCTCGTCTGTTCCATAGGCCAGCCGAGTAGCTTCACCGGCAAAAAGTTGCTGCCCGGCAATGCCGTCGTCAACAGCGTTGAAGGCAAACTTGAGCATACGAATTGACTGCGGTGACTTGCGAAGAATTTCGGTGGCCCACTCAACGCCAACTGTTTCAAGTTCGGCGTGAGGCACAACGGCGTTCACGACACCCATTTCATAAGCTCGCTGCGCACTGTATTCGGCACCAAGAAAGAAGATCTCGCGTGCAAATTTTTGACCAGTTTGGCGGGCCAGGTAAGCGCTGCCGTAACCAGCATCGAACGAGCCAACATCGGCATCGGTTTGCTTGAACTTGGCATGCTCGGCACTTGCCAAAGACAAGTCGGCAACCACGTTTAATGAGTGGCCGCCACCAGCTGCCCAACCGGGAACCAGCGCGATAACCACCTTTGGCATAAAGCGAATTAGGCGCTGAACTTCAAGAATGTGTAGTCGACCATTTCGAGCTGGGTCGATGGTTTCTGCAGTTTCACCCTCGGCATATTTATAGCCGTCGCGGCCGCGAACTCGCTGGTCGCCGCCTGAACAAAAAGCCCAGCCACCATCTTTTGCAGAAGGGCCGTTGCCGGTCAAAAGCACCACGCCCACTCTTGAATCCATGCGAGCGTGATCAAGTGCGCGGTGAAGTTCATCTACGGTCTTTGGTCTAAATGCGTTGCGAACCTCAGGCCGGTTGAATGCAACACGAACAATGCCAAGGGTCATGTGCTTGTGATATGTGATGTCTTCAAGCGAGTCAAAACCAGGCACCTCGTGCCAAATCGAAGCGTCGAAAATCTCTGAAACCTGAGTTGTCATGAATTCAGCCTAACTTGCTAAACGAGATGGGCATAGGCGCGTTCGAGACGCTCAACCCACCAATCAATGCGGTGGTCTTCAGCTTCAAAAAGGTCAAGCTTGGCTGGGTCAACTTCAACTCGGCCCACACTAATTTTGCCGTCAACCGGTTTGATCGGGGTTCTTGCAACATCACCAACCAGCAGCGCGCCAGTAGCAAGACCGCAGTCATATTCAAGGTTCGGCAGAGCAGCGGCCAGGTGGGCTCCCATCGAGAGGCCTACCGAAGAATCTAGAGCGCTCGAAACTACAACCGGCAATCCTGCATCGGCTGCAATTTGTAAAGCACGGTTGATTCCGCCCAGCGGTGCAACTTTTAGAACCAGGATGTCTGCTGCCCCGGCCTGAGCAACTGCCAAGGGGTCGCTCACCTTGCGCACTGATTCATCCGCGGCAATCTTGATGCCAAGTGGCGAAAGTTTTAGTTTGAGCTCTGCCATTTGAGCAATTGTCTTAACCGGTTGTTCAAAGTAATCGAAGTTGATCCCGGCCATGTGCACATATTCGGCAAGTTGCAAAGCTGTTGAAACATCAAAACCGCCATTGGCGTCTAGGCGAATTTTTACATCCGGGTAGTTTTCAATTACCGCGTTGATTCGATCAATGTCTGCCTTTAGATTTTGCCCCGGTTCAGCGACCTTGATTTTGACCGTCTCAAACTCGCCGTAGCGGGCCAAAACAGCAGCTACCTGGTCTGCCGCTAATGCTGGCAAGGTTGCATTTACTGAAATTTCTGTGCGATTGGCCGGAGCAATGTCGCCGTAGGCAAACTCAATTGCCGCAGCCAACCAAACGGCGGATTCTTCATCTGAGTATTCAATAAAAGGAGACCACTCGGCCCAACCATTCGGGCCTTCAAACAACAACATCTCGCGCTCTAAAACCCCGCGAAACTTATTGCGCAACGGCAAAGCCACCACTCTCGCAGTCGAGAGCAGTTCGATTAGTGAAGGCTTATTTGAGGCCACTGTAAACGTGAAGACCCTTGAAGAACAGGTTCACAACGGTGAAGTTGAAAAGAATTGCTACGAAGCCAATAATTGCCAACCAAGCCGAACGCTTGCCCGACCAACCTCGAGTCGCGTTTGCGTGCAAATAGCCGGCATAAATGGTCCAGATAATGAAGGTCCAGACCTCTTTGGTGTCCCAGCCCCAGTAGCGGTGCCATGCACGCTCGGCCCAGATCGCGCCGGCGATGAGGGTGAAGCTCCAGAGGATAAAACCAATGATGTTGAAGCGATAGGCCAGGCTCTCAAGCTTCTCGATGCTCGGGAACAACCCCAAGATTCGCTTGAGCAGCGCAACGAATTTGATCTTTGACTTCTCAACCCATTTGGCTGTCTTGAAAATGTAGGCGATAGATAGCGCCGCCGCGATGTTGAAAAATGCTGTGGCAAGCACTGCCACTAGAACGTGAATAACCAACCAGTAACTCTGCAACGCTGGCATGAGCGACTTTACGTTCACCCAAAAAACGACGTCTGCAGAACCCAAAATCAAAAGAGTGAAGCCAGAAACAAAAGTGGCAATCAGTCGAATGTCTTTGATGAAAAGTGCAATCAAGAAAATAACTACAACAATGAACGAGCCAGTGATCGAGAATTCATACATGTTTGCCCAAGGCACACGAGAAGCAGCAATGCCTCGAAGCACCACACCAGAACCGTGAATCACGGCAGCGATTGCCAACAGAACAATACCCGCGCGCTCTAGCTTGGTTGCAGCTTGACGCAGTGATTTTTTAGTGCTGGCCAATCGAGACAGGTGAAAGACAAAGCTCAAGAATGCCGCTGAATAAAACAGCATTGAACCCTGGATGATCAAGCGCGAGATGCTTGCCAGTTCTGGGTTTAGGGCAATAGAGGTCATGTCTATTTACTTTCTGATTTTGTAGTTTTTGTAGTTTTGCCAGATAGAGCCTCGGCAACCTCGGCGACCACCTTTTCAAGAATAGGGTCATCGCCACGAGCCAACGCAGCCACTTCAAAGCCGGTCTCGGTTTTGCGAACCCAAACACGACGTCTAGGAACCAAGAGCGAAAGAGTGACCCCGCCAAGTGCCATGAGGGCAAAGACCAAAACCCAGAATCCACCTGGGTTGTAGCTAACATCCAAGGATGCAAAACGCTTGAGGCTGTCGAAAGTGACCGTACCCAAATCACCCGGCAGCTTGACAGTTTCGCCCAGCTGCAATCGCAGACCCTTGACGCCACTCTTGCCACCCGCAACCTGAGTCATTGCTGAGGTGTCGAGTGCATAAACATTCTTAGGTGAACCACCGTCAAGACCTAGGTCACCCACATAAACGTTCATGGTCAACAGCGGGTCAATCGGCGCTGGGTAAAGCGATGTGAGAGCGCCGGTGTCTAGCTCGGCGACAGTTGGGTAGAAGAACGAAATGATGCCGAATTGCTTCTCAACATCTGGCACCTTGATTACGCCGAGCGAGGTGTATTTGGCCGACTGCGGCAAGAACGCAGTTGCACCCGAATAGGTGATGTTGCCGTTTTTGTCTCGGATGGTGATCTCGGGCGCATAACCGTTTCCGGTCAAATAAATGTTTGAGCCTGGCATTGCCAGTGGCTCGTTAACGCGAATCACGCCGGTTTTTTCGGTGAGGGTTGAGTTCTGATCACTCTGTGGAATCAACGCTGAAACGGAGGCTCTGAAATCTAGCGGTGTGCCGATATTGGTTTGGTTGACAAAGTCAAAGTCGACCTCGAATTTATCTAGGGTCACCGAGAACGGAACCAACTGGTCTTCTTTGAAGAAAGTGCCCGGCGCAAAAGAGTCAAAACCAGCGAGGTTGTTTACGAAAGTTTCGCCCTCAACCAGCACGCGCTGGCCGCTGTAACTCTGACCGCCACCGATTCCTACTGCCAAAAGCACACCAATTAGTGAAAGGTGAAAAACCAGGTTTCCGGTTTCACGCAAATAACCGCGCTCAGCCGAAACAGCATCGCCAGTGCGAACCACGCGATAGCCCTGCTTCTTGAGCAGTAGTTGAGCTTGCTCGGCAACCTTGGCTGACTGTGCTTTGGTGGTCTTCACTTTTAGGCTGGCTGGCATGCGTGAAAACAGTCTCGGTGCGGCCGGAGGTGCTGAACGCAAAGCCTTGGCGTGAACCAAAGTTCGAGGTACAACACAACCAATCAGCGAGATGAACAGCAGAATATAAATCGCTGAGAACCAAGCCGAGGTGTAGACATCAAAGAGTTGAATGGCATCGAGCACCGGAGCCAACTGAGGGTTGTTGTCAAAGTATTGAGTCACGCCGTTTGGGTCGGCTGAACGCTGCGGAAAAACCGAGCCCGGCACTGCCGCAACGGCCAACATGAGCAAAAGCAAAAGCGCTGTGCGCATCGAAGTGATCTGACGCCAGATCCAACGTGACCAACCAGCGATGCTGAGAGTTGGTGAGTTGATTGGCTGTTCTGGCGCGTCAAGCGACGGCCTAGATTGCGGGGATGAAGGCAACGGTCACCTCCTGAATAAGCACGATTAGGTTGTTCCAGAGGCCAGTTAGCAAGAGCAAACCGAGCACAACAAGCAGGGCGCCACCGGCGAGATTGAACGCACGGATGTGGCGCTTGACGAAGCCAACCGTTTTGGTTGCCCAGCTGAAGCCGCTGGCAATTGCAATGAACGGTAAGCCCAGACCCAGTGAGTAGAAGGCAGCCAAAAGGGCGCCCTTGCCTGCTGAACCAGAATCTAGTGAGAGCGCCAACACCGCAGCCAATGTAGGGCCCATGCAAGGTGACCAGCCCAAACCAAAAGCAACACCCAAGAGCGGTGCGCCGATCAAACCGAGTTTGGTTGAAACCTGAAATTTGAAGGTGTTCTGCATGAACCCAAATTGACCGATCATCACCAAACCGAGAAGCACGATAAAAGCACCGAGAACTCGTTGAATGACGTCGGCGGTTTGACCTTGAATTACCGAACCAAGACCACCGGCAGCTGAACCAAGCCCAACAAACACTGCGCTGAAGCCCAAAATGAATAAGGCTACGCCGAGCACCACTCGCGATTTAGCGGCAGACATTCCGGCGACAAAACCGAGGTAACCCGGAATAAGTGGCAACACACATGGGCTGAGAAAAGAAACCAGACCAGCAAGCAACGCAAGCGGAATCGCGGCCAGCAATGAGCCGTTCAGAATGATTTCGCCTGGATTCAAAATGCTTATTCCTCGATAGCGGTTTTGATCAGGGTGCCGAGAATCGATTGGTCGATTCGGCCAAGCACACGCGCGGCAACCTTGCCATCTTTGCCGATTACCAGAGTGGTCGGCACCGCCTGAGGAGTAACTATGCCGGTGAAGGCTAGAAGAACCGAGCCGGTCTTGGCATCAACGATTGAAGGCCAGGTGATGCCAAAATTGCGATCGAAAGCTAGTGCGGTTTCAGCCGTGTCGCGAACATTCACACCAACAAACTGAGCATCCGGGTATTTTTTTGCAAGGGCAACAAGATCAGGAGCTTCAGCGCGGCAGGGTGCACAACCGGCGTACCAGTAGTTCATGACTACCACTTTGCCGGCCAATTGTTCACTGCCCAATTCTTGGCCGCTCTCGGTTAGGCCAGACCAAACCACTGCGGGTTTGCGATTAGCTTCGGCAAATTCGGTAACGCTGCCATCGCCGGCGATGTAGTTTTTGTTGTCTCCGGCTTTGAACTGGTTGGCTAAGCCGTCATTGGCAGCACAGCCGGTAAGACTGGCAATGATTACGGCAATAATCATCAGAACGAAAGCGCCATTCAGCAGCGCTCGCTGATACTTTCTCAAACTGCACCTCGGTCAATTGCTCCGGCACCCGCGTTTGGGTCTCGATAATCAATTTCTACAAACTTGTCGCCCTGGCGCTCAAGCGTGGTGATGCTCGAAAGTGCGCAACGACGTTTCTTTGGATTGTGAGCCAGCGGCAAACCAGCGAGGCTGCGTTGAACCATCACGATAGGCAACTGATGTGAAACCAGAACCACATCGCCGTCGGGGGTATTCCGCCAAACCTCTTCAATCGCTTCGAGCATTCGAGCGGCAACCTGCGCGTATGGCTCTCCCCAACTCGGCAAGAACGGGTTGCGCACGTGAAAGTACAAATGCGGGCGGAGCAAAATGTGAGTGCCACTTAGCTGTCGGCCTTCAAAAACATTGTGAGGTTCAATCAATCGTTGATCGGTTCTGACCTCGAGCCCAAATGCCTCCTGCATGGGCTCAGCCGACTCTCTAGTGCGAAGCAGCGGGCTGGCAACGACTGCACTCACCTGGCGACGGTCGGCCTTTAGTGCGGCAGCCGAAACAGCAGCCATCTCTTGGCCTCGAACACTCAGAGCAAAATGCGGCAACCGACCGTACAAAACCCCATCAGGGTTGTGAACTTCACCGTGGCGAACCAGGTGGATGCGATCAGCGGGCATAGCTATAAGTCTACCCTCGGCTAAACTTGACCCTTATGAGAGCCCGTGCCCTAGTAAAAGACCTTGCAGCCCTGCCAGACGGCGTGATTACCGTTGGTGGATGGGTTGAAAAGCTTCGCGATCAGAAGCGCATTCAGTTCGTAATTATCCGTGATGAATCAGGCGATGTGCAGGTTACCTACCCTCGCCCAGTTATCAACGATGCCCCGGATGAAAATGACGCTCTAGCTGCCAAGGTTTCGGGCTTGACTAATGGTTCATTCGTTTGGATCACCGGTCGTTTGGTGCACGACGAGCGCGTAAAGCTTGGCGGCCTTGAGATTCAGCTCGACGACCTTGAAATTGTCACTCTTGCCGACCCAGAGACCCCGATTGCAGATGACACCTCGATCGACAAGCGCATGGACTGGAGATTCCTTGACCTGCGCCGCCCTGAGATGAATTTGGTGTTCCGCATTCAGACCACCATCGAAAACGCTTGGCGTCAGTATTGGGCCGAGAACGACTTTGTTGAGATTCACTCACCTAAGTTGATGGCTTCGGCTTCAGAATCAAACGCAGAACTTTTCAAGCTTGAATACTTTGAGACCCACGCTTACCTTGCTCAGTCTCCGCAGTTCTACAAGCAGATGGCAATGATGTCTGGTCTTGGCAAGATCTTCGAAATTGGCCCAGTGTTCCGTGCCGACCCATCATTCACCTCTCGTCACGCCACCGAGTTTGTTTCGGTTGACATCGAGGTTTCATGGATTGATTCACACGAAGACGTGATGGCGATTCAGGAGCAATTGCTGCACCGTGCCATCAGTGCGGTAAAAGAAAAGCACGGCGAAGAAATCTTGAAGCACTTTGGTGTTGAGGTTCAGGTGCCTTCGATTCCGTTCCCACGTGTTCCGCTGCTTGAGGCAATCGAAATTATCAAGGGCCGCGGCCACACCGTAGAACGCGGTGGCGACCTAGACCCTGAGGGTGAGCGTCAAATTGCCGCTTGGGCTCAAGAGACCCACGGCCACGAGTTTGTGTTTGTAACCGATTACCCAGCAACCGTGCGCCCTTTCTATCACATGCGTCACGAAGACAACCAGGCCCTAACCAAGAGCTATGACCTAATTTGGCGAGGCACCGAGATCACCACCGGCGCACAGCGTGAACACCGCTTGGATGTTCTGATTGAGCAGGTGAAGGCCAAGGGTCTGGAGCCAGAGGGTCTGCAGACTTACCTTGACTTCTTCAAGTACGGAGCACCTTCACACGGTGGTTTCGGCATGGGTCTACTTCGAGTTCTGATGCTGCTTTTGCACCAGCCAAACATCCGTGAAGTTGGATTCTTATTCCGCGGCCCAAATCGCTTGGAGCCATAAAGCTTTGTTGCTTATTGAAAATCCCCCGACCTATTGGTCGGGGGATTTTCATTTGTTTAGCCAATCAATTAGTCGATTGAAAGGCGTGCCTTGAAGGTAGAGCGTGCCGGTGTTCCGAGCCAGAACAATAATCCGGCCACCAGCGGAATTCCGACAACAACCGCAGCGGTTTGCGCAACCGGCAAGTGGAACATTTCCACACCGAACGTGCCCCCAGCTGCTGAGGTTATGGCCCAGGCCAAGAAGATTCCGATGCCCGAACCAAGCACGGTGCCGAAACCGGTTAGCACCAAGGCCTGGCCGCCTAAGACATTTGCTCTGAACCGCTTTGGTGCGCCGATTGAACCAAGTGTCGATTGGTCAGCTCGGCTTTCGATCTGAGCCAAGCCCAACGCGATTGAGGTAGAAGCCAAGATAAAGAACGCAACCGCTGCGGTGATGAGCCACGCGATGAATTCGGTATCCACTGAATAGCCAGCTTCATACATGTAGCCCTCAGATATGTTCGCCGCGAGCGCGTCGGACTGGGAAAAACCAAGTTTGTCGGCGAAGTTGACCACTGCCATCCATGGCGAATAGTCAATTCCGAGTTTGGCAGCAGCCTGGGGGCTAAGCACCTTGCTCATCTGATAGTTGTTCGATTTGCTAACCACCGCATCAACCTCGGCTACTTTGCTTGGTTCACCTAGTTCAAAGGGCAATCCATCTTTACCAAGCAGAGGCATACCGTCTGGCCCATAAGGCGCCTGCCCAAACAGAGCAGAGTCAACTCCTGAATCAAACCACTGAATTTTCAGCTTTCCGTTTTCAAGTAGCCCCGGATGAAATACCACTGCGCCGCCAGCGGCAAGAGCCGCCTCGGCCTGGTTATCGACTCGACCGCCCAAGAGTGCTCTGAACTCCTGGGGAGTTGCCACGACGAACTGACCGGTTGGGTTAGAAAGTTGATCGCAACCTTGAAGCTCAGGTCGGCTAGTTAGCTCTCCTTGAGCCGCGTAGTCCTGCTCATTTTGCATCACCTGAAACTCGTCGAAGTAGGCGCTGCCTTCCATCCATGGGCAAAGCATCTTTGGGTTTGGAGCAACGTATGGCTGCTGCCCCTCAGCACCAATCGGCAAATTCAAGGTGAAGCTTGAATACTGGCGGTGCATTTGAATGATGGTTGCCGATTTTGCCGGCGCGATGTTGTTGGCCGTGATGATTGTGTCATCAAGCACAGAATCGCGATTTTCGTATCTTGCCTTGAGCAGCTCAAGATCATTTGCCTCTGACATGCTCCAGCCGATAGATGAAGCATCGTAGGTTAGTTGGTTTACCTCGCCGTTTGGTTTGTAGTTCTCGCGCCCATACTCGCCGAACGAAAAGAACATGGTTAGAACAGTGGCTCCAACAAACGAAGTAGCCAACACCGATGCAATAACCGAGGTGTAGCGCTTTCGGTTATAGATAAGGTCATTGGTTGCATAATTTGCGGCCGTACCTAGGCGCTTGAATATTTTTCGCGCCAGAATCAAAAGCCAACCCGAGCCAATAAGCAGACCAATAATCATGACCGCAGAGCCACAGGCAATCGCCAAAAGCAGCATTGGAATATTTGAGAATCCGGTCAGCGGGTCGATGGCATTGGTACTGATGGCCTCGGTTAGGTATTGCACTCCTAAAAGTGCGCCAATCGAAATAGCGGCACCGGCCGCTAGTGTTACCAAACCGCCGATTCCTGATTTCTTCTGCACTTTAGCCGAGGCCCGAATTCCGCGAAGCGTGCTGAGCACATCTACCTTGGCTGCCGCATAAGCCGGAACTAGGCTGACGATGGCACCGATGAGTGCACCGCTCAAACCAGCTATTAGCAGAAGCAAAACCGGCAGATGAAATCCTGGGTAAGCAACACGCGACCCATTGGTCAACAGAGGTAACCCAATCGCGGCGGCTGAAGCGCCGATCCCTACTCCGAGAATTCCTCCTAGCAAGCCCAGCCAAAGCCCATTTGCAACTGTGATGAATCTGAGCAATTTGGCATTAGCACCGAGAGATGAAATAACTGCAAGTGTTTTAGCTTGGCGGCGTGCACCAAAAGAGAACGCCGAACCAGCGAGAACGGCAACAGGCAATAGCACCAGCGGAACCAAGAAAATCAGCGCCAGCAGCTGGCTCAAGATGGTTAAGAATCCACCTTGGTTGTACCAACCCGCTTGATAAAGCGGAACATCTGAATCGGCTGGTGGATTCAAAATTACTGCGCGAGACAGAACGCCAACGCCTTGCTTGTTCATGGCATCGATTTGCGACCATTCAACGGCTTTTTCGCCAACTGCATAAAAACTGTAGCTTTCAAGTGCCACTGGAATGCTAGACACCGAGCCTGGCATTGCATAAATGACAGAAGCAGTTCGGGCCGCTTTTACGAATTCGAGTGTTCCGACAACCTGGAACGAATCACCTGATTGAACCAGAGTTACTTGGTCGCCGATTGCCACTCCCAAGCGTTCAAGGGCCTGCTGGTTGAGCATGATCTCGTGCTCGTTTTTCGGGGTATTTCCGACTAGGTCGAAGAATCTGCCTTCAAGTTCGGGGCTCCAAGCTGCACCCTCAACCAATGTGACGTTTCCTTGACCGCTAGCAGTCTTGACTGTGGCAGTGTCAATTCGCTCAGGAATCCATTCATAACCCACCAATAGGGTTCTAGGGTCGACCATCGCAACACCTTGGTCTGGCTCTACCCATGACCCATCTCTGGTGAATTGAAAGGCTTCGCCCTCGGTTGGCAGCTGATAGTTATTCAGATCTGGCAACAGATCGGCGTGCAGTCGAGCCTGGGTTTTACCCAATGACATTGCCACCGACTCAGGGGCATTCGGTTTGGTGCTTTCGTTGTAAACCAGGCCAAAGGCTCCGGCGGCTACTGGCATTGCAATAACCAAAATTATCAGCACCGACTGAAGAAGATTTCGCTTCATCGATCGTCTTGCCAAAGTCAACGCCAGAAGGCGACTATTTGTATTAGCTCGCGATTTGTTAAGCATTTTCGATCAACCCGTTTAGGTCACGCTGAGTTCTGGTTTCGTCAACAATCAAGCCGTCGCGAATGATCAAGATTCGGTCTGCCCAGGCAGCGTTTTTTGCATCGTGAGTAACCAAGATGCCGCCGGCACCCGCATCAATTCGTGAACGAAGGGCACGGATAACAGCCTCACCGGTTCTGCTATCGAGGGCCCCGGTTGGCTCGTCGGCCAGAATCACCTTGCGCGGGCCAACGATGCTTCGGGCAATGGCAACGCGTTGACGCTGACCGCCCGAGATTTCATCCGGAAAGCGTCTTGCTAATTCTTCAATACCCATGGTCTTTAGTGATTCAAGCGCGGCAGCACGAGCGGCTGAGCGCCTTTCTCCATCTAGTTCAAGTGGAAGGGCAACGTTCTCAATCACACTCAGCGCCGGAATCAAGTTGAAGTCTTGAAAAACGTATCCGAGTGTCTGGCGACGCAAACGAGCAATCACTGCTGGGCTGCTCGCGAACAGTTCAAAACCAGCAACCATGGCTGAGCCCTGGGTTGGTTTTTCGAGACCTCCGGCAATAGATAGCAAGGTTGACTTGCCCGAACCAGATGCGCCCATGATTGCAACTAGCTCGCCTTCGCTAACCTGAAGGTCTACGCCCTTGAGAGCCTCAACGGCAGTGTCGCCTGAGCCATAAGTTTTTCTAATGCCACTCAGGTTGATGAGAAGTTCTGTCATTTTGTTGCCCCCTACTATTTGGTTTTTGCCGGACGACCACGACGGGCCGTGATCGGTTGAATACTGATTTGGGTCTCAAGCCCGCGCGCGGCGCTCTTGCTAAGCAACCCTTCGACGTGATCTAGCCAACGAAGCTCGGCTTCTGCGCTAAAGATTTGAGAATCAATGACCAAGATCCAGGCGAGGTCACTTGCTTGACTCTCATCTGAGTTTTTCTTGGCAGTGGTTAGCAACTGAAGGTTCTGTAGCGCGGCCAAACGCTGAACACTTAAGATTCTTTCCACGTCAACGCCGGGCAAGGTGACAGCAAGCGCAAGCTTCATAGCAAGCTCATCGCGATTCTGCTGGGTGCGTTCAACTGGGCTGGTTAGCCAGCGAGCAGCTTCGATGCGGCCGTTAGCTGTGATCGAATATCGAATCTGGCCGTCGGCGTTCACATCACTTGCTGACACCAAGCCGTCGCGCTCAAGGCGCTCAAGGGTCGAATAAATCTGCCCAACGTTGATAGGCCAGGTGTCGCCGGTGCGACTTTCAAGTTCGTGGCGCAATTGATAACCGTGGCAATCGCCAAGGTTCAAAATCGCAAGCAGGCTGTGTTTTACGCTCATGTTGCAATTAATACATACTGAGTAAGTATTAAGCAAGTCTGCCGATTTATCGGCGCGTTGAATCTAGATGAATTTAGAAATGACTTCTTTGGCTTTCGCAGCCCACGGATACCTGCGACCCAAGAGCGAGAGCAGAATCATCAAAATCGGAAACCAGAACTTCTTCAGAAACCAACGCATTTAATCCCCTAGCTCACACAACGGTTGTTTTTTAGAAACCTTGGGCGCGAGATCGAAGCATCCAGAGCCTTAGCCAACCGAGTCTTATCAATTCGCCAGTAGTTGTGAACCTTGCCATCAATTAGCAGCACCGGAATTTCTTCGAAGTATTTGATGCGCAAAGCTTCATCATCCAAGATATTTTTTTCAATCACACTGACCACTGCCGCCGGGTTAGCAATCTGAAAATCGGCAAGCACCTCTTGAATCGCGGCCCGCGCGTCATCGCAAAGATGACAGCCAGGCTTGCCCAAGAGAGTCAGTTCAATGTTCACCCTTTTAGCCTATGGCAGGGCCTTGAACCCGCTGGCAACTACACTTAAACCGTGCCGAAAACCCCAAATGAGATGCCAAAGATCGAAGCCGCGTTCTTTGACGTTGACAACACCATTTTGCGAGGTTCGAGCAGTTTTCTATTCGGCAAAGCAGCCTTCAAAAAGGGCTTTTTTAACCGCACCGATTTTTGGCGTTTTGCTTGGCAACAGGCCCGTTTTATTGCTCGCGGCGAAACCCTAAACACCGTGGATGAGATTCGTGATCGTGCCCTTGGCCTGATCGAAGGCCACAAAGCTGATGACCTAGCGGCTTTGACCGATGAAGTTTATGAGAACTACATCGCACCAAAGTTATGGCCCGAAACCGTTCGCCTTGCGCGCGAGCACATCGCTGCTGGCCGAGAAGTTTGGCTGGTCACAGCAACACCAAAAGAAATTGCAGACGTTATTGCTCACCGTTTGGGCCTAACCGGCGGCCTTGGCACACTGGTTGAACGCAAAGACGGAATTTTGACCGGCAAGTTGGTTGGCGAGACCCTTCACGGCAAGCACAAGCGCAAGGCAATCAAGGCGCTGGCCAAAGAGCGCAACATTAGCCTCAAACGTTCTTATGCCTACAGCGACAGCGTGAATGATTTGCCTCTGCTAACCGCAGTTGGTCACGCCATTGCGGTGAACCCAGATGCAGCGCTCAAGCGCTATGCAACCGCTGCCGAATGGCCCATCCTAGATTTTAAAAAACGCGAACTTCGCGCCAACAAATAAACCTGGTTAAACAAGAAACCCGTCAAGATAACTTGACGGGATTTTTGTTGAGTAAGCCGGTTTAGCGACTTACTTCTTATTGCGACGCTGGTGGCGAGTCTTGCGAAGCAGCTTGCGGTGCTTCTTCTTAGACATACGCTTGCGGCGCTTCTTAATTACTGAACCC
>CAZIFS010000003.1:37706-43479 GCA_964539165.1 uncultured Rhodoluna sp. | reverse complement strand
ACTACGACAGTTTTCAAGACTGTTCCGTTCGGCCGCTCCGGCACGCTTCCGTAAGAGAAAGTTTACCTGAAAAATCGGCGCCTGTAAATTGGCTAGCTTGAGCGGGAGAAGAGGATGCCCTCAAAGCCAGACAGCACATGGGCAACGCCGTCGTCTTCGACAGCCGAGGTCACTGCCGTTGCCGCCTGTTTTACTTCTTCTGGAGCCTGGCCCATTGCGAAAGCGAGCCCGCCACCAGACTTTGCCCACTCGAACATTTGCATGTCGTTGCGGCCATCGCCAATGGCAATCACCTGGTTTGGTTTAATGCCAAGTTCTGCGCGCTGCTTCTCAAGCGCTGAAGCCTTGCTCACACCCGAAGGAGAAATGTCTAGCCAAGCGCTGTAACCGATGGCATACGAAACCGAGTGCAGGCCAACGTTGGCAATGCGGCTCAAGAATTCTTCAACCTCTTGCTCGGGTGAAAGCACTACAACTCTTGAAACAGGGTGATTCATAAGTTCTTCGAGAGGTGTCTCATGGTTTTCGGCCCCGAGGGCATAAGCCGGAAAAGGCTTGTGAAAACGATAACTGCCGTCAACATCTTCAACAGCGAAGTGCGCCTTAGGAACCCATTCAATTAACTCAGTCAGAACCTGACGTGGATCAAAAGTGATTACCTCGTGAGGCACAAAACCGCGTTCGGTGTCGGGTTTGATTTCAACGGTGACTGCACCATTTGAACAGACACTGAACCCGTGGTGAATGCCGATTTCACGAACCACGGGAACAGCGTTAGCTGCACTTCGGCCGGTTGCAACCACAACCTCGTGACCGAGTGAGCGCACGCGAGCTACCTCGGTTTTTACCGCCTCGGATAAAAAGCCGTCGTCATGCACCAGGGTTCCATCAATGTCGATGGCAATTAGCCAACGATCATCGCCAATCGCAAGGGTCATTTAGGTGAGATGACTTCTGTGCCGCCAAGGTAAGGGCGAAGGGCTTCTGGGATACGTACCGAACCATCAGCCTGCTGGTGAGTCTCAAGAATTGCCACCAACCAACGGGTTGTTGCCAGGGTGCCGTTCAGCGTTGCAGCAGTTTGGGTCTTGCCGTTTTCATCGCGGTATCGAACATTCAAACGGCGAGCCTGATATGTGGTGCAGTTTGAGCTAGAGGTTAGCTCGCGATAGGTCTGCTGGCTTGGCACCCAGGCTTCAGAGTCATATTTGCGAGCTGCTGATGAACCAAGGTCTCCAGCCGCTGTGTCAATCACTCGGTATGAAAGTTCACAAGCCTGAAGCATTGCCTCTTCAAATGCCAAGAGGTTTAGGTGCTCTTGCTCAGCATCTTCAGGCTTGATGTAGCTAAACATCTCGAGCTTGTTGAACTGGTGAACACGCAGAATGCCTCGGGTGTCTCGACCAGCCGAGCCTGCTTCGCGGCGGTAGCAAGTGCTCCAACCGGCATAGCGAAGAGGGCCATTTGAAAGATCGATGATTTCGTCGCGGTGGTATCCGGCGAGCGCAACCTCAGATGTGCCGGTCAGGTAGAGGTCGTCTGCTGGTAGGTAGTAGATTTCGTCAGCGTGCTCACCCAAGAAACCGGTGCCAGCCATAACCTCTGGGCGAACCAGTGTTGGAGTGATCAGTGCTGTGAAGTTGTTTTTTGCAGCCAGATCAAGAGCCAAGTTCATCATGGCAATTTCTAGACGTGCACCCCAGCCCTTCAAGAAATAAAACCGTGAGCCAGAAACCTTGACGCCGCGCTCGATGTCGATGATGTCAAGAAGCTCGCCAAGGGCTACGTGGTCGCGTGGTTCGAAATCAAACTTGGCTTTGGTTCCAACTTCTTTGATCACGGTGAAGTTCTCTTCGCCACCGGCGGGGATTCCTTCGATGACTACGTTCTCGATCTTCCAGATGATGGCATCAAGGCTTGCTTGCGCGGCATTGGCAATCTCGAGGGCAGCCTTAACTTTGTCGGCCAAAACCTGACCCGCCGCAATTAGCGCAGGGCGGTCTTCTTTAGAGGCAGAGCCGACCAACTTGGCAGCGGCGTTCTGCTCGGCGCGCAGGTTCTCGAACTCTTGCAAGCAGCGGCGCCAGGTGGCATCGGCTTCTATGGCCTGGTCAACGATCGATTCGTCGTTGCCACGGGCACGCTGAGATGCCTTAATTGCGTCTGGGTTGTCTCTGAGCAGGTTTAGATCAATCACCCCTCAAGGTTACCTGCTGCCCCTGACTAGGCTAAAGACATGAGCACCAAGAAGCGTGCGGCGGTGATTTATTTTCCTGGCCGCGTTGATAGCAAAAAACTTTCTGCCGCAGTCGAGATGACTGTTCTTCCACTCGGATGGGAGCCAACTTTGTGGTTGCCTACATCCGAGAACGAGACCGGTGGAGTGCAGGTGCTCAGAGCACTGGCACAAGGCGCTACTCGCTTGCTTATTGTTGGTGGCGATGGCACTGTTCGCGAATGTCTGGAGGCGATTTCCAAAACCGAGGATTACGATACCCGACGAGTTACCGTTGGCATCGTTCCAGCAGGAACCGGCAACGTTCTGGCACGCAACCTGCGCCTCGACCTAACCGATTTGCGTCGTTCGGTTATTCGTGGCCTAACCGGTAATCGTCACCCAATTGATTTGGGGTTGGCCCGAGTCATTAAAGATGACGGCACTCGTGCCGAATTAATTTTCTCGGTCATGGGCGGTGTGGGCCTAGATGCCAAGATTTTTGCTAAGACTGACCCTCGGCTCAAAAAGGCCATCGGCTGGTTTGCCTACGTTGAGGGCGGCCTGCGTTCGCTGCCAACATTGTTTGAAAACCTCAGGGTTCAAGTTGATAACCGTGAACCCCGCCATGTGAAGGTTGTTTCGTTGCTAATCGGCAACGCGGGTTGGTTGCCTGGCAATCTCTCACTTATGCCAGATGCGCGCTTGGATGACGGCCGCCTCGACGTAGCCGCGATTGGTCCGCGCAGATTCTGGAACTGGATTGGTTTTTGGGGTCGGGTTACCTGGGGCAATCAACTCTTGAGGCTGAGTCGGGTTGGCAAACAATTGCTCGATGCTTCGGCCAACGTCAAGACGATTGAGAACCTAAGCGGAACCAAGATTCGCGTTACACCAGATCGCCCAGTGCACATGCAAATTGATGGCGACTCTATCGGAATGATTCGTGAGGTTGAGTTCGAAGTTCAACCACGAGCAATTGTCATGCGCCTCTAGGTGCAGGCAGGCTTGTTAGGCGCGCTTCTGTGCGCGTGGATATGAACCCAAGAACAATACCTGCGGGCTGAACTGCTCGAGACCCTTCAGAGCTGCAGCCATCTCTGGGTCGGCAATGTGGCCTTCGGCATCCAAGTTGAAACGGTAGCGGCCCAGGCGGTCGCCAATCGGTCGACTCTCAATGCGAGTTAGGTTGATGCCTCTTGATGCAAACTGTTGCAACATTTCAAGGAGAGCGCCGGGGTGGTCGTCAGGCAACTCAACAATCACCGAAGTCTTGTCACGGCCGGTTCTGGCTGGCGCAGAGTGAGCGTCGTCTTCAGTAGCCTCAAGACCAATCTGCAAAAAGCGAGTTTCGGCATGCTTGTGAATGCCAATGTTTTCAGCCAAAGTTTCAAGCGCATAGTGAGAAGTAATGCTTGGGGCAGCAATTGCAGCCTCGGCAATTGAGTTTTCATCTAGCAAGTTGGCAGCAGCGGCAGCGGTTGAGCTAGCCGGAACATATGAGTGACCGGGAACGTTCTCAAATAACCACTTGCGAGTTTGCGCGTAAGCAACCGGGTGGGTTGAAACGGTGCGAATATCTGAGATCTTGGTGCCTGGTCGGGCGACCATGTTGAAGGTCACCGGCACGAGGTATTCGCCATAGATGTGAATGTTGTCTGTGGCCGCAAGGGCATCCAAGGTTGCCGTCACGCCACCGTCGGTTGAGTTCTCAACCGGAATAACCGCACGAAAGGCTTCGCCGGTAATTACCGCATCGATAGCCTCTTGCACATGCGCCACCGGCAACCAGTGCTCGCCCTTGGCTTCGGCAACCTGGGCGAGCGCCAGTTCAGTAAAAGTACCGATCGGCCCGAGGTAGGCGTAGGTCTTTGATTCCGAACTGTTATTTGCATCAGGTGACATACATAAAGGTTAACGACCAAAATGTATGTATGAGTGCTCGTGCCGGCCAAAAAGCCCAACAATCTGATCTAGTCGATGTCAACAAACTGATTGACGCCTATTTTGAAATTCACCCAGATGTAACCACCGCCGAACAAAAGGTGGCTTTTGGAACCTCCGGTCACCGCGGCACTTCGCTGAATGGTTCGTTCAATGAGGCCCACATTGCAGCAATCACCCAGGCGATTGTTGAGTACCGCCGCAAAGAGAACATCCATGGCCCAATTTATGTAGGCAAAGACACCCATGCGCTTTCGGGACCAGCTGAGCAGACCGCGCTTGAGGTTCTTGCGGGTAATGACATTGCGACTTTTGTCGACGCTGAGGATCGATACGTTCCGACCCCAGCAGTTTCGGTGGCCATCATCAACCACAACGAGGGCAAGGCTATTGACGACCCGAGCTTGGCCGACGGATTGGTCATCACCCCAAGCCACAACCCACCAACCGACGGCGGCTTTAAGTACAATCCTCCTCACGGTGGCCCAGCTGATTCAGATGCCACCAACTGGGTAGCTGCGCGCGCAAACGAAATCATCCTGGATGGTTCTCGTGCGGTGAAGCGAGCGACCCCGAACGCTCAGAAATTTCACTTCAGAGACAACTATGTTTCGCAGCTCGGCGATGTTTTGAACATGGATGCAATTCGCGCTGCCAACGTTTCGATTGGAGCTGACCCTATGGGTGGAGCTTCGGTTGATTACTGGGGGGCGATTGGCGAGCGCTACAACTTGAACCTCACCGTGGTTAACCCAAAGGTTCATTTTCAGTTCGGCTTTATGAGCCTTGACTGGGATGAAAAAATTCGCATGGACTGCTCGAGCCCATTTGCAATGGCTTCATTGATCGAGGGTCGCGATCGTTTCGACATTTCAACCGGAAACGACGCAGATGCAGACCGCCACGGCATTGTTACTCGCGATGGCGGTTTAATGAATCCGAACCACTTCTTGGCGGTTGGAATCGATTACCTCTACCGAAACCGTCCGGGTTGGGCCCCTGATGCTGCAGTTGGCAAGACCATGGTTTCGTCTTCAATCATCAACCGCGTGGTTGCCGATCTTGGTCGCAAACTGATTGAAGTGCCGGTTGGTTTCAAGTGGTTTGTGCCAGGTCTAATCGACGGTTCAGTGGGTTTCGGTGGCGAAGAATCTGCCGGCGCCTCATTCTTGCGCCTCGACGGCAAAGCCTGGTCGACCGATAAAGATGGCTTAATTCTTGCTCTGCTTGCATCTGAAATCACTGCTGTTACTGGCAAGACTCCAACGCAGCACTACGCCGACCTAACCGCAAAGTTCGGTGCACCCGCTTATGCGCGTATCGATGCCCCAGCAACTTTGGAGCAAAAGTCGAAATTGGGCAAACTTTCGGCAGATGCGGTTACAGCAAGCGAGTTAGCTGGCGAAAAGATCACAGCAATTTTGACTCACGCTCCGGGTAACGGTGCAGCCCTGGGTGGCTTGAAAGTTGAGACTGAAAACGCTTGGTTTGCCGCTCGCCCATCAGGAACTGAAAACGTCTACAAGATTTATGGCGAATCGTTCAAGGGTGAAGATCACTTGGCTCAGGTTCAAGCCGAGGCCAAAACTTTGGTTGATTCAGTACTTGGCTAAA
>CAZIFS010000003.1:0-37606 GCA_964539165.1 uncultured Rhodoluna sp. | reverse complement strand
TTGGCTCAGGTTCAAGCCGAGGCCAAAACTTTGGTTGATTCAGTACTTGGCTAAACGGCAACCAAAAACTATTTGGCTTTAGTAGTTCGGGGCTTTTGGCAACATTCGATATTTTTCGAGAGTGTAGATGCTCTGCCTATACATGTCAGTGGCAACCTCGACGCCGACGTATCTAAGGTGCCAGGGTTCAAATTGGTAACCGGTCCATGAAGATGATGTACTGCCGTGTGGGTATCGAATTATGAATCCGTACCTACGAGCGTTGGCCGCTATCCACTCGCCTGCGTCTGTTTTTGAGAAACAAATGTTAATTACGCAGCCTTGGCCATAAGCACTAACATCGGCTGCTAAACCAGTTTGGTGTTCCGAATATCCAGGTCGGGCGGCCAATCGCTCACCAGCTGTTAAGCCTAGTTGAGCGACTTTTTGAGCATAGATAGCCGCTTGAGATTCGTAACTGCGGTAGCCGCTGTTCAAGATTAATGTGCCGGCTCCTGCGGCTTTCATGGCGGCCTGAAGCCGCTTGAGTGGCTGGTATGCAACCTGAGCTAGTGGAACACCATTGAAATATCTGAACTCTGCTGGTTTGTACGTGATTGGCCGCAGTCTTCTCTTCTTGTTCACAACAACTTGAATCGATGACGCACTGTCTATGTCACCAATCAAACGCAGGTTTGGCCTAGGGCTCGGTGACACTGTTGGGCTCGGGCTCGGGCTAACCGATGGGTCAGTCGACGGGCTAACCGATGGCGAAGGGCTGGGTGTTGAATCAACCGCAGAACTTGCTGTAGCGGGAAGTAAAAGCACGCAAAGCAACGTTGGAAAAGTTAGAAATACTTTCCATTTGCTTTGACTAGGCTTGAACATAAATTCAAGCCTAACTTTTTATGAAACGAGACCCGCCCTATGGCGCGTGCAGAACGCAAGGCCGCTGCGGCCGAATCGGCCAAAACCGGTGTTATGACACACAGACAAATCATGCTGGTACTTGCCGGTTTGATGTCTGGAATGTTCCTTTCAGCCCTAGACCAGTCGGTGGTTGGTAGCGCAATGCGCACCATTGCCGACGACCTTCAAGGCCTCGAACTCCAGGCATGGGCAACCACTGCCTACCTCATCACCTCGACCATCACCACCCCGCTTTATGGCAAGCTTGGTGACATTTTTGGTCGTCGTCGCCTATTTATCTTCGCGATCATTGTGTTCGTGGTTGGCTCGGTTGCCGGCGCATTCTCAAACACCATGTTTGAGTTAGCCGCTTGGCGAGCATTCCAGGGAATAGGTGCCGGTGGTTTGTTTACCCTGTCGCTAACGATCCTTGCCGACATCGTTCCGCCGAGAGAGCGTGCGCGCTACCAGGGCATGTTCATGGCCGTGTTCGGTACTTCATCAGTGCTCGGCCCACTTATCGGAGGTCTGTTCGCAGACATCGACACCTTCTTGTTTATTGATGGCTGGCGCTGGATCTTCTTGATCAATCTGCCAATAGGTATCGTGGCATTGCTTATGGTGGTCGCGTTCTTGCACGTGCCTCACACCGCTCGCAAGTCACGCATTGACTGGTGGGGTGCTGCTGCAATCATCGTGGCTGTTGTTCCATTGCTTTTGGTTGCCGAGAACGGTCGCGACTGGGGCTGGGATAGCTCGTCTTCAATTGCGCTTTACGCAACCGGCGCAATTGGTATCGTGGCCTTCATTTTGATTGAACGCAAAATGGGCACGGATGCAATTTTGCCGCTTCACCTTTTCAAATCACGCACCTTCAGCATGACCACAATCATGGGTGTAATCGTGGGTGTTGGAATGTTCGGTGGAATGATGACCATTCCATTGATCCTTCAGATTGTTGACGGAGCAAGCCCAACCGAAGCAGGTCTACTGATGATTCCGATGACCATCGGAATGATGACTGCATCTATGGGTTCAGGAATCATCACCGGCCGCACCGGAAAATACAAGATCTTTATGGTCGGCGGAACCGGCCTCATGACCATTGCGTATATCTACTTTGGTCAGATGACCTACGACTGGGAGATTTGGCAGATTTCTATTGGAATGGTGGTGCTAGGTCTAGGGCTGGGTCAGTTGATGCAGACTTTAACCGTTGCCGCCCAAAACTCGGTTGAAGCAGCCAACATCGGTGTAGCTACATCGTCATCAACCTTCTTCAGACAAATGGGTGGAACCACTGGTGTTGCAGTGTTCCTATCAATCTTGTTTGCGACTCTTGCCGACAAGGGCGCCTGGATTGGCGAGCAGATTGCCGCAGTTCTTAAGGCAAAGCCTGAATTGATGAGCCTTCCTGAAAACGCAGTGCTCACCCAGGCCGGCCCTGGTGGTCTAAGTGATTTGGTTGCAAAAGACTCATCGTTCTTGCAGACCATCTCGCCTGAGATCTCAGAGCCAATCTTGGTGGCCTTTACCCAGGCTGGAGTAGTTGTATTCAACTCGGCAGCTGCTGTAATTGCTGTTGCTTTCGTGCTCTCATGGTTTGTGAAAGAGATTCCACTTCGTACCCAGTCTGGCGTTGCTGCCAAGGCAGCCGAAGCACGTCTCGAATCAATGGGGTAATCGACAAACAACTTTGCCGGCCTCAGGTTTTGATTTACCTGGGGCCGGCTTTGTTTTATCCTTGAACTACACGGGAGTTAGCTAACAGCTGACTGAGAGGAAGATTCCGTAATCTTCGACCGTCAAACCTGATCTGGGTAATGCCAGCGCAGGGAGGACCTCTAACCCGTGCCCTATTCAAATTAGAAGGGCACGACAGTGCAAAACGCATTTAAGAAAATCGCCATCGCCGCAGGGCTTGCATCAATGGCCGTCACATCACTAACCGGTTGCGCAGCTGCCGAACCAACCAATCACGAAATCACAGTTGTCACGCACGACTCAGCTGTTTTTGACGAGACGCTATTGGCAAAATTCACCAAAGATACTGGCATCAAAGTGACTCAGGTTAAGGCCGGCGATGCTGGCGCGATGACCAACAAACTAGTGCTCACCAAGGATGCCCCGATTGGTGACCTGTTCTATGGCATCGACAACACTTTTGCGAGTGTTGCTGATGAAAACCAAATTGTCGATGGGCAAATGACCGCTATCGACTTTGGCGATGTGTGCTTCAACTATGACAAAACCTGGTTCAGCACTCACGAACAGGCAGCGCCGACTTCGATCAGCGACCTGACCAAGCCAGAGTTCAAGGGTCTTACAGTTGTGACCAACCCGGCAACTTCTTCACCTGGCATGGCCTTCTTGGCTGCCACAGTTTCGGTATTCGGTAACTCGGGATACCAGCAGTATTGGCGGGCCTTGGCAGCTAACGACGTGAAAGTTGCCGCAGGCTGGGAAGACGCCTATTTCACTGACTTCTCTGGTTCATCAGGCGCCGGCGATTACCCGATCGTTCTGAGCTACTCTTCTTCACCGGCTTTTGAAGTTCGAGACAATGGCGAAAGTCAAACCGAATCAATCTTGGATGGCTGCTTCAGGCAGACCGAGTATGCAGGTGTCCTTGCGAACGCAAAGAACCCAACCGATGCCGCTAAGTTCATCGAGTTTTTAACATCGACTGAGTTTCAGTCAACACTGCCAGACAGCATGTATGTGTATCCGGCGGTAGCGGGTGTTGCACTGCCAGAGACCTGGTCAACTTGGGCACCAGCTGCCAGCGCACCAGTTGGCGGCGAGCTAGACATCGCGGCTAATCGCAAGACCTGGCTTGAGACCTGGTCTGCGATCTTGGGTGAGTAATCACCTTAGATTGAATTCATGATCAAAAGATTGGCACTGTGGGCAGCCCCGCTACTTTTTGTGGCGGTGCTGTTCTACTTGCCGCTGGGCCGAATTCTGGGCCTGGGTCTAAGCAGCGATTGGCTAAAAATCTTTGGTCAATCTGAGACTGCCGAGGCAATTTGGTTCACCATTTGGCAAGCTGCAATTTCGACAATCATTTGCCTTCTGCTGGGCATTCCGGGCGCCTACATTCTTTATCGCCGCCGGTTCTTTGGGCAGCGATTTATTCGCGCGCTAATCACCGTTCCGCTGGTTCTGCCAACCATCATCGTTGCAATTGCTTTTAGCAACTTTCGCGATTTGCCAGCTATTCCGGTGATTATTGCAGCGCACGTTTTTGTGAATTATTCGATTACGGTTCGAACCATCGGCGGGGTTTGGGCCACAATGGATAACGAAACCGAAGAGGCTGCCGAGCTTGCCGGTGCCGGCCGATTTAGAACCCTGATTTCGATCAGCCTTCCGCAACTTAAGCCAGCCGTGGTGTCGGCAGCAGCCCTAACATTTTTGTTTTGCTCAACCAGTTACGGCATTATTTTGGTTATCGGTGGCGGTCTAGTTCACTCGGTTGAAACTGAGATCGCGCTCTCGGCTGTGCAATTGCTTGACCTCCCGAAAGCCTCAGCTCTGGCGCTGTTTCAAACCTTGCTCACGGTTGTGGCGTTCACAATTAGCGAGAACATCGTCAAGACTTCGATTGGCATCGAACAGGTTGACGAAGGAAGCCCAAAGCCTTCAATCGATCGACGAGACTGGGCAGCCGTAGCTTTCACGGTTCTGCCACTGCTGATCTTGATTGTCTCGCCGCTGGTTCTGGTGCTGAGCAAGGCGTTCATGTTTGATGGGGCATTCAGCCTTCAAAATTTTGTTAATCTCTCAACGCGAGGCGATCGCCAACTACTGAACATTAGCGTTGCCCAAGCAACACTGAACACGCTCAGAAACGTTGTGATTTCAACCAGCATCGCAGTTTGTTTGGGCACCTTGGCCGCTTGGCTTCTTTCTCGCCCAAGCAAAACTCGAGTTCAGCACTTCATTCAAAAAGGCATGGATGTACTTTTCCTGTTGCCAATGGGCATTTCATCAGTGGTGCTTGGTTTCGGTTACCTAATTAGCTTTGGTTCGGGCCCAATTCCATTGCGTGAGAGCTGGCTGGTGATTCCACTGGTTCAGGCGCTGATGGCACTGCCGCTGGTTATTCGCTTGGTTTACCCTGCTTTGTTGTCTCTCGGTAACGACCATCGTGAGGCTGCCTCAACCGCTGGCGCAAATGCCTGCCAAACCTGGTGGCACATTGAATCTCGAATGATTCGCAATGTTATTTTGACCGCCATTGGTTACGCCCTGATTGTCTCGATTGGTGAATTCGGTGCCGCTTCACTTTTGGCATACGGAGACCAAGCAACTCTGCCTACAGTGTTATTTGCCCTGATCTCGAGACCGGGTCAAACCAACTATGGAATGGCAATGGCAGTTAGCGCTTGTTTGATTTTGCTTACCCTTGCGATGGTTTTCGCAGTAAGTTTGCGAAAGCGCCTTAGCCTTCGCCAACAAGCTCAAAAGGCACGTCAGCTTTTTTCAAGCGCTCGGTAATCACAGCGATAGATTCTGGGTTCTGGTCAATCAGAATAAATTTACGGTCGATTGAGGCTGCAGTTGCACCGGTGGTGCCAGACCCTGCAAAGAAATCTAGAACTACATCTCCCGGTTTAGAAGAGGCCTGAATAACTCGACGCAAAATGCCCATTGGTTTTTGGGTTGGGTAGCCGGTCTTCTCTTTTCCGGTTGGAGAAACAATCGTGTGCCACCAGACATCCGTGGGCAGTTTGCCCAATTCAGCTTTTTCGGGGGTCACCAAACCCGGGGCCATGTAAGGCTCCCGGTCTACCTCGGTTGAGTTGAAGTAGTACTTGGCAGGGTCTTTTACATAAACCAAAATTGTGTCGTGCTTTGATGGCCAGCGTTTGGTGCTCTTGCCGCCATAGTCATAGGCCCAGATAATTTCATTCAAAAAGCAGTCACGGCCAAACAACGAATCAAGCAAGACCTTGGCATAGTGAGCCTCGCGATAATCGAGGTGCAAATACAGGGTTCCTGTCTCGTTTAGCAATCGCCATGCTTCTTCAAGCCGCGGTTCTAAGAAGGCCCAATAGTCGGCAAATTCATCGTCATAAGACAAAACAACTTCACGAACGGTCTCATATTGACGACCTTTGAAACCAACGCGGCCACCAGTTGCAACTCGCTTTGTGGTGCTGGCACCGCGTTTTTGAGTGCGGCCGGTGTTGAAGGGTGGGTCGATGTAAATTAGTTGAACCGACTCAGCGGGCATAGATTTCAAGATGGAGAGGTTATCTCCGAAGTAGAGTCTGTTATTTGCCGGCACAGAAAGAGATTAACAGCATGAGCACCGAAGTGAACAACCCAGAGGTTCGCCACAACACAGATTTGCACCGTTATGAGATCTGGCTTGACGGTAAAAAAGTTGGCCACGCTGACTACTCGTTGATGCCTGGCGAGATTCACTTCGTGCACACCGAGGTTGACCCGGCCCAGCAGGGCAAAAACCTTGCCGCAATTTTGATGCGCGAAGCCATTGCCGATGTTCGTGCCACCGGCAAGGCAAAGATTGTTCCAGTTTGCTCTTATGTGGTTCGCTACATGGAGAAACGCCCTGAGACCCACGATCTGCTTTTGAACCCAATTGATGAAGCTGCGGCAGCTTGCCGACTGCCAAATGTTGCCAAGGCAAGTGAAAAACTAGGTCTGAATCCACCCACCGCTTAGCGGAAATCAGCCGAGGTTAGCTTGCGCTACCTGGGCCAGCCGATGAACCTGTGCCAGCGCTACCCCCGGTGCCGCCCGGGTTAATCGACATAGCAACGGAGGCAACTGCACCCCCGGCATCGGAGGCTTCGCCCTTTAGTAAAACCTTGCCTGATGCCTTGAACATCGATGCGATGTATTTGAGAACCCGCAGAACTAAGTTTTGCCTCTTGGCCATGATCAAACCTCGTCTAAGTGTTGGGTTGGGTTGAGTCGATCATTTAGCCAGTTGACTAAGTCAGCAAGAACTTCATCCTTGTTGGTCTCGTTGAAAATTTCGTGACGAGCATCGTGATAGACTACGCATTCGGTGTCTTGCACCCCGGCCCGACGATAAGCATCAAGCAACAACTTGTTTCCGCGTTCCCCACCTAGCGGGTCGTCTGAGCCAGCCATCAAAAGCACCGGCACATGCGAATCAATAGATTTGCTCGGTGCACCTAGAAGCTGAAGCACGTTGGTGATGCCAAATGCTTGGATAGCAGTCTCTGGAAAATTCTTTGGGTCAGCCAAGAAAGCGCGGCCAACTTCGCCATCTCGACTTAGCCATTCATAGCCAGACGGGTTTTGGGTTTTGTCCCACTTCTTGTTGAAGCCAGAACTTGGTAGAACTCCAGGAAGCAGCAGGGTTGAACCGCTCAGAACGAGACCGTCATATTCATCCGAGTATTTATTGAAAAGTCGCTGGGCAATCATTGAACCCCAACTGTGACCGATCAAAACCAAAGGCGCCTCAGGGTTCTCACCAACAATCAGGTGGCTGAGCGCACGAGTGTCAGCGAAAACTGCTGCCATTCCGCCGGGCCCAAGGTTTCCTTGTTTTTTTGTAATTCCCTCGGCAGTCATTCGCTGCCCAGTTACGCCGTGTCCGCGGTGGTCGTCGGCATAAACACTAAAACCCGCACGATTCAATGCCTCTGCTACGTGGTCATAGCGGCGAGCGTGCTCACCCAAACCGTGCACCAATTGAACAACGCCCTTTGGGTGTGCAACCGGCCACTCATAAAAAGTGATGTCGATTCCGTGGGCATCTTTGAAACTGCGGGTTAGCGGAAGTTCAGTCATATCCTCAGGCTACTCTCGCAATTCGACTAGGCCTCTTTGGTTATCTCAACAGTTACAAAAAGTTCGCTCGAGAATGGCCCGGCATAAACACCACGCAATGGCGGAACATCGTCGTAATCTCTGCCCCGACCAACCACTATGTGACGCTCTTCAACATGCACATCGTTCGTTGGGTCAAAGGCAAACCATGACCCGGCCCACCACTCAACCCAGGCGTGCGACTCACCAATCACCTTTTCGCCGATCACTGGCGAAATGCTCGGATGTAAGTAACCACTCACGTAACGAGCAGGAATGCCAACTGCTCGAAGTGCCCCCAAGACTATGTGGGCAAAGTCTTGGCAAACTCCAATTTTGGCGTTCCAAGCTTCGGTAGCAATCGAGTGCACTCCGGTAACACCGTGCTGATAGGTCATCTCGCGAAAGACCTTTCGGCAAACCTCGAGCGCGGTCTCGTGAGGCGTGTAGGACTCGGCTAGTTTCTTGGCAAACTTGGCAAGCTCGGCGGGGGGCTGAGTTCGTTTGGTCTGCGCAACAACATCTGTTAGCTCAAGCGAACTAATAATTTCTGGTTGCAAATCTCCCCAGGTAAGACCCGGCGCTGGTTTGATTTCTGGCCTGACTTCAACCACCGAGGTCGAGGTTATGTTCAACTGGCGGTGTGGTTCAAGAACTTCAAACATCACTGCGCGGGTTTTGAAGTAATCAGAATATTCATGCACCGCACCAGTGGGCTCAATGTCTAGTTTTGAGGCAAATACCAACTGGTGGTCATCGCGAGTTGGCAGCAGTCGAGCTTCGTTATAAGAGGCAACGACCTCGCCTTCATACTTAAACCCGGTGCTGTGAACGATTCGATAGCGACTCATGAAACCTCCCCGATCCAAGTTGGCATCGCGTTCGCCGGAAAGTACCTGGCCCGAATCGATTCAGAAATCTCGCCAATTGCCCCTTGCAAAGCAAGCATTTCTTGAGTCAAATTAGCCAGGATGTCTGGTGCCGATCGGTACTCGAGATTGGTTCGAATTTGACCCAACTGGCGAAGCGCCTGATCGCTGACTCCAACTCGATCTGAACTCGGCGCAAGATCTGCAAGGCACTTCTCGGCTCGGCTGAGCGCAAAAGTAACCGACCGCGGAAAAATTCGATCTAGCAACAAGAACTCGGCCGCATTTGTTGCCGACGGCACGCCTCGATAGGTTCGCAGGTATGCCTCATAGGCACCGCAGCTTCTGAGAATTGTGGTCCAAGATGGTCCGCTAGCCTCAGTTAGTTCTGAGGTTGCTAGCAGGCGTGCGGTCATGTCAACACGTTCGAGCGAGCGGCCAAGAGTGAAGAAGGTCCAGGCTTCATCTCGCGAGGTTGAACTCTCGACTATTCCTACGGCGAGCGCAGTTCGCTCTCGAACCCAACCAAAGAAATCGTGAGCGCGGTCGATAGACACTTTTCTTGGCATTCGAGATCGCGTGGTGTTCAAACATTCCCAAAGTTCAGTCGACACAATTTCGCGAACTCTTCTTGCATTTTCACGCGCCGCATTTAGCGATGAGGCAATTGAGCTACCTTCTCCGCGGTCAACCGACAAGATGTTCAGCAGCGACTGGCGATCAAGTTGACCTGGGTATTCTGAGCTCGCACCAATCACGTGAAGTAGCGAGCGACAAGCAGTGTCTTCGTCAACCCACGGGTCTTCGAGCAATAACTGCAGATGCACATCTAGCAGGCGAGCGGTTCCGTCAGCCCGCTCAACATAGCGGCCGATCC
Organism: uncultured Rhodoluna sp.; assembly: GCA_964539165.1. Classification (GTDB taxonomy): domain Bacteria; phylum Actinomycetota; class Actinomycetes; order Actinomycetales; family Microbacteriaceae; genus Rhodoluna. The sequence continues at coordinate 28,153 of CAZIFS010000003.1, read as the reverse complement.
AGAACAGTGATTCAGCAATTCGACTAAGCATGGTTTTGTGCCTCCAATAACGACTGCTGTTGTTGTTCCTGTTGGCTTCTAAAGCCCGAGTCGCCTGAGGTTTGCCCGGCAACCACTGAAGAGACCCTCGAGTTGGTGTTCAAAAGTTGTGATTCGTTCGGTCGATCAAGGCCAACCACCCAGGTGTCTTTTGAGCCACCACCCTGGGATGAATTCACCACGAGCTCACCCTCTGGCAAAGCCACACGAGTAAGTCCACCGGGAAGCACCCAGACATCCTTGCCATCGTTCACTGCAAATGGGCGAAGATCGGCGTGACGTGGGCGAAGGCCTGCATCAACCAATGTGGGAATCGTAGACAGTTGAATGACCGGCTGTGCGATCCATCCGCGTGGGTCTTTGATCAAACGTTTGCGCAGATCTTCAAGCTCTTTCTTGCTGGCGCGAGGGCCAACCACAAGACCCTTACCGCCCGAGCCATCAACCGGCTTGACAACTAGTTCATCCAAGCGATCTAGAACTTCTTCGAGGCTGGCTCTCTCTTCCAGTCTCCAAGTTTTTACATTCTCGATTATTGGATCTTCGCCGAGGTAATACTTGGTCAAGTCGGGCATGTAGGTGTAAACCAGTTTGTCGTCGGCCACACCGTTGCCCACCGCATTTGCCAGGGTTACATTGCCTAGGCGAGCGGCGGTTAGAAGGCCAGGTGGGCCAAGCATGGAATCGGCCCTGAAGGCTAGGGGATCTAAAAATTCGTCGTCGACTCTCCTATAGATAACATCGACTCGACGAGCACCGGCAGTGGTTCGCATGAACACCTTGCCGCCCGAGCAAAACAGGTCGCGACCCTCAACAAGCTCAAGGCCCATCAAACGGGCTAACAGTGTGTGTTCAAAATAGGCACTGTTGTAGACACCGGGTGTCAGCACAACTACAACTGGGTCGGTGACCCCTGATGGAGCTGATGCTCTTAGTGCGGCGAGCAGCTTATTCGGGTACTCGCCCACTGGCTGAATCTTCATCTGCTGAAAGATCTCAGGCAAGGTTTGAGCCATCACGCGCCGGTTAGAAATTACGTAAGAAACCCCAGAAGGCACTCGAACGTTGTCTTCGAGCACTCGCCACGAACCGTATTCATCTCTAACCAGGTCGATGCCGCTCACCTGAATGCGAACCCCATTCGCCGGGTCGATGCCATGGGCGGCACGGTGATAGTGAGCCGAAGATGCAACTAGTGAGGCTGGGATAACCCCGTCACGGATAGCATTCTGCGGGCCATAGATGTCAGCTAGAAAAGCTTCTAGAACTTTCACACGCTGCTTCACGCCGGCGTCTAAAACATTCCACTCGGCTTTTTCAATTACGCGTGGCACCGCGTCAAGCGGGAATGGTCGTTCTTCGCCGGCAAAGTCAAAAGTCACACCTTGAGCTAGATACGAATCAGCGAGAGCTTTGGTTCGTCCGCGAAGTTCATCTTGAGTCATGCCACCTAGAACTTCGTGAATCTTTTGATAGCTGAAGCGAACTTCATTAGGCGCCGAAAACATTTCGTCGAAAGCCGTGCGAGTTTTGCTTTTGCCCCCAGAAACGGGGTCAACAGCAACTGGATACTGCTCAAATAGATCTCCCATGACTAAAAATTAGCCAGCAGTTGTTGCCGCGGTGTTTCGAGGTTGTCTCAGGTTAGAGAATTAACTCAGGTGTTTTCATCTCGGAGGTTTATCCCAGCCTCCTCACAGGAAACATCCAGACTGCTGGGCCAGATTAGGAATATGCACACCGAACTACGACTAACCAAGCCAAACAGCCGCGTGCGACTTGGCGCTTTCAAGGCACTCCGCCTGAAGCGAGCCCAAGACGTTATCGAGGCTATTGCTTGGGCTACTGTCGCTTTCGTGATTGCAATGTTTTTAGCAGCCGGTGGACTCAAAGATGTCACTGACCTCCCATCAGCGTTGAAAGCTATTAGCCGCCTAACCTCGCTGATTGGCACCGACCTGCTGTTGATTCACATGCTGCTTGTTGCACGTGTGCCATGGATCGACAAGTTCTATGGACACGACAAAGCCACCCTTGCTCACAAAAAACTTGGCAAGCCAGTCTTGTATTTCATCGTCGCTCATTTCGTGGCCTCGCTCACTGCCATGGCGATTAATGAAGGCAAGAACATCTTGGATGAGCTCGTTTACCTAGTGACCAGCGTTGAAGATATGCTCACCGCTACCCTCGCCCTGGCGCTCATGATTCTGGTGGTTGTGACTTCGCTCAATTTTGCTCGCCGCAAGATGAGCTATGAAGCCTGGTACATCGTTCACGTGATGTCTTATGCAGCTGTGCTTTTGGCTGTGCCACACATCTTCAACACCGGCAGCGACATTGCCGGTAAACCAGTTCAAACTATTTTCTGGGTGACACTTTACCTGTTCGTTGCCGGCAACATCGTTTGGTATCGAGTTGCTTCACCGATCATCCGTGGTCTAGGTGTTGGTCTAAAGGTTCAGGCAGTTGTGCCTGAGTCAAGTGACACCACCTCGATTTATCTAACCGGCCGCAAGCTAGACCAACTTGGCGGGCAGGCTGGGCAGTTCTATATGCTTCGGGTTCTCACGCCTAAGCAGTGGTGGCGCCCTCACCCATTCTCAATTTCGGCAGCGCCAAACAATCAATTTGTGCGTTTCACAGTTGGCAACCGAGGCGATGACACCGCCGCACTTCAGAACATCAAGCCGGGCACAAGAGTGATAGTCGAGGGGCCTTACGGCGTCTTCACCGAAGAGCGTCGAACCAAAGAAAAAGTTGTTCTGATCGCCTCGGGCATCGGCATTCCACCGGTTCGGGCACTGGCCGAATCGATGGCAGCTCGCCCTCAAGACATCACAGTGATCTATCGGGTTCGCAACGAAAAAGATGCTTCGCTCCTAGCCGAGGTCACCGAAATCTGCCGAGTTCGAGACTTCAACCTGTTTGTCTTGGCTGGGCCGAGAGGGAGCAATTATTCATGGATGAATGCCGACGGCCAAAATCTTCCTGACCAAGCCAGACTTACCATGATGGCTCCTTGGATTTCAGAGTCAGATGTTTATGTTTGTGGACCAGAAGCCTGGACACAGTTGGTTGTGAAATCTGTTGTTCGTGCTGGCACACCTGCCGAGCAAATTCACGCAGAGGAGTATGCCTGGTGAGAAGTTCAACTAAAACAGCTCTAGGCCTGGTTTCACTTGGCCTGTTTGTCGGTAGCTACCAGGTTGGTCTGGCTGCTGAGACTGGATTTGGCGCTGCCGCCCCTTCTACTAACACGGCAAGCGGCGAGACTCCCGCAGCCACCGAACCGAGCGCCTCGGCCTCACCTTCGGCATCAGCTACTAGCTCAAGTTCACCTAGCAGTTCGACTTCGAGCTCGGCTAGCAATACCCCTGCCGCAACCAAACCAACCGCTTCGGCAACCCCGGCACCAGCCGCAACCAAGACTCCAGCTGCTTCGCAAACTGTAAGCAAGCAGTCAGCTGCAGTTAGCTATAAATACGGAACCGTTCAGGTAACCATAACCAAGAGCGGCAACACGATTACCGCGGTGAACTTAGATCGCGGAACCGCAACCGAAGGCCGTCAGGCGGTGTTTCCGACCCTGATTCAGGCAACAATCGATGCAAACGGTTCTGGCTTCGGCAACATTTCACAGGCAACTTTCACCACAGACGCCTTCAAACAGGCGGTGAATTCAGCTCTTGCAAAGTTCTAATTTTCAACTAACCCCGATTGAACCAAAGCGCGGATGGAAAACCGGTGCTGCCGTAATCGGCTTGCTCAGTGTGGGTGCTGGCTTTGGTGTGAACTTCATTTTGAATCCACCAACTACATCTGCCGATGCATCGGGCTCCGCCGGGCCCCAAACCGTTACCGGTGACACCATCAGTTATCGCTACGGTGAAATTCAACTTGAAATCACAACCACCAACGGCAAAATTGAAACCATTACCGAAAAAGTGGCCACGGCATCACCCGGATACGACACAGCTTTTCCTTATTTGCACGATGACGCAATTGCCGCTCAGGGAACAAATTTTGCGAATCTTTCAGGTGCGACGTTTAGCTCAGAGGCTTATCGAGAAGCGCTGGCCAGTGCAATTTCGAAGCTGCAATAATGCACACTTTTGACCACACCGAGCTCTGCATGGGAACCGTATTTCGGTTTGCCGGAAACTCGCCTTTGCCACCGGTTGAAACAAAGAACCTGCTCGAAAAAGCCTGCGCTATCTTGCACGAGGCCGATCGAATTTTCAGCCTTTATAAACCCGAATCACCACTTAGCCAACTAGCCGCCGGCAAAACGAATCTGGCAGGTTGCCCCGCTGTGGTTAGTGAAATCTGGGATGCCTGTGATCAGTGGGAGAAAACCACGAATGGTTTCTTCAGTGCAATGACCCCACAAAACACTTTTGATCCGTCTGGCTTGGTCAAAACTTGGGCGGCTCAATTGGCTGCCGATGTTTTGCTTAACGCTGGAGTGCGAGATTTCACACTCAATGCCGGTGGTGACATTTTCATTGCCGACGGCGTGACCGATGTCGTGAATTGGCGAATTGGAATATCTAAAACTGTCTCGATTGCTTCACCCGAAGCCGGGGTACTGACCGTGCTTGATCTCAAAAGCACGGGGTTCAATTCAATGGCAACCAGCGGAAGTGCCGAGCGCGGTTTGCACATTTGGAATCCGAAAGCCCCAGGCAAAGAGTCTGCTCAAGAACTTTTGCAGGTGAGCGTTGTCGCCAGAGACCTAGTGACCGCAGATGTCTGGGCAACTGCTGCATTTGCCGAGGGAATCCGAGCGGTTTCGCATCTAACTGAAGTGCCCGATGTTGAAGCTCTCTTCATTTTTGCCGATGGCCAAATTACTGGCACGCCAGGTGTGATCGAACTCTTCGCTAAACCCGACTTATAGCCAGATGCTTGGAGCAGGCTCTTTGCCCTTTGGCAAAGAAGTTGTATCTGCCCAGACACTTACCCACTTTGGCAGTTCTGGTTTCGGGCCGTGCCACGGAGCAGTGCCGGCAATTACTTGTTCGGGAGTCAAAATGCCTCGGGCTTTTCGCAAGAATCGAATGCGCACAATCGCCTGGGTGTAGATCTCTTCGCCAACAACAAATCGCTGCTCAAAATAGAAGGCCTGGTCGTCCCAGCCGATTACTTTTGATTCCATCGCGAACTTCTGCCAAGGCATCAACGACTTTCTGAAAGTGATGGTTTCAGCAACTACCACCGGGTACCAGCCGTGTTTCTTCCACTTTTGCCAAGCGCCTGATCGGTAGGCCAGGTCTAAGCGACTCAAATCAAGCAGCGACAAAAAGATGCCGTTATTCATGTGCTTGAAAACATCTAAATCGGTTGGCCAGACTCTGAAATTTCGACGGCCAACAGCTTGCCAATCGAGTTTGGCTCTAAACCTCCACGAGATAAGAGCGTATGCCAGGCGAATCCAGAGGTTCACCGAACTACCAGATCGAAACGCGGTCGGCCGGGTCTAGCCAAAGGGCATCGCCAGGCTTCACATCAAAGGCTTCGTAGAAAGCATCCACGTTGCGAACAATCTGATTTGTTCGGAACTCAGGAGGTGAGTGCGGGTCGGTTGCCAAGCGCTGAATTACGGTCTCATCACGAGCCTTAGCGCGCTCGATTCGCGCTAATGACAGGAACACTCTCTGGACACCGGTTAGCCCGTCGATGATTTCATCTGCTTGGCCCTGGCGACTCATCTCATAGGCCTTCAATGCGATGCATATGCCACCAAGGTCACCGATGTTTTCGCCAATGGTTAGCTCACCGTTGACCTTCTGAGATTTGTCAGTAAGTTGCAATGGGGTTAGTTCGTTGTACTGGGCAATCAGCTTGGCTGCTCGAGCTTCAAAAGCCTCGCGGTCGGCCTCACTCCACCAAGATTCCAGCTTGCCGTCTCCGTCATATTTTGAACCCTGGTCGTCAAAACCGTGTCCAATTTCGTGACCTATTACGCTGCCGATTCCACCAAAGTTTGTGGCGTCGTCGGCATCCGGGCTAAAGAATGGTGCCTGCAAGATAGCTGCCGGGAACACAATCTCGTTGAAGCCCGGGTTGTAATAGGCATTCACGGTCTGCGGGCTCATGAACCATTCGTCACGATCAATTTTTGAACCGATTTTGGCAAGCTCGGTGTCTGCCACCCATGCCGAAACTCGGCGAGCGTTGCCAACCAAGTCATCGCGCTTGATGACAATGCTGCTGTAGTCCTTCCACTTAACCGGGTAACCGATTTTTGGGTTGAAGGTGTCTAGTTTGGCCAGCGCCTTAACCTTAGTTTCTTCGGTCATCCAATCAAGATTCTTGATGCTCTCGCGGTAGGCCTCGATTACAAACTTGACCAGCTCATCCATGCGAGTTTTAGCTGATTCAGAGAAGTGCTTTTCAACATAAATTTTGCCGATCGCTTCACCCAGCGACCCCTCAACAAGTGAGACTCCGCGCTTCCAGCGAGCACGGTTCATCGGAGTACCCGAAAGCTTGGTGCCATAGAAGGCAAATCGTTCGTTCACAAAGTCATCACTAAGCAGGCTCGAGGTGGTGCGAATAACCTGCCAGGCCAACCAAAGTTTGATCTGCTCGAGGTTCTCGCTGTTCCATAGATTCTCGAGACCTTCGAAGAAGCTTGGCTGGCAAACATTGACCTCTGCCAATACTTCAGTTTTGAATCGAGCTGCCGCCAACCAGATATCCCAGTCAAAGCTTGGGGTCAGTTTGTCTAGGTGCCCACGGGCCGTCAGGTTGTAGGTCTTCTCAGCATCGCGACTGTCAACGTTGTTCCAGTGAATTGCCGCGAGTGAAGTTTCAAAGGCAAGGATGTGCCTAGCTGCCTCGGCAGCTTCTTCGCCTGACCAACCTGCAAGCTCAAACATCTGGGCCATGTGCGGCACATAAGCTTCACGAATCTCGGCGTGCTTTTCATCCTTGTAATAAGCCTCATCAGGCAAGCCCAGGCCGCCCTGCGAGAGGTTCACGATGTATCGGTCTGGATTGCCCTCATCGTTGTCTACCCAAAGACCGAACAAGCCGCTGACACCGGTGCGCTCGTATTCACCCAGCAGCTTGGTTGCATCGTCTAGCTGGCGAACTTCTGAGATCAACTTAAGGTCGGCTGCAATTGGGGCTGCCCCTAATTCGTTGGCGCGTTCTTCATCCAAGAAGGAGGCGTAAAGGTCACCAATTTGCTGACTCACGCCTGGTTTCGGGTCGGCAGCTGCAGATTCAAGAATTTCGCGCACCGCAGCTTCAGCTTCATCGGCAAGCATGTGAAAGCTGCTGTAGATACCTTTGTCTGCCGGAATCTCAGTTTCGGCCAGCCACTTGCCGTTGGTGTATCGAAATAGGTCGTCCTGCGGACGAATGCTCTGGTCGAACTCGGCCGGGTCAAGGTTTGCGTTGATACTCATGCCCTTATCCTAAAACGCCCCTAGCGGTAGAATTTAAGGCGTGGACCTTCAGAAAATTATTTTGTATTACGGCTTTGCCCCTGTTGCTGACCCAGTAGCTCTCAAGCTCTGGCAGAAGACCCTGTGTGAGTCGCTTGGCCTCAAGGGTCGCATCATCGTTTCTAAGCACGGCATCAACGGCACCCTCGGTGGCGACATGATGGCTCTAAAAAAATACGTGCGCCAAACACGTGAATACCCAGGCTTCGGCAAGATCGACTTCAAATGGTCTGACGGCACTGGCAATGATTTTCCACGACTTTCTGTGAAGAACCGCGAAGAATTGGTTGCATTCACCACCCCGGATGAAATCACGGTTGAGCGCTCTGGCATCACCAATGGTGGCAAGCACCTAAAGCCTGCTCAGGTTAATGCTCTGGTTGAAGAGCGCGGCGATGATGTTGTGTTCTTTGACGGTCGCAATGCTTTCGAAGCCAAAATCGGAAAATTCAAAAACGCCATCGTTCCTGATGTTCAGACCTCGCATGACTTCGTTGCTGAACTTGAATCTGGAAAATACGACCACCTCAAAGACAAGCCAGTGGTTACCTACTGCACCGGTGGAATTCGCTGTGAGATTCTCTCAGCGGTGATGATCAACCGTGGCTTCAAAGAGGTTTACCAAATCGATGGCGGAATTGTTCGATATGGCGAGACCTTCAAAGACAAAGGCCTCTGGGAAGGCTCTCTTTATATCTTCGACGACCGCATGGTTCAAGACTTCAGCGACGAAGCGAAGGTAATCGGTGAGTGTGAAAACTGCGGTGGCGCAACGAACAGTTTTAGAAACTGCGCAAACGTTGGTTGCAAAGATCTAGTTCTTTTGTGTGACACCTGCTACGCAGACCCCGCAACTTCAGAGCACAAAGACACTCACACCCGCGGCAAGCGTCGCCAAGAAAGTGTTGGGTAAACCCAACATTCAAAAAAGCCAATTTTCCACTGGCCATAGAGTCAGGCTTAGGGAAAAACAGTAAATCGGGGAACATAGAAAGCTTTCTTGTGGCGGCGAACGATAATGAGCGCTTCACTCGACGAGTACTACTCGTTGAAGACGAGCAACTCACACGTTCACTAATTCAAGAAAAGCTCTCACAGTCTGGCTTTGATGTCAGGGGTTGCTCAAGTGCTCTCGAGGCAAAAAAACTGGTTGCCAGTTTTGACCCAGACGCACTTGTAGTAGACATCGAGCTAGGGCCAGGCCCAACTGGTCTCGAACTTATTCAAGTTCTGCAGGTTAGTAAGCCGCATTTGGCATTCGTTGTGCTTTCAAACTATTCAGCCACCAAAGAACAAATCAGTCACCTCCGCAAGGCTGCGTTCTTGCCTAAGCAAGATGTGAGCGACCCAAACATGTTGGTGCAGGCACTCAATTCGGTGTTGACCGATAGCGACACCAGCGCTTCGTTCCCACTCAAGCAATCAGACGTGCTCTCAAAACTAACCAAAGGCCAGATTGAAATTTTGCGGCTACTTGCTAGAGGTCTAAGCAATGTTGAAATTGCCGAGCTTCGGGGCACCTCTCTCCATGCAAGTGAACAGCTGATCAAACGCACTTATGTTGCCTTGGGAATTGAAAACGAAGGTCGCAGCAGTCGTCGAATTAAGGCGGCTCGAATTTACACATCCATCGCCGGCAGTCCGCGAAACTAGGCCAGTGTGAACTGGTTCAAACGCATTGGTGGCCCAAACGCAATTTCGCTAACTCAATGGCTCATTCTCTTGCCTTGGTCGGTCACCATCACACTCAGCATTCCAGGTAACGATCTTTCAGATCCAAACCAATGGTTTTTCTGGGTGCTACTGCCTCTATTGGCTCAGCTACCTGTTGGCCTAATCTTTATTGTCGCCAAGCGCACATACTTGCATGCGGGTGATCGAAAGCCTCGCCCTGTGTCGGCGCTCACCACCTTTGCTTTTGCGGGTGCGGTTCGAGGCGTAACCATTGGCTTCTTGTTGAACGTCTTCGGATTACAGTCGGACGTCAATATCTTTTACAGGGTTCCAGGTGGCGCAGTTTTGGCTGTGTTCTGGTTCTCAGTGGTGGCATTCACCGTCGACGCAACCAGGTCGTTTCGTGAGTCGGCCAATCGACTAAAACACCAACTTGAGCTTGAATCTTCAATTCTCGAAAATGGCCAGCAGAAGATCGCTGCGCTGCACCAAAGTGCAACTGCCGAGGTCGAGGCGCTCATCCGTGCCCGTCTAGAAACAACCACGATTGACGGTTCAAACCAACCGGCAATTTTGGCCGCAAGACTCGATGCGCTGGTGAAAGACGTAGTTCGACCGCTGATTAACCAGCTAGATGACCAAGCCAGTCAAACCCGAAAATTGCTTGAATCATTGACACCAAAAGTTTCACCATCACGCAATCGTGTGCGCGAGGTTTTTGCAGGGTTGTTTATCTCCAGACCGGTTCTTCCAGCCTTGGCAGCAGCCCTGGTTGGCATGACCCTTTTGCCTCTAAAGATCTTGTTGGGTGGTTGGCTGGTTGCCTGCATAAGTGCGGCTTCATCGGCGCTTTTGGTCTATCTCGGCCTAAGCGCATTTGTGCGTGTGCGTCGTTACACAACCAAGCGCTTTCCAAACCACCTGCTGGTTCCTCGACTTTGGTTGGCCTGGTTGGCCATAGCTTTTGTCGATGCAACCATTACGCGACTTTTTCCTGCCTTCGCAGTGGTACCTGAGGCAAATGTCCTTCTGATCATGGCCTTTGATGTTTTCGTATTTTCATTCGTCGCACTAAGTGGTTCGATTGCAAGCCAGCGAAACTCAACTCTTCGTCAGTTGGCCGATGCGGTTGAACGAAACAGTTGGGCAATTGCTCGCTTGAGCCAAATGGCTTGGGCTCAGCAACGGCACTTAGCTCAGTTGGTTCACGGTGATGTTCAGTCACGAATTACCGCAGTTGCACTAAGCCTTAGATATCACAAGGCCTCAGATGAAGAGGCGGCCCAAAAAATTGCCGAACTGGTTGCCTATTGCAAGTCAGTGCTCAGTGGAAATTCAAACCCTGAGACCATTGACGAGTTTTTGGCGGGTGCCAAAGAGCTTTGGCAGGGCACCCTAAAAATCAGTGTGAATGAGAGCGAATCAGCTTTGACTTCGTTGCGCAAGGATGAAACTAGCAACATGGTTGCTGTTGAGATCATCCGCGAAGCTATTTCGAATGCGGTCAGGCACGGGCAAGCCAAAAACATCGATATTTCAATGATCTTGAACGGTCCGCAGGCAAAAACCATGACCATCAGAATTGACAACGATGGCGTGAGTGAGACCGCCGACCTGACTCCCGGATTCGGCTCAAAACTTTTAGACCAGTTAACCACCAGCTGGTCGCTTAAACGAGGCCCCAAAGGCATTCGCCTCGAGGCACAGATTCCCCTCGACTGAACCGTTTTTAGTAGGCGAGAGATAAACTTAAAGCCTCTACTAATAAGGATGACGTGGGCTTTTTAGACAACTTCGAAAAGGGTTTGGAACGTGTCGTTAATGGCGCTTTCACCAAGACCTTTAAGTCGGAGCTTCAGCCAGTAGAAATTTCGGGTTACATCCGATCCGAGATGGATGCCAAGGCCTCGATCATCAGTCGTGACCGCATTCTCGCGCCAAACACTTTTACCGTTAGCTTGGCTACGCCAGATTTCAAACGCCTGGCATCTCTTGGAGACGACCTGATTATCGAGCTGACCGAAGCAGCAAATAAACACGCCAAAAAGCAGGGTTTTCAATTTGGATCAGAATTGCTGATCAAATTTAGAGAAGATAGCAGCCTTAACCTAGGTCAAGTTCAGGTTCACTCAACAACCGTCAAAAATGAGATCGAGTGGATGCCTACCCTAGACATAGCGGGCAAGCGATTCATTCTTCGAGTTGGCGAAACCACAGTTGGTCGTGACGCTATCGCTGATATTCAAATAGATGACACTCGTTTGAGTCGTACCCACTTTTCAATCATCTGGAATGGCAAAAATGCTGCTGTCAAAGATTTGGGCAGCACCAACGGCACCAAGATTGCCGGACGCCCCATCACGGAGGTTGGAATAAATCCTGACACCCTCATCGAAGCCGGACGCAGCGAATTTCTATTTCGTCTGGTGGCCAGAACCATCAGCCCTGCGGAGGCTAACTAATGAGTGAACTAGCTCTATTTCTTGTGCGGGCTGGCTTCTTGGCTGTGCTCTGGATCTTTGTCTTCAGCATCATTTCTGTAATTCGCGCCGATCTATTCGGTCAAAAGGTAGTTAGCCGCGTGGCTCAGGCAAATGCGCCGCAGGTTGTTTCGGCACCGGTTGCCCCTACGGCTCCGTCTTCGGCAGCTACCCCGCTGGTAATGGATGCAAACGGCAGCAACGCAACCACGCTGGTAATCATCGAAGGCGAACGAAGCGGGCAAAAGATTGCACTTGATCGTCGCGAACTCACCATCGGTCGCGCCGACAATTCAGACCTAGTGGTTGACGATGAATATGCATCGACCAACCACGCAAAATTAGTTTTGATCAACAATGACTGGTTGATCCAAGATTTGAACAGCACCAATGGCACCTACCTGGATGGCGGCCGCGTGGGTACACCGGCAGTTGTGAAATTGAACACTCCGGTTCGCGTGGGAAAAACCGTTTTTGAGCTGCGAGCCTAGGGAACATCCAAGTGCCTATAAAAACCCTGAGCTACGCGGGCTCCGACATTGGTCGGGTTCGTTCGAGCAACCAAGACTCGGGTTATAGCGGCTACAACCTCCACTTCGTGGCTGACGGAATGGGTGGTCACGCGGGCGGCGACATTGCATCAGCGCTCTGTGCACAGCGCATTGCTCGCATCGACTCAGTTTTTGAAACTCCCGAAGAAGCAACCAAATCACTAATTGATGTGATCTGGGAGGCCAATGGTGTGCTCGGTGAAACCGCTCAGGCGCACCCTGAACTTGCCGGAATGGGAACCACCTTTAGCGGCATCATATTCACCGGTGACAAAGTAACAGTTGGCCACATCGGTGACTCAAGAATTTATCTGTGCCGTGACGAAAAAGTGACGCAGATCACCGTTGACCACACCTTTGTGCAGCGCCTAGTTGACACTGGCCGCATCACCGCCGAAGAAGCTCTAGTGCACCCCCGACGATCAGTTCTGATGCGCGTGCTCGGTGATGTTGAAGATTTTCCTGATGTAGACACCCAGGTTCTTGAAGCTCTTCCGGGTGACCGCTGGATGCTCTGCTCTGATGGCCTTTCTGGTGTTGTACCTGAACACATCATGAACGGAATTCTGACTTCAAAGATTGGTGCCGATGAAGCAACCGAACTACTAATCGGCGAAGCGCTCGAATTTGGTGCACCTGACAACGTGACTGTTGTAGTGGTTGACGTGGTTAGTGCAGCACTAAAAACCGACTTTGTTGCACAACCGACATTCGTAGGTTCAAGCGCAAACGACATCGTGATTGATGAGCGAAAGGGCCGCCGGGTTCTTCGCGTTTTGAACCCGATGCATATTGCCGACTTGTTCAGAAAACCTGAAGATCCAGCCGGTTACGTACCTGAATCTGACGAATACCTCGAAAAAATTCTTCGCGAGACTCGCAACCGAATTCGTTGGCGCCTGATTCGTCAGATTTCAACCCTGGTCTTGATTGTTGCGCTCTCAGGTCTATTGATTTTCAAAGCCTACGAGTACACCCAAACGCGTTTCTACATTGGCGTTCAAAACAACCACGTCACTATTTATAAAGGCATCAAAGAAGCTCTCGGCCCATTGAAATTCTCTTCGGTGTATCAAGAAACCAACATCAACTTGGATGATTTGAGCACCTACTATCAGCACCTACTTGAGAACAGCATCTCGGCCGAGAACATTGAAGATGCTAGCCGCATTGTGGCAACCATTGAAGCCACTCTTTCTAAAGAGGCCAAGTGAATAGCGCCGTAGCCGAAGCACTCCCGAAGATTGTTCGGGTCGTTCTGCGCAGCCGAAACATTGAAGCCGCGCTATTACTTTTTGCAATTGGACTGAACGCGTTTGAGCTTTGCCAGATACAACTTTCAACGCTTGAAATTCTTACCTTGGATGTTTTCAAGTACCTTTTGCCGCCAGCAATTTTGGCTCTGGTTATCCATGTAATTTTGCGCAGACGCGCAAGCGAAGCCGACCCCATGATTCTGCCGATTGCATTGGTTCTTAATGGGCTTGGCATCGCGATGATCTACCGCCTAGACCTAGCGGCAATCCGAAGCGGCGGCACCGAGTTGTTTGCCGACAAGCAAGTTATCTGGACAGTCATTGCAATGGCAATCGCCGCGGCAGTGATCATCCTGGTGAAAAGCCACCTGTTCTTGCGTCGCTATGTGTATGTCTCGATGGTCATCGGTATCGCTCTATTAATCTCACCAATCATTCCTGGCCTGGGAAAAAACATTAACGGCGCTCAACTCTGGATCTCAATTGGCGGGCTTACTTTTCAACCGGGTGAGCTAGCCAAAATTGCTCTGAGTGTTTTCTTTGCGGGCTATCTTGTGACCCGTCGCGAATCGCTGGCAATTGTTGGTCGAAAGATCATCGGCATTCGCATTCCGCGAGCGCGCGAACTTGGGCCGATTCTCATGATTTGGGCTGCCAGCCTTTTGGTCTTGGTTTTGCAGCGCGACCTCGGAACATCCTTGCTTTATTTCGGCATCTTTATCGTGCTGGTTTATGTGGCCACCGGTCGCTCAATTTATGTAATTGTCGGCCTAACCATGTTCTTCACCGGAGCCTTGGTTGCCGGTCGCCTAATGGAATATGTCTCAGGCCGAATCGGCTCGTGGCTAGACCCTTTTTCCCCAGAAAACTATGACGCGGTTGGCGGCAGCTACCAGTTGGCCCAAGGCATCTTTGGCATGGCTCACGGTGGATTACTCGGCACCGGTCTTGGTGGCGGCGTCCCGCAGTTGGTACCGCTGGCCGAGAGCGACTTCATCATCGCCTCGCTGGCCGAAGAACTTGGCTTGATCGGTTTGTTCGCAATCCTGTGTCTCTATCTGCTGCTGGTTGCTCGCGGCATTCGCATTGGCTTTAATCACTCGGATGATTTCTCAAAGCTTTTAGCCACCGGTCTTTCTTTTGTGATCGCACTCCAGTGCTTCATCGTTATCGGTGGTGTGACCCGAGTTGTTCCACTAACCGGATTGACCACTCCTCTGCTGGCCGCAGGTGGTTCATCGCTTTTGGCTAACTGGATCATTGTTGGTTTGCTATTGCGAATCTCAGACACCGCTCACCGCGGCGAGAAGCAGGTGGCAGCATGAACCGCGAATTAAAGCGCGTCAGCGTATTCATCACAGTAATGTTTCTCAGCCTGTTTGTTGCGGGCACTGGAATTCAGGTGATCAGCGCCGGCGAGGTTAGCGATGATCAGCGCAACGTGCGGGCAATTTATGACAGCTATAAAACTCAGCGCGGAGCGATTCTGGTTGACGGTCAGCCAATCGCTGAGTCGCTACCAAGCGATGACGTGTATCAATACACCCGAAAATATTCGAGCGAAATGTATTCGTCAGTTACCGGTTTCTTTAGCCTCTATCAAGGAGCCACCGGCCTCGAGTCGGCAAGCAACAGCTACCTGACCGGTCAGAACTCATCCCAGTTCTTTGAGCAAATCAGCGCCTTGCTTTCTGGTAATCCGGTTACTGGTGCCTCGATTGAATTGACTATTGATCCAACAGTTCAAAAAGCTGCCTGGGATGCCCTCGGCAACAAAAAGGGCGCCGTAGTTGCTATCGATCCGAGCACCGGAAACATCCTGGCTATGGTTTCTAAGCCGGCTTTCGATGCAAACGAACTTGCAGTTCACGATGGCGAAGAGTCAAATGCCAATTACAAGGCTTTGCTTGAAGACAAAGATGGTCCTCTGCTGAACCGCGCCTACAGCGAACTTTATGCACCGGGCTCTGTGTTCAAGGTGATTGTGGCCAGCGCCGCTATCGAGAGCGGCCTTTACACCGCTGAAAGCACGTTTCCTAACCCAACCAAGTTCAAACTTCCTGGCACCAATACCTATGTCATGAACTCGGGCGAGGGCAAATGCGGTAGCGGCAAAGATGTGAGCATCGCCGATGCGCTGCGACTTTCTTGCAACGTGCCGTTTGCGCAATTGGGTATCGCACTCGGTCAAGACCGCATTCGCGCCCAGGCTGAGCTTTTTGGCTTCGGCAAGAACTTTGAGTTTCCGATGACCTCAACCGCGAGCGTTTACCCAAAGGGCATGGATGAAGCCCAAACTGGTCTCTCGGCTTTCGGTCAGTATGACGTTCGCGTGACCCCATTGCAAATGGCTATGGTTAGCGCAGCAGTCGCCAATAAAGGCGTGCTGCTTAAGCCAAACCTGATCGAGAATGTGGTCACTTCAAATCTTTCAATCCTGAATCAGCCAACCCCAGAAGTTTTCTCACAACCGATGTCTGAAGCGACAGCGGCAATTGTGCGTCAAATGATGGTTGGAGCTGTTGAGCGCGGAGTCTCGGGGAACGCGCAAATCAGAGGGATTGAAGTTGCCGGCAAGACCGGCACAGCGCAAAACGGTAAGGGTGAGCCATACACGCTTTGGTTCACCGGATTCGCTCCAGCAAACAACCCAAAGGTTGCAGTTGCTGTTGTGGTCGCCGATGGTGGGGGGCTAGGTCAGTCAGGTCGAGGTAACTCGCTTGCTGCTCCGATTGCCAGAAAGGTAATGGAGGCGGTGTTGCGTAAGTGAAGCCAGAAGAAGGCCAGACCTACGGCGGCAGATACAAACTAATCAGCCGAATTGCAATTGGCGGCATGGGTGAGGTTTGGCATGCCACGGATGAAATCATCCTTCGAGATGTAGCCATCAAGATTTTGAAGCAAGAGTTCATGGGTGACCCAGGATTCTTGGAGCGATTTAGAACCGAAGCTCGTCACGCTGCCATGGTTAATCACGAGGGCATTGCCGATGTCTATGACTACGGTGAGTCTGGTGGTTCGGCATACCTGGTTATGGAATTAGTGCCAGGCGATTCACTTGCGCGCATCCTTGAAATTGAAAAATCACTGCCAGCCGAGCGCGTGCTCGACATCATTGCTCAAACCGCCCGTGCACTTTACGAAGCCCACCAGGCTGGCTTAGTTCACCGTGACGTAAAACCCGGAAACCTCCTAATTACTCCTGAGGGTCAGGTAAAAATAACCGACTTCGGAATCGCTCGAGTCGCCGATCAGGTTGGCCTAACCGCTACCGGTCAGGTAATGGGAACTGTTCAGTATCTGGCGCCAGAGCAAGCCACCGGAAAACCTGCGACACCGTCTACCGATATTTATTCACTAGGCATCGTGGGTTATGAGGCTCTCGCCGGAAAACGACCATTTACCGGAACCTCGCAGATGGAAATCGCGATGGCCCAAATCAACCAGTCGCCACCACCACTGCCTGACACTATTGACCCTCGCGTTGCCAACCTGATCATGTCTTGCTTGGCAAAGAAACCAAATCAACGCCCTGAGAGCGCATTGGCTTTGGCAAAACGCGCCGAATCTTTGATGTCTTCGGCACCGGCTGATTCAGCTGCAACTCAACTGTTAACCACACCACGCGTAACAGATGAAACTGCTGTGATTGAAGTGAGCACCGACACTGCCCCTGGTCAAAAGCCCCCTGCAGTTTGGCCATGGCTTTTGGTGATTGGCCTTCTTGCCCTGACCGCAATCTCGGTTGTGGTTGCCATTGTCGTAACCTCACTTCAGCCAGATGCAAACCCGAGCGCAACTCCAAGCCCAAGCTCAACCAGTTCAACTTCGCCGAGTGCAACTCCAAGCCCGACCTACACCGGCCCTAAGAATGTTGTAGTTCTGTTGGCTGAGTTGCAAAACCGCAAGGTGCAAGATGTATCAGCTGAGCTAAGTGGCCTTGGCCTGAAAGTTACTGCTGTGCCCGGTCTAACCGTACCTGCCGGCGACTCACGAGTTATGACGGTTTACGATGCGTCGCCTGCCGGAAGCATCCCCGTAGGTAGCGAAATCACCATCACCTACTATGTTGCCGACACCTCAACACCAACCCCGAGCCCGAGCCTTTCGCCAACCCCGAGCCCGAGCCCGACCGTCACGCAGTAGCCAGAATTGGCAGACTGCTAATCACTAGACTTAAGACAACGCTGAACACGAGTGGAGCATGAATTGACTGAGAACCAGCGCATTATCGCCGGCCGTTATGAGGTAGGAACCCTCATTGGCCGAGGTGGCATGGCCGACGTTTACGAGGGTGTCGACACCCGACTCGGTCGCACCGTTGCAATTAAGTTGCTCAAGTCTGACCTAGCCAACGACCCTTCTTTCGAAACTCGTTTTCGCCAGGAGGCCCAAGCTTCAGCTCGTATGTCACACCCAACCATCGTTCGTGTTTACGATGCTGGCGAAGAAACCACAAAAGACATTCACGGCAATGAGCACAAGTTTCCGTTCATCATCATGGAATACGTTCGTGGCGAATTGCTTAGAGACTTGCTGCACCAGCGTCGATTAACCAAGCAAGAAATTCTTGAGTACACCAGCGGCGTACTGACCGCTCTTGAGTTCTCTCACCGTGCGGGAGTTGTTCACCGCGACATCAAGTCAGCCAACATCATGATTAATGAGGCCGGGCAGGTAAAGGTCATGGATTTTGGAATCGCTCGTGCGGTTTCAGACTCTTCTGCGACTATGGCGCACACCAGCGGAATCGTTGGCACCGCTCAGTACTTCTCACCAGAGCAAGCCAAGGGTGAGACCGTTGACTCGCGCACCGATCTTTATTCAACCGGTGTCTTGCTTTACGAAATGCTAACCGGTCGCCCGCCATTCAAGGGTGAAACCGCAGTTTCAGTTGCCTACCAGCACGTTTCTGAAGCGGTAATTTTGCCTTCGACCTTGGATGATTCAATCTCACCTGAAATTGATCAAGTTGTGCTTCGCGCCCTAGCTAAAGACCGCGAAGAGCGCTTTCAAACTGCTGAAGAGTTCCGCGAGCACCTCATCGCAGCGTTCAACGGTTCTCCACAAACCGACTTGCAGCCAGCAGCTCAGGCCGAGCCCGTTGTTGAGGCAGAAGCGCCGGTTGAAACCGATGCATCAGATCTTTCATCAATCGAGGAACTTTTCGCCGAGCCGGCAATCGCAGAAACTCCCGTTGCCAGCGCGACTGACCTAACTGAGGTCATGGATGTCGCAGATGATGACTTCGAAGCCCTGCTAGGCGGTGCCGGTTTTGATCGAACCACTGCGATTACCACCCCGCCAATTGAAGTAACCGGCAAGGCCGAAGCTAAATCTGAAGAAAAGACTGAGAGCTACACCGCCGCTGGTCCAGCCACGAATCCTTTTAATACTCTGGGCATTGAGTTGCCGAGCAATACCGGTCCATCTGCACTTATGGCAAACCTGACCCGACCATCCAAGAATGTTCTTTGGGGTGTTGGCTCTGGCATCTTGGTCTTGCTAATCGGCCTACTGGTTTGGCTAGTAACAATCAGCAATGACACTGTTCCAATCGACCCGAATGGCGGCGGAATCTCAGTTGCTGATGTTTCAAACCTCAGCTATGACGTTGCGTTTTCAACTCTGACCGAGCAGGGACTTCTGGTTGCCAAGGTTATGGAGGCTAGCGATACAGTGCCGGCCAATAGTGTAATTCGCACCGACCCGGTACCTGGCACCAAGGTTGCCAAGAACACCACCATCAGTCTTTATGTTTCTAGCGGGGCTAACACGGTGAAGGTTCCAAACCTGGCCGGCATGACCGAAGCCGATGCAAAGACTGCGCTTGAAGCGCTAAAACTCGTTCTTGGAACGATCACGCAGGCAAATAGTGCAACCGTGCCAAAGGGCCAAGTCATTGAATCTGCACCGGTTCTAAACTCGCCGGTTGCCGAGGGCAGTGCTGTAAACATTGTGGTTTCTGACGGTCAGGTAATGCTGCCGAACGTGATCAACCTTGGTCTTGCCGCTGCTCAAAAGGCGGTGTCAGCACCGGGAGTCGGTTTGCCATACACAAGCCAGGTTGAACTTGGTTGCACCGGCAAACAGGGAACTCTTGTTGTTCGTCAGTCTCCTGAGCCGGGCTTGGTTCCTCAGGGCACACCGGTAACACTATTCCTTGAGTGTGTTGGAGCGACCACCGTTTCGCCATCGCCATCACCTACCCAGTAGGTTTAGCTGCTAATTTCCTTTGTGGCTTAGTTCGAAAAGCTTGGTTTAGAACTGAACCATTGGGCTAAGCGATTTTGCACGCTCAGCCGCGCCTTTTAGGCCAATTGACTCGAGCCAGTTTCCGAGCATTTGATAACCGCCTTGGGTTAGCACCGATTCAGGGTGAAACTGCACTCCATAAATTGGCAAAGTCTTGTGCTGCAAACCCATGATCACTCCACCTTTAGAGTTTTCACCCTTGGCAGTGCGACTGGTAACTATCAGGTCTTCTGGCACCGTTGAATCAACTACTGCAAGTGAGTGATAGCGGGTGGCTGTGAAGGTGTTTGGAACATTCTGGTAAATCAATGATTCATCGTGGGCAACCTGTGAGGTTTTGCCGTGCATTAGCTCTTCGGCACTGGTAACCGTTGCACCCATTGCTTCTGCGATTGATTGGTGGCCAAGGCACACGCCAAAAACAGATTGGCCCGTTTTGAGTGCTTGTTTTACCACTGGGATGCTTAAACCTGCTTCGGCCGGAGTGCCTGGACCTGGGCTGAGCAACACGGCGTCATACTTGGCTAGCAATTCAGGAAGTTCGGCTTCACTAACGATGTCGTTGCGCAAAACCTCAGTCTCTGCGCCTAGCTGCTGCAGATAACCGTTAAGTGTGTAGACAAAACTGTCGTAATTGTCGAGTACCAGAATCTTGACCATGTTGACTTAAGCCTACTTCGCAATGCGACAACAGGCCTACTCCCGCTAGAATTGGGGCATGTCTGAAAAGAAACTTAAGGCCCCAAAGGTTCGCGCTGAGCGCCGAGAAGAACAGGTCAACCCTTCATGGTTCAAACCAACCATGTTTGGCTTCATGCTTTTGGGCTTGGTCTGGATCATCATCTACTACGTGACCAGCGCACAGTTTCCGTTAGGCGCTGGCACCCCGTGGAACCTTGAGAACTGGAACATTCTGATTGGTTTCGGAATCTCGATGGTGGGATTCATGATGGCAACTCGCTGGAAGTAATTCACCCAAGAATTTAATAATCCGCCCAACCGTTAGGTTGGGCGGATTTGTTTTAAGCCATTTACGAATCAGAAAGACAGCATCGACCCTGAAGTTATTTGCTGTAATCGATAAATTGCCAATGCAATAAAAATAATGACGATGAGAACTACTGAAATCTTTTGAGCAGTTTGTTGCTTTGGCCCACGGGTGTTTGCATAAACCGAAGCAACTGCTCCTCCGGCAAGCAGCCCGCCAACGTGCGCTTGCCAACTGATGCCCGGCAAGATAAAGCCAATAACTAGGTTTAGTGCAATTAGTGCAACCATGCCCTGTGAGCTTCCGCCGAGCGAGCGAAGAACTACAAGATATGCCGCCATCAAACCAAACACAGCTGATGAGGCGCCATAAACAAAAGTCATCGCAGGTGCCAAGAACATGACCGCAACTGATCCGCCAAAAATCGCGATTAAGTAAAGCGCGGCAAATCTAACCTTGCCAAGCATTGGCTCAAGCACCTGGCCAAAGATGTAAACCGAATACATGTTAATCAACAGGTGAAACGGCCCATTCGGGTCATGGATGAATCCTGCGGTGATGGCTCTCCATGGCTCGGAGGAACCCATATGCAAAGTAGTGAATACCAAACGATCGGTTAGGTAAAGATCCGGAACCAACTGAAGTAGCCACAAGACCACGTTCAATAAGACAAGCGCCGTGGTTAGCGGCGCTTGTCTGTATGAATTACGAAGAAATTTCAAAAAACTAGATCTTCTCGATGGTGATCGACTCGATGATTACGTCAACAAGTGGCTTGTCGCGGCTGTCGGTTTCTACGCCTTCAATCTTGTCTACAACCTTCTTAGAAACTTCGTCAGCAACCTCACCGAAAACAGTGTGCTTACCGAAAAGCCAAGTAGTTGGAGCTGTGGTGATGAAGAACTGTGAACCGTTGGTACCTGGGCCTGCGTTAGCCATAGCCAACTTATAAGGCTCGTTGAAGTTCAACTCAGCGTTGATCTCGTCGCCGAACTGGTAACCCGGGCCACCCATTCCGGTTCCGGTTGGGTCTCCACCCTGAAGCATGAACTGAGAGATGATGCGGTGAAAGATCACGCCGTTGTATAGCGGCTTGTTGGTCTGAACCACGCCTGAACGTGGGTCTTTCCACTCGATTTCACCAGTTGCTAGACCCTCGAAGTTTGCAACGGTCTTAGGTGCGTGGTTACCGAAAAGGTTGATTTTGATGGCGCCATGGTTTGTGTGAATGGTCGCTACTGAAGTGTGTGCAGTCATTCTCTTATTCTCTCACGGCTTGGTCTCTGGCAGACTAGAGGAATGGCTAAGAAAATGAACTGGCAAGACCTCCTCGAGGTGCTCCCTGATTTAGGTGACTACTTTGACGACGCCTGGGATGCCTCCCGTCGCCAAGGAAAAAAAGTAGCCAAACGAATTGCCAAAGAAGCAAAGAATCCGGTAGTCGGTTGGGTTGCAATTGGTTTGGTTGCAGCAACTGCGGCTGTTATTGCCTATTCGCTTCTAAAGCCAGAAGACAAAGAAGCGGCTGAAGATTCTGAATGGATGCCAGTAGAACCCGAAACTGATTCAGAGGATGCCGAATAAGCGTTCGCTAGGCGAGATGCTGGTTTCGGCCAATCGTGGTCGAACCGTTCAAATCGATGCAGATAAAGTTTCTCGCGGCACTTTTTTCACTACCGAAGCGGCTTGGCTAAATAAGCCGGTGCGCGAATTTTTGTCATTCGCATTTCTAAATCAAACTTCGGCAGGCCAAGTTGCCTCGGTGCTAGACCCTTTCGCCGGCGATGGCCATCTGCTTGATTTAGTAGCGGGCGAGTACCAAATCCGTGTTCATGGTCTTGACATTTCAAACGACCTTTGGCCTAAAAATGACTCGCTCAAGCAGGTGCCGAACCCTGAGAATTCGGTGATTGTGACGAACCCGCCCTACCTCGCAAATCATTCGGCAAAGCGCAAGGGTGTGAATTCATTGGTGGCCAGTTATTTCAAGCAGGGCTACGACAATCTATGGAAGCTTGCATTAGATCGCTGTCTTGCTTCGGCCGATTATGTGGTCGCCATTTTGCCCGAGACTTTTTTGCTCTCGACTTTTGATAAAGACCGACTTGCGGTTATCTCGGTAATCGAAGGTGAGCTTTTTGATGACACAGATGCCCCTGCGCTGGTGGCATGTTTTGGTCCGGCAGGGGTTAAGGGTGCTGGAAATGTTTTTATCAACGAACGACTCATCGGCACTCTCAGTCAAATAATGAGCTGCCGCGGCAAAGGTGGTCGCCGCGGAAAACCAGCTGTGTTCAATGTTGCTGAGGGCCGAATTGGATTGAGGGCCGTTGACGGGGCTGACGGTAAAACCCCAATCGCTTTCATGTTGGCCGAGGACTTCGACTACCCCGCGAGTCGAATCAAGGTCAGTTCAAGACTTATGACTTACATCGAATTGCCGACACTTTCTGATCAAGAACTGCCGGGTTTTGTAATTCGCGCCAATAAGTTGCTGAACGAAATTCGAGAGCAATCGCACGACCTGGTTTTGGCCCCTTTCAAAGGAAACATGAAGACGGGTCGCAGGCGCCGTCGTCTGGATTATGAATTAGCTCGGGAGATTATTTCGAGGTCTTTGTCTTAACAAAGTGGCATACAATCAACTCATGATTAGTCTGCCGAAACCAAACATCATTGACCCTGCATCAGTGCCTTCGTTGCGCTGGGGCATTATGGGGGCGGCAGGAATAGCCGAGGCTTTTGTTACCGGTGTGCAAAAACACACTCAGCAGAAGATCATTGCCGTGGCTTCTCGCACCCCTGGCAAAGCCGAAGATTTCGCGGCTAGATTCGGCATTGAATTTCACGACAATTATGAAGCCCTGCTTGCTCGCGAAGATATCGATGTGGTTTACATTCCAACGCTGCCAACCCAACACCGCGATCACGCCCTTCAGGCAATTGCCGCAGGCAAGCACGTGCTGATCGAAAAGCCAATCACCTTGGATGTCGCCGAGGCTGAAGAAATTTTCGCCGCTGCCAAGGCAGCTGGAGTACTAGCGATGGAGGCGATGTGGACACGCTACCTGCCTCAGTACGACATTATTCGGCAGGTAATCGAGCAAGGCACTTTAGGCGAAATCGACATGGTCAATGTCAGCATGTGCCAGGCAAATCTTGAGATTCCTCGCCTCTGGAAGAAAGGTCACGGTGACCCATTCTTTGACATGGGTATCTATCCGGTGAGCTTCGTTCAAAGCTTCTTAGGAAACCCGAGTTCAATCACTGCCCAAGGCATTCTTCACCCGAATGGAATCGAAGAAGAAGTTTCAGTTCAGCTGAACTATGAGTCGGGCGCACGCGCTTACATCCTGGTTTCAGCTCGCGCGTCGATTACTGGCATCGGGCAGGTTGCTGGAACCAAGGGCAAGTTGACTGTGGGCCCCGAGTTTTGCATTCCTTCGTCGGTGGCAATTGCCGATGTTGATTTCTATGCTCAGCCAGAAGTTTGGGTTGATCCAAACAAGATTGGCCACGAAGGGCTCTCTTATCAAGCCACTGCGATGGCCAAATTTGTCGGGGAAGGGCTGCTTGAGTCGCCGTTTGAATCTCACGCAGACTCAATTGCAAACCTTGAAGTTTGTGCCGAAGTTATTCGTCTGATTGGCGCCGAGATCGTCTAAGCGAAATAATCAGCGCAATTGCTCCTACTAGAGCGGCAATTACTCCGCGTTGATCAATCGCCACAGCAACATAGCCACCGAGAATCATCGAAAACAGCGCAAGGATAATCGCAAAGCTACGATTGCCTTGAGCTTGCCTGGTGATTAGAGCTAACACCAATGCACCTAGTGCAAGCATCGTGAAACTAATTACCGTGAAAAGCGCCAAGTAGGCAGATTCATCCATGGCTCTATTGTGGGTTACTGACCGAGCAAACCTTGCATGTACTCAATTTCTTCGGTTTGTGAACTCGTGATTGCTTCGGCAAGAGCGCGGGCCTCGTCGTCATCTGAAAACATCCAGCTCTTTCTCATCTCTTGGCTAAGATTCAGGGTTGCGTCTGAATCGAATTACACTTTTTCAGCTTGGTTATCTCTGGGCGTTCGCTGTGAGTGTTTAGTTAGACTCGCCTGATGAACGTTTTACTGACCGGCTTTCTAACTGGGCTCTCGCTGATCGTTGCGATTGGCGCACAGAACGCCTATGTATTGCGACAAGGTCTTGCCCGAAACCACATTTTTCTGGTAGTTCTAATCTGTGCTGTCTCCGACGCCTTGTTGATTTTTTTGGGCATTGGCGGCTTTGGCACCCTAATTCGTCAGGTACCGCTGGTTCTCGAAATTCTTAGAGTTGTTGGCGTCGGCTATTTATTGTTATTCGCGATTCGATCAGCAGTTAGCGCCTTCAAAACCGAGGTGCTTCTGCCCTCTGAGGCTGAGCCTAAATCTGCATGGGCTGTTGCCATGGCTGTTTTGGGGCTCACCTATCTAAACCCGCATGTGTATCTCGACACCGTGCTTTTTCTAGGAACACTCGGGGCACAGTTCGGAGAATCACGTTGGCTATTCGGTGCTGGTGCCGCAGTTTCTTCAGTGATTTGGTTCTGCACCATCGGTTTCGGAGCTCGGGCAGCCTCAAAGCTAATGGCCAAGCCCATCTTTTGGCGAGTTCTCGATCTTGCAATCGCGGCCGTGATGCTTTCCATTGCATTCAGTTTGGCGTTCGCCGACCTCGGTTAATTAACTCGAAGAGCTCAACACCAATCAATTGAAAGGTATTAGTCTTTAGCCATGACTTTTGCTGCTGATTTCTCTGCTAAAGCCGTTCGCGCTTGGCACATCACCATACTTGTGTACTTCACGATTTTTGGCGTGACTTTCTCATCCCTAATGGTTAGGTTTCCTCTGGTGCGTGAGCTGGTTCACGTGACTACTGCAGAGCTGGGATTGATTCTTTTCTTTGGTTCTATCGGTTCGATTATTTCTGTCACGCTTGCAGGTAAGTTCATTGCAAGATTCGGCACCCGCATTGCAATTCTCACTGGCATCACCATCGTGACCATTGGTTTTGTTGGTCAGGTTTCGTTCATCAGCGCTGGTCTACCGATTGGCTATGCGATTCTTGCTCTGTTCACCGGTCTAGGAATGGGCATCGCAGACGTTGGCATCAATGTTGACGGAGCGGCTATCGAAACTGCAACTGGTAAAACAGCACTTCCAAAGATGCATGCGGGCTTTTCAATTGGTTCGCTAATTGGTGCAGCTATCGGCATCGGTGCGGCTGCCATTAATTTCTCATTGCTCTGGCAGATCTACATTCTGAGTGCAATCACAATTGCTGTGCCTCTGCTAACTGCTCGCCTATTGCCACCAGGCAACGGCATTGAAGCCAAAACCCCAAAGGATGCCTCTGGCTCGGCAGACAAGCCGGTGTCGACTAAAGCTGTCTGGCGCGACCGACGCATTGTCTTTTTAGCTCTCGGAATTCTCGGCATCACCGTTGCCGAAGGTGCATCGAATGACTGGCTGACCATTGCCCTCGTTGACGACTATTCAGCCTCAGACACCAATGCCGGAATCGGCTACGCGATACTGTTAGCGGCCATGACCCTGACCCGCTTCTTCGGCGGCAATCTCGCTGATCGGTTTGGCAAGGCTCGCACCCTGCAGGTTTTGGCATCAGCCGGAATCCTCGGCTTGTTACTGATCATCTTTGGCGGCAACCTTTACCTAGCCTGGTTTGGAGCCTTACTTTGGGGTTGCGGTGTAGCCCTTGGCTTTCCGCTTTACCTCTCAGCTGCAGGTGAGGGTGAAGACCCTGCCCGCAAGGTTGCCTTTGTTGCCAGCGCCGGCTACTTAGCATTCTTGGTTGGGCCACCGAGCCTCGGATTCTTAGCTCACGCCTGGGGCGCGTCAAACATGCTGCTAGTGCTAGTTGGAGCTCTCGTGATGACCTTCATCTTTGCCACTGGTGCCGGAAACAAAGTTGCCAAGATCAGCGACTAATTCATCTGGTTAAAGAAAAACACCCTCCATTTCTGGAGGGTGTTTCCACTTGCGTGGAGATTAGGGGGGTCGAACCCCTGACCCCCTGCTTGCAAAGCAGGTGCTCTACCAACTGAGCTAAGTCCCCGGAGTGATCCGGTTGGATCTTGGTGCATCCTACGTTGGAAGCCGTCTCACTGGGGAGAAGCTTCCTGGTGGGCCTAGGAGGACTTGAACCTCCGACCTCTTCATTATCAGTGAAGCGCTCTAACCACCTGAGCTATAGGCCCGTGTAGCTCTCACAAGAATACAAGGTTTTTTGCCCAAGGTCAAAATAACCCTAGATTCGAACTTAGTTGTTTGTGAAGCCCACTGATATTCCGCCAGTAATGCGGCCAATCACGTTGAAGATTAGGGCCGATACACCGGTCAGAATGGTTCCGATCACAATGTTGAAAAGTGCAATGGTGAATGCAAAGGTCATAACCTTCGGAAGGCTCAATTGCTGGCTTACATCAACAGCACCAGAACCCGAATCGGTTCCAACAACACCATTGATTAGCTGACTCACGCTGTCAAAGACACCGGTGCTGCTGATCGCCAACCAAACTACGAATAGGCCAACCACCGTTGCGATTCCCATGGCAAGAGTGACTAGAAAGCCTGCCTTCACGGCTGACCAAAAGTCAATGTGAACCAGCTTGAGCTTTACCTGCTTTACGGCAGGCAAGTTCTTGTTAGCTAGTCGTGCAATCTTTTCTCTCACTCTGCTGCTCCTTCGGGGGTGGTGTCGTCAGCTTCGGTTTCTGCTCCGTCAATAATCTCATTAGTTTCGAGATTGCGCTCAGTGTTTTTTGCGAGACCGATGATGTTGTCATCTTCTTCGAATCGAGCGAAGACTACGCCCATGGTGTCGCGACCCTTAGCCGGAACCTCGTTCACTGCTGAACGAACAACCTTGCCCGAAGCTAGAACCACGAGCACTTCGTCATCCTCGGCAACAATGATGGCACCAACCAGGTCGCCACGCTTTTCTTCAAGCTTGGCTACCTTGATTCCCAAACCGCCGCGGTTCTGGCCGCGGTATTGAGAAACATCGGTGCGCTTGGCATAGCCGCCCTCGGTCACCACAAACACAAATGATTCATCGGTGTCGTTGATCACACTGGCTGAGAGCAGGTGGTCGCCTTCTCTAAAGTTCATACCGATGTTTCCTGAGGTATCGCGGCCCATTGGGCGAAGTGACTCGTCACTTGCCGAGAAGCGAATCGACATACCCTTGCGAGATACCAAGAGCA
Source organism: uncultured Rhodoluna sp. (assembly GCA_964539165.1). GTDB lineage: Bacteria > Actinomycetota > Actinomycetes > Actinomycetales > Microbacteriaceae > Rhodoluna. Next base: position 186 of record CAZIFS010000003.1, on the reverse strand, counting down.
GGTCGTCGGCCTCAGAAGCCAGCATCGCTGAAACAAGTTCATCGCCTTCGCGAAGTTTGATAGCGATGATGCCTCCGGTGCGGGCGGTGTCATAAGCCTCAAGTGAAGTCTTCTTGACTAGGCCCTCGCGGGTGGCAAGCACTAGATAAGGAGCTACCTCGTAGTTCTTGAGGTCAAGAACCTGAG
>CAZIFS010000002.1:31175-47071 GCA_964539165.1 uncultured Rhodoluna sp. | reverse complement strand
TATACACAGTGAAGTGTCATCACAGGGGGTGGCCAGATGGTCAGCACTGAAATTGTCGCCATCGCGACAGAGCTGGGCTCAATAAAAACAAACATGTCTGAGGTGCTTGCGCGCGTTTCGCAGGCATCCTTGCCGGTTAAAGTGCCGGTTGGCTATGTGCCAAGACTTACCGGCGTTGAAACGGTTTATCGCAGAGTTGAGGGGCAAAATACCTCAGATTTTGCAGCGGCGGCTGGCAAGAAAGCCCTCGAGAGGGCACAGTTAAAGATCCAAGACGTCGATCTATTGATTTTCTCTTCAGCGAGCCAAGATCTTATTGAGCCTGCCACCAGTCACATTGTCGCCTCGATGCTGGGCGCTGAGGGCCTGCCGGTCATGGATGTTAAAAACGCATGCAACAGTTTTTTGAATGGCATGCAGGTGGCCAATGCACTCATCAAGATTGGGCAATACAAACGAGTGCTTATTGTTAGCGGCGAGACCCCTAGCATGGCTATTCGCTGGGCAAGCCAAGATAAAGACCAGTTTTTGCGGTCATTCGCTGGCTTCACCATGAGTGATGCCGGTGCCGCCGCTGTTTTGACAGCAACCGACGATGACGATTCAGGAATCATCGCCATAGAATTTCGCTCTGATTCAAGCCGGTGGGATGTTGGCACTCTGGGCATGGGCGGTTCACGTAGCCCCCGCGATATTGAAACAACATATTTCGACATGGATGGGCGCAAACTAGCCAATGCATTCATGGCCCTTGGTCCAGGAATTTTGAACGAAACCCTTCAAGCTAACAATCTTGGCTGGCCTGATTTCAAGGCTATCGGCATGCACCAAGTGGCAGCTCCATACATTGATGACATCTGCAAGGTGCTTGAGGTGCCGGCCAGTCGTGTGGTTAAGACTGTTGCCGATTATGGCAACATGACGAGCGCTACTTTGGCCCTGCAAATGGAAATTGCCATCAACACCGGCCTCATCTCAAAGGGCGATCTTTTTGCATACATTGGCCTCGCTGGAGGAATATCAACTGGATTAGGCATTTTCAAGATATGAAGTTGGCTGTCTGTATTCCTTGCTTTAACGAGGCTGCCTATATCGAAAAGGCGCTGAGGTCACTGAGCCTGCAAAGCGATAAAAATTTTAAGATTTTTGTTTGTGACAACAACTCCACCGATTCGACGGCAGCGATTGCCTTGGCCTCTGCGGCCGAGCTTGGGCTGAATTTGAGGATAGTAAATGAAAAGCAAAAAGGAACCGGGGCCGCTGCCGACACTGCCTTCCGCACTGCGATAAACGAAAGATTCGACATCGTTGCTCGAACCGATGCAGATGCCGTTGTATCGCTTGATTGGACTCAAAAAATCCTTGAGCATTTTGCCAGGCACCCTCACGGACTTGCCTCGGGAGTAACCGGCCCAATCAATGGCGAGCTTTCATACGTCAAAAGTAGTTTTATGAAAGCTGCCAGTCTGCTGGCAGCAACCTTCGGATTACTCCGCCCATCGAACTATGGCGGCGGTCGCAAATTTAGGTATGTGATGACCAACGGCAATAACTTGGCCATCGATGCGGATAGTTATCAAAAAGTTGGCGGTTTTAGGCGTACCGCAATTGAAAACCTTCACGAGGATCGTGCCTTAGTCAATGACCTTCGTGCTGCTGGAATCAGAGTTTTTAGAGTGCGAGGAATGCGCGTCGGGGTTTCATCCCGGCGAATTAACGCCTGGGGCCTGCTGAATTCTCTTCGCTGGTACGCCAATCATTCATATCGAGGTGGCGAGGTTGATGTTAGATGAATCAAAACCATCTAAAAAAAGCAACGAGAATTGACCGCAAAGTTTCATGGCTGTCTAGACCGGTTGAGCTTTTTGTGCTCAAGGTTGCTGCCAGCATTAAGCCGGTTATACGAATTCCATTCATAGGTGTCGTCATATCCGAGGGTAACTTGATGCGGTCGATTCTGATGGACACCACTAACTTCAGCAAGACCGCACCCGGCGGCACGAGCGATCTGTGGGACCCAATATTGCGCGGGCCAGGCCTTCTAAACATGTCGGGCCAGAATCACCTTGACCTGAAACGAAAACTAACACCCCTTTTTAATGCTCGGATGCTTGAAGAGATGGTTGGCTCTGTGATCGAGCGCTCTGCAAAGGAATTTGCTGAAAACCTGCTCACGGGCAAAGAGATTGATGTTGTTGCTTATGTCGAACGAATGTCAGCATTGGTTATCTGTAGTCTCAGCGGCTATGAAGTCGACAAAATCAGCGAGAGCGAGCTACTTGAACAACTTGATAAAGCTCGAGGTTTGCTCAGGTTTGTGAAGCTGACTCGAAGAGAATTTACCAAGGATGAAGTTCAGATTGCGCTGGACGAGCTGAGTTCAATTCACGACCAGATTGCCGCTGCATATGATCGCGATGACGAGGCGACTATTCCCCATCTGCTGAAACAGCATGCATTCAGCAAAGCTGAGGCCATTTCGATAATTACCGCACTGATAATTGCCGGCACTGAGACAGTTATTTCACACTTACCGCGATTTACTCAGTTGATGGTGACTAGCAAAGTTCTGGAGCCATCGAAGGTTCCAGATTTTGAAGAGCTGTTGCAAGAGGGCCTGCGGGTTACTGTTCCAACCCCAGTGATGCTTCGAGGTGTAGTCGAGAAGACTCAGATTGGTTCGGTACCGGTTAAACCCGGTGACCGAATCTTGCTGGCCACAACATTCGCTTGCCGACGGGCAGGATATTTCAACCCTGAACGACCGATGCCAAAAGAGCTGAGAAATATTTGGTTTGGTGCCGGAGTACATCTTTGCATCGGCATGCCATTGGCCCAACTTGAGATTTCGACGTTTACATCCGAGTTGTATCGAGCCGCGCAGTTGGGCAACATCAGAATTAAAGAATCAAAAATTCGCAAAGGTTCGCTAACAGCTGGTTACTCAAGGTTGGTGCTGCAGTGGCAACCTTTCTAGACTCACTCAAGAACCTCGCCCAAACTCAGCCTGATGCCCCGGCAATTTCACTCGGCAAAGAGACTCTCACTTTTAGTGAACTTTGGCGAAACCTCGAGCTGGTTGCTGGCAACGCTAGGCGGCTGAGTTTCGAACCTGGAACAAGATTTGTTTTTGCTTGCAAACCGACCCCCACGAGCATTTCGCTAGCAATCGGCCTAACCCACGCGGGCTTGACTCTTTGTTTTCTCGACCCCTTCACTGCACTGAAGTCCTTTGACGTGAGGGTGAAACTGGTAGACCCACGACTCGTGTTGGCAGAATCTAGCTTGTTCACCATCGGCTCGAAGAAACTCGGATGGCTGAGAAAACTGCTGAAAATTTCTGTCGCCGATTTCGGTTCGATCCCTGATTCAGATTTCTTTTACAGTGGCGTTCGATTGCCTTTCATGCCCAAAAAGGCCAAACCCGCTTTCAAGGAGTTGTTGCTTGAAGATTGCCCAGCTGCGCTGAGATCGCGAGAGCCTGAAACCGATTCGATCATTGTGTTCACTAGCGGAACAACTGCAGATCCTAAGGGCGTGGTTCACTCGCTAGAGTCTATTTCGGCCAATTTTGCTGAGACCGCGAAGGTTTTCGACTTTGCTCCCGGTGACCGGGTTCTTTGCGAGCCAATGACGGTGGGATTAGTTGCTATCTCAGCCGGCGCTCACTGGGTAATACCTGCGAATGGTAATTTCGAGCCCTTCAACAAGTTTTTTGGAGTGCCGACAGATGCGTTGAAATTGCTTGAACAACTTGAAGCAAAATCAGGTCCACAAAAAGATATTGCTGTTTTTGGCATGGGTGGCGCGCCGATTCCGCCGAGCTTGGTAAAACGCGCAATTCAAGTTCTGGGCGAGAGCACCAAGATTCCTTGCATCTATGGAATGACCGAGTTGCTGCCGGTTGCCGTCTGCGAAGGCAAAGAAAAGTTCACCAGCACCGATGGCGACCTATTAGGTCGACCGCTACCTGGCGTTGAATGCAGTTTTGCTACCGACAATGAACTGCTGATCAGAGGTTCTGGGCTCATGAAACGCTACCTCGGCAGGCATGCCGAGGCCTGGCACGCCACTGGAGACCTAGTAAAACTTGATGAACAAGGCCGATTGGTGATGTTAGCCCGCAAAAAGAACATGCTGATCAGAGGCGACATGAATGTGTATCCAAGCTTGTATGAGCCTGGTATCACGATGCTGCCTGGCGTTGCCGATGCCGTAATAGTTGGAGTACCAGACCAGTACCATGATGACAGAATCGTCTTGTTTGTCGTGCCCGAAAAATATTCAACCGATAGCGAGTCGCTCAAGCGGAGTGTTCAGAAATCTTTGCCTGAGCTTATCGACCGGGATGCATTGCCCGACCTGACCGTCGTGATTAAGAGCCTTCCGGTCTCGGGTCGTGGTCAAAAGCGCGACATGGCTGAACTCTCAAGACTGGCGAAGATTGCCCTAGGTGAGAACGCAAAATGACCATAGTTATTGCAGGCGTCAGCGGTTCACTGGGGAGGCACTTGGCGCAGAAATTTTTTGCTTCTGGCGAAGATGTAATCGGCATTTCGCGCCAAAACCCGTTCGTTGAAGGCATCAGACACATTTCACATGATTTGCGTGAGCCCCTAACCGTGGCGTTGCCCAAAGATTCAATAGTGATAAATTCAGCGGCAATTACCAAGGATGGCTCAGACCCGAAAATTCTCGAAGGTAATCTTGCGATTGCGAACTCGTGCCTTGAAATCGGCGGACTTGGGCACATCTTGGTGAGTTCATCGAGCGTATACGACCTTCGAAAACCAACCGTAAAAGCTGCGGTCAGCGAAGCGACAGGCGACTATCCGTTTTTGAACACTTATTCGAAATCAAAATTTGAATCCGAAACCAAATATTTAGAATCTGGTGTTGTTTCGATAATTCTTAGACCCCATGCGCTTCGAGGTGAAGGCGACCAAACCCTTCTGCCTAGGCTAAAAAAGGTTATGCGCAATGGCCATCTGTGGTTGCCCAATGGAGGCCTGGCTCATCACGAGTTCACGTCGTTTGATAATTTTTCGCGAGCGGTAGAGCTCTCGGTACAAAAGATTAGAACTGACTGGCATTCGCAGGTGGCACTAAATGTTTCAGACGGTAAAGCAACATCGATTGCTCAAGCCATCAATGCAGCACTTGAACCTGAATCTGCCACTATTCATTCAATTCCCATTGCACTCGCACAAGCTGCAGGGCTGTTGAATGAACTGATTGCACAGCCAGGTGCAGAGCCCCGACTTTCTCGGTATGCGGTTTGCCAATTAGCGTTCGAGCGAACCTATGACTTATCTGCCACAAAATCTTTTCTGGGATACTTGGCTGGGTGAGCGAAATGATTACCCACTTTGTGGATGGCAGACCTGAGAATTTTGATTCGAGCCAACCATTGGTTTTGCTTTTGCATGGATACGGTTCAAACGAGCACGATCTAGTCGGATTGATGAATTACTTGCCTGGTAATTTTGCCTGGGTATCACTTCGAGCCCCACTAGATTCTCAGTATGGCGGTTATGCCTGGGCACCGATTATTAGTCCAGGAAACCCTCGAGCAGAGGACATTGAGCCAGCCACCGCAAGATTGTGGAGTTGGATTGACCAGAACATTCCAGCTGTCACGCCGTTGGTGTTGATTGGTTTCTCACAAGGCGGCCTAATGGCAACGCAGCTGTTGCGCACGCGACCTGAGCGCATTCTGGCAACTGTGATTCTTGCTGGTTTTGTTTTGAACTCAGACCAACCCGGAGATACAAAACTCGAAGCCACAAAGCCCGCTGTTATTTATTGCAGAGGCCTTAGCGATCAAGTAATTTCGCAAGATGCCGTTGCCCGAACCGAAGCTTGGCTAACGCGTTTCACCTCTGCAATCACGCCAACCTACCCGGGGCTCGGGCATTCTATTGATGAGCGCGTTATTCAGGATGTTTCTGAATACCTGCGCGACTATGCCTAGTTAGCTTTGAATGCTAGAACTTAGCATCGATTTCTGCGATTAGCGCCTCTACCTTTGCGCGAATCTCATCGCGAATTGGGCGCACGTCTTCAACACCCTTGCCAGCTGGGTCATTCAGTGGCCAGTCTAGATAGGTCTTGCCAGCAAAGAATGGGCAGGTATCACCACAACCCATGGTGATTACATAGTCAGATTCTTTAACAGCTGCTTCGGTTAGCACCTTTGGGGAGTTGTTAGCTATGTCAATGCCCTCTTCAGCCATTGCAGAAATTGCCGAAGGGTTTATCTCGTTCTTTGGTTCAGTGCCGGCAGAGAGCACCTGCACGCGATCACCAGCGAGGTGCTGCAGGTAGCCGGCAGCCATTTGAGAGCGCCCTGCGTTGTGAACACAAACGAAAAGTACTGTGGCTTTTTTATCAGACATTTTTCTCCCGATTAGTTAGAAGTAAGTTCTCGAAGCAAATCTTCAACGCGACGAACAATATCGTCTCGAACAATTTTGGTTTGGGCCAGCTTGTCGCCAACCTCTGGGCCCGGTTCAGGGGTGAGCCAAGTCTCGATGGTTCCAGTCATGCCTTCAATCGCTGAGAGCCTTGCCTCGTTTCCGAGAATCACAATTCGATCGGCCGACATAAAGACATCATCGGAGATTGCTTTGGGATACTCGTCGCCCATGGTTACGCCGAGCTCGGAAAGCGCCTGTTGCGCCTCAAGATTTAAACCAGACCCTGGGTCGGTTCCTCCAGATAGCACCTCGACGGCTGCTGAGGCTTTAGCACGCATGAGAGCGGCAGCCATCTGTGACTTTCCGGCGTTGTGAACACAAACGAACAGAACCCGAGGTTTGTGATTAGTCATTCGACGCTCCTTTAGTGACGGCAAAGCCCAGAGCTGCTCCAACCAACTGGGCAGCAACGAACGGTAAAACAGAACCAGGATCGATTCCTGCAAACGTGTCGGTAAAGACCCGACCAATAGTTACGGCTGGGTTAGCAAACGATGTTGATGATGTAAAGAAATATGCTGAACCAATCCAGCCGGCAACCGCAACGGGAATTACGGAACTCTGCCCGCGTTTGCTAAGGATTCCTATCAGTGCAATGAGGCCAGTCGTCGCAATTACCTCCCCGATGAGGGCACCCGAGTTGGCACGCTCGTGCGTTGAGATCTGAATCGCAGAGTGGTTGAACATAACGTTCGCAGTTACCGAACCAGCCACCGCGCCCAGTATTTGAGCAGGAATGTAGGCGAGCAAATCAACATCTTTGATGTTGCGGCTAAAGGCCTCAACAAGAGTTACGACCGGGTTGAAGTGGGCACCACTGATTGGGCCAAGAACGAAGATGAGCAATGCTAGGGCGAATATTGTCGACAGAGCATTAATAAACAGTGCGATGCCCAAGTCACCCGAAAGGCTTGTTCCCATGATTCCAGAACCCACCACCACACAAACCAAAAGCGCTGTGCCAACAAACTCCGCTAAAGAGCGCTTTAACAGTGCCGGCAAAATGACTCCTACTAGGTTTACTTACCCCTAATTTTGGCACAAACAAAGGTGCAAATATGTTCTTGTTCACCACCTGTTCATCGAGGCGCATACTTGTAGCGAACATAAATCTTGATTGAGGAATTTAAATGGATCTCGCTTCAAAGAAGGTTCTTGTAGTTGGCGCTAATGGAAGTCTTGGACAACTGCTGTCAAGTCGACTGCTGGCCAGTGATGCTGCCGTTATTGGCACCGCCCGAAGCGCCGAAAGTTCTTTAGGTTTGGCACCAAACCTTACTGAGCGCTTGCTTTTGGACTTAGAGAACTCGCAGTCGATAGAGGCTTTGACGAACTATTTGCTCAATAAGCACATAACTATTGATGGCGTTATTTTGGCGAGCGGATTAGTTGCATTCGGCACAATCGAAGAAGTGCCGGGTTCAGTTTTGGAGCGACTGATTAGAGTGAATGCCACTGGACCTTTTGAATTAATCCAAAAAATTCTGCCTGCACTTAGAAGATCGGCTGAAAAAGGCAATGAGCCGTTCGTACTTTCTATCAGCGGTGTAATCGCCGAAGCACCTATGCCAGGCATGAGCGCATACAGCGCGAGCAAGACCGCCATGAGTGGTTTTGCCACAGCTGCTAGCAAGGAACTGAGAAAACTCGGCATTAGATGGGTCGATGCGAGACCAGGCCACACCGAAACCGGGTTAGCGAATCGAGCAATTTTTGGAAGCGCGCCAAGTTTCGGAACCGGACACAATCCAGAAAAAATCTCAGACCGTATCATTGCAGCGATTACCAATGACGAAAAAGACCTGCCAAGCTCAGCTTTCTAAACTCTGGCTACTTGGCTCAAATCTACTCAGATTTTTTATTAGCAGCTTTGGTCTGCTTGTCTAGGCGCTTTTCTTTGAGCGACTTGGCAGCAACTTTTTTAACATTCTTTTGCTGTGATTTCTCGGCCATTTGTTTCTCCTCAATAGAGAGCCAAAGCGGCCATCTACCCCGAGGCTAACACCAAGGTATTCTCATTATCGAGACACGCTCACCAGTTATTGAAACCACGGATGAAAGGCCAGCGTTGACTGAGACTGCCAATCAACTACGGATGGACATCCAAGGCCTTCGCGGTTTGGCAATTTTGCTCGTTATTGCCCTCCACGCGAGGTTCGCACCGTTACCGGGCGGATACGTCGGCGTAGAAGTATTTTTTGTGATCAGCGGATACGTTGTAACCGCGAGTTTGCTTCGAAAAGACCCAAAGGCATTAAGAACCAATCTGCGAAATTTCTACGTCAAGCGCGCCCTGAGAATTCTTCCGTCGTCAACCGCGGTAATTATTGCAACAGTTTTTGCAGCCGTACTTTTACTAGGACCGGCATTCAATAGTGACCTTTTCATAGATGCCAGATGGGCTGGGTTTTTTGCAACAAACTTCAGGCTCATCGAAACCGGCGCAAACTATTTCATCGCAGGGCTAGATAAATCGCTTCTGACCCACTACTGGTACCTTGCGATTGAAAATCAGGTTTACCTCCTCTACCCACTCTTGGTTTTTACGATTTGGCGATTTACTCCTGCTCGCGCCAGCAGACCTGTGCTGGCATCACTTTTGCTCGTTTCGTTGGTGCTCTCAGGCTTCTGGTCGATCACCATGACACTCAGTGATTCAGTAACCGCCTATTACTCCCCGCTGACTCGAATTTGGGAGATTGCTCTGGGCGGGCTTGTCGCCCTGCTTCCGCTTCGAACAAAGCATGCTCCAGCTTGGCTGCGAAATGTCACTGCAGCTTTGGGCTTGGCAACGATTGCCACCGCTGCTGTGATTTTCGATGCGACCACTGTGTATCCGGGCTATTTCGCCGCGTTGCCAGCATTTGCGACCGCTGTAATTATTTGGGCCGGCTCTGCTGACAAAATCACAGGGCCGAGTCGATGGCTTGGATTTAAGCCCCTGGCCTACTTGGGTGAGATTTCGTATTCACTTTATCTTTGGCACTTTGGTTGGCTGTACCTTCCAACTCTCATGCCAGACCCGCCAACCGGTTGGTGGGTATTGCCGTTGCAATTTGCTGGGGCATTTGGTTCGGCAATCATTTCTCACCATCTGCTTGAAAACCCAATTCGCAAGTCACGCTTATTGAACCAAGACGGTTGGGCAGCGCTACTGTTTGCTGCGTTGTGTCTGGTTCTCATCTGGGATGCCACTCTCGCCGCAGAGAGCCTTTGGCTAAATCTTTAACGCAACTCGTGTCTGTGAGTTGACCTCAGGGTCACGTGATAGATCGAAGCAACTTTGTCGATTATGTAGGTTCCGATCAACGACTGGCCATCAGCCGTGAAGTGAATGCCATCGTCACCACGAATCTTCGTTCGCATGCCATTAACCGATGCATACTGTCGGTATGCGCCAGCAGAATCAGCAGTGAGGCCCCATAGCGGAACGAAAGTTGCCCCGCTCAAAGTTGGCACTACAGCTCTGAATTGAGCATTGATGACTTTCATGCCCTCGTTGTAGTTGTAAGGTTTCGAAATCGGCATACCAACCCAGAGCACATAGGCTCCGGAATCAGTGGCAAGTTTTGTAATTTTAGTCACCTGTGATTTATAGGCCGACTGCCAGGCAGTGGTTGGGTAGGTCAGAACACGCGTGCCAACCTTCATGTTTTGTCGGTCATTTGCACCAATCAGAACTATTACTAAGTTTGGCTTCTCGACCTTCAAAAATGCACTTAGGTTGGTTGGCCAGTTATAAAACCAAGAATTCGATAGACCCGTTGAAGCTTTGGCTTTGAGTGAGAATTTGAGCGCACCCGAAGTGTTCAGCTGCCCGAGCATTCCATAGCCTAGGTTGTTTCCGATTGAGTCTCCGATAAGCATGATTTTGCAAGTGCCCACACTCAGAGCTGGAGTTTTTGCAGAATTGAAATGACAGCCAGTGGCTTTTTGATGATCTCGAATTATTTTTAAAACTGGGTCTGAAATCACTGTCGAGCTAACACTCGGCGATGGCGATGAGGTGGAAGTGCTTGAGGAGGCGCTAGGCGAGATTGAGGCTGAAGGTGAAATTGATTGTGATTCACTGGCTTGCGCGATGACCGTCGCATCGTTCGAGAGCTGAAGACTGAAACCCGCACCAATCAATAGGGCCAGCGCTAGTGCCAACGCCCAACGAATAGTGCCACGCGATTTCATGTTTAGAGCACCTTCTTGACCACGCTGGATTTGAGCATCATCGAACCGAAACCGTCGACCTTGGCATCTATGTCGTGACCATCCGGGCCGTTCACCAAACGAATGTTTCTCACTTTTGTGCCAACTTTGATTGCGGTTGAGCTGCCCTTGACCTTTAGGTCTTTAGCGATGGTAACGGTGTCACCATCAGCAAGGATGTTGCCCACTGAATCTTTGATGACCTTCTCAACATCAGCGGTTGGCTCGTCTTCAGCAGCCTGCCACTCGTTAGCACACTCTGGGCAAACTAATAGCGAACCCATCTCATATGTGTATTCGCAATTACATTTTGGGCAGTTAGGCAGGTGATCAGACATAGTTCAATCTTAAGTCGCAGGGTAAAAGAAAAGACCCCGGAATACCGAGGCCTATTCTTGACGAACGAGATGGATTACTTCTTCTTGCCCTTTGAAGTCTTTGACTTGGCTTTAGTTTTTGCAGGCAGCTTCTTTAGAACAAGGGCCTGACCAACGATGACGTTTTTGCCATTGAAGGTTGCAGTTGGCGAACCATAAAGTTCATAGCCGTTGTCTAGGTGCAATGAGACTCTTGAGCAGAACTCAGAATCGTCAATGCCGGTGATCATCTTGTAGCGCTTGGTAAAGTCTGGCGTCGTCGCGGCTGCTGGCGCAGCTGCTGCAGCACGTGCAGCGGTCGTGCGTGCAGCGGTTGCGCGTGGAGCGCGTGCAGCAGCCGGCTTGGCAGCAGCTCGTGCGGCTGGTTTTGCAGTGGTGTTTGAAATAGTCATGTTTTGATTTTGCCAAACTCTAGAAATTCATGGAGAACAATTTGCAGTTAGCAAGTTAATTTTTCGTTCACTAGGTGAATGTCCCGCTTATGAGAAAACCCCCGGCAAATAACCGGGGGCCTTCAAAATCGACCTACTTGTCTAGGTGAAAGTAAGGAACGATCAGATAAATTCCATAAAGAATGGCTGAGCTTGCAATGGTGAACAACGCATAGGCTCCAACACGGTTCAAGATCTCCAAAGGCTTAGCGCCTTCCTTCTTCTTGGTGTTTTCTTGGATGTGCTTCGCGTTGGTCAAGAAGCGAATTCCAAGAGCGAAAGCCAGCGATACAGAGGTAGCTGCACCGATAGCTACGGCGGCTACTAGTAGGAGTGCGTTCCAGTCGATCATTTACTTGGTTCCCTTTCCTTTAGCAGCAGCTTTCTTGGCTGCCTTTTGTGCCTTAGCGGCAGCTGCACGAACCTGGCGAGGTGATGCAACAACTTCTGAAGCGCCCTCAACTTCGCTTAGAACGTTGGTGTGGCTAATGCGGTTGCGTCGAGCAATCTGGAAGATCGCGATTGCGACAGCAAGTGTCAAAACTAGGTCAACGAAAATTCCAATTGGGCCACTCATCACTAGAAGAGCTGAGAGTGCACCAACTGCTGCAGCAGCAGGAAGGGTAAGCAACCAGCCGGTTACAACCTGACCTGCCTTACCCCAGCGAACCTGACCGCCCTTGCGACCAAGACCAGCACCCATGACACCACCCGATGCAACCTGTGTGGTTGAAAGAGCGAAACCCAGGTAAGAAGAAGCAAGAATTGCTGAACCAGTAGAAACCTCAGCAGCAAAGCCCTGAGCTGGCTTGATCTCAGCCAGGCCTGAACCCATAGTCTTGATGATTCTCCAGCCGCCTGAGTAGGTTCCGAGAGCAATTGCTAGAGCAGCAGAAATGATGACCCACCATTCAACGTGATCACCGGTTGACTGTAGACCAGCTGCTACAAGAACCAAGGTGATTACACCCATGGTCTTCTGTGCGTCGTTAGTACCGTGTGACAGCGCAACTAGTGATGAGGTGAAAATCTGACCTACCTTGAAGCCATTGCGACCGGTGCTGATGCCAGTTTCTTTGCGCTGCTTCTGGCTGCGTGCGGTTGCCAGGTATGCGATGCGGGTAGCCAAGAAGGCGGCCAAACCAGCAATCAACGGAGCGAATACCGCAGGAAGGGCTACCTTCTCGATGATCTTCGGAAAGTTCACTGCTGCAAAGCCGGCAAAAACCAAGGCTGAACCAACAAGGCCACCGAATAGCGCGTGTGAAGAAGAAGATGGTAGACCTAACAACCAGGTGGTTAGGTTCCATAGAATCGCACCAGTCAGACCTGCGAATACCATCTCAGGTGGAATTACAACGCCCTCGTTGATTAGCGAGACAGAAATTGCCTTGGCTACAGCGGTTGAAAGGAACGCACCAACTAGGTTCATCAGTGCAGCGATGATTACTGCGGTGCGCGGAGACAAGGCGCCAGTTGCGATCGCAGTAGCGCTCGAGTTGGCGGTGTCATGAAAACCGTTGGTGAAGTCAAAGAAGAGGGCTAGTGAAACAACTAGCGCAACAATCAGGATTGGATCCACGGGATACTTTCTGGTTAGTGACCGGGAATGGAATATTTAGGGAACGTTCCCTGAATACATTGTTTACCTTAGGAACACAAGGTGAACAGAAGGTGAACTAAATCTAACTGTTGTTGAACATATAAACTTGCCTAATATCCGTGCACTAGAAGCATCCAAGGTTAAGGGTTATGACTAGTTCAAGAAAAATCTCTGCCAAGCTCTCTGATGGTAGAGACCTGTTCTACTTCGACGACGCAGGCTCAGCCCTGCCTAGCGAGCGCAAGCCCGATAACCGCGAACCAGCGCCGCGCCCAAACGTTGCCGAAATGCGGCTTGATTCACTTACCGGTGATTGGATCTCGGTCGCTGCAGCTCGACACAATCGTGCATTCTTGCCACCGGCCAATCAGTGCCCGCTGTGCCCAGCAACGGATGAAAACCTTTCAGAGGTACCTGACAACTTTGATGTGGCCGTGTTCGAAAACAAGAGCCCTTCTTTTGGCCCCGATCTGCTTGAGGCAGACGATGAAAATTATTCAGTAGTGCCCAACCTAGAACTTGGCAGCAAGCGCAAGTCAGTTGGCCGCTGCGAAGTTGTAGTTTTTAGCCCGACCCACCTCGGATCACTCAGTGAAATGCCGGTTTCGCGAGTTCGCACCGTGATTGACGCTTGGACAGACCGAACAGCCCACCTAAAGTCGCTACCGGGTGTTCGGCAGGTGTTTCCATTTGAGAACCGCGGGCAAGAAATTGGCGTGACCCTGCACCACCCGCATGGCCAAATCTATTCTTACCCTTACCTAACCCCGCGCACTAAAAAAGTTCTTGACTCGATTAAGGCCTATGGCCCAAACCTGTTTGCCGACACTCTGGCCTTCGAACAAAAGAGCGAGCGCGTTCTCATAAAGGGCGAGCACTTTACTTCTTATGTGCCTTTTGCTGGCCGCTGGCCGGTTGAAATTCACCTTCTACCTCACCGCCATGTGAACGACTTCACCGACCTTACTGATGAAGAACGCGACGAATTAGCGGTCATGTACTCACGCCTTCTGAGTGCGCTTGATCACATCTACTCAACACCCACTCCGTACATCGCGGCTTGGCACCAGGCACCTTTGGTTGAGGGCGGCGAGCATGTTCGCCTTCAGCTTCAGATCACCTCGCCCCGCCGCGCCGAAGATAAGTTGAAATATCTCGCTGGTTCAGAGAGCGCAATGGGCGCTTTCATCGCAGACTTTCCGCCTGAGGTTACCGCCGAGTTAATCCGAGGCGCACTCAAGTGAGTCACGAGCTAGTTGCAAAAACCCAGGCTGGCTTCAGCGACCTCTTTGGTTACGAAGCCAACGGTGTCTGGTCAGCCCCGGGCCGAGTGAACCTGATTGGCGAACACACTGACTACAACGAAGGCTATGTTTTTCCGTTCGCAATCAATCGACGAACCTTCGCCGCTCTGGCCCTTAGAGAAGACTCAACTGTGCGGGTTGCCTCGAGCTTTTCTGATGACATTCATCAGGTAGATATCGCCAACATCACTAGCGATGCTAAAAATGACTGGGCCGCCTACCCTTTTGGTGTTGCCTGGGCGATTCAACAGCTGGCAGAAGTTTCAGCCTCGGGCTTCGACTGCTTCATCGAATCTGACGTTCCAGTTGGTGCAGGGCTCTCATCATCAGCGGCAATTGAGTGTGCCGTTGCACTAGGTTTGAACGAACTTTGGGGCGCGGGACTTGATCGTCGCAAATTGGCTCGAGCAGGTCAGCTTGGCGAGAACGAAATTGTCGGAGCACCAACCGGAATCATGGATCAGTCAGCTTCGCTATTGGGCGAGATTGACCACGGTGTCTTCTTGGATTGCCGGAGTCTAGAGGCAACACCGATTGAGCTGGGATTCTCAAGCGCTGACCTTGAACTCCTCATCATTGACACCAAAGTTGCGCATCGATTGGTGGATGGCGGTTACGCGGCCCGCAGGGCTTCGTGTGAAACCGGTGCCACTGAAATGGGCGTAAGCAGCCTGCGCGATCTATCTATTGAAGATCTTGATAAGGCAAAAGAAATCTTGGATGAAGTGACTTTTCGCCGAGTTCGCCACGTGGTTACCGAAAACCAGCGCGTTCTAGACACGATTCGCACCCTTCGCGAGGCTGGGCCAACGGCCCTTGGCCAGCTGATGCATGCATCTCACGAGTCGATGAGAGACGATTTCGAAATTTCGGTGGATGAACTCGACACTGCGGTTGAAACTGCAATTCGCCACGGCGCTGTCGGCGCAAGAATGACTGGTGGCGGTTTCGGTGGAGCTGCAATCGCGCTAACCCCGATTGGCAAAATCAGCGAGGTTACGCTTTCGATTTTGGCCGAGTTTGAGGCATTGGGTTATGCCAAGCCAGACATCTTTGCGGTATCAGCCGCCCCAGGCGCGATTCGCGAGGTCTAACTACTCGTTAGAAAGCTCGTTGCCGCAGCGATAGAAGCCGGTAACGAGATTATCGATGGCATCTTTGGCTTCAGGTTTTACCGAACCCAGTGCATAGACGGCAAACGTGAGAGTCGAACCGTCTTTGGCATTGATGATGCCAGACAGCGTGTAGCCCTTCTTGATCCATCCGGTTTTAGCAATCACGTGACCGCGAGCATCAACATTTTCGCCGCTAAATCTCGCAGCCAATGAACCAGACTCACCGGCTACTGGCATCCCAGCTTTCACGCCAGCCAAGTCGCCGGTAGCGGTGTTTAACATTTGCATGAGCTTTGCCATAAAAATTGGTGAAACCGCGTTGTCGTCGCTGAGGCCTGAACCGTCTCTGAAGTACATGCCGGTGGTGTCGAATTCGAGCGCAGCAAG
>CAZIFS010000002.1:4212-31075 GCA_964539165.1 uncultured Rhodoluna sp. | reverse complement strand
GGCCTGAACCGTCTCTGAAGTACATGCCGGTGGTGTCGAATTCGAGCGCAGCAAGGGCCTTTTTGAATGCCGCGTCAATCGAGGCGCCAGATCCGTCAAAGCCGAGGTCCAGTGAAACCAGTCGAGCAAGAGCTTCGGCCTGTGTATTGTCTGAGACCTGCAGCATATGCGTGATCCATGAGCTAATTGGTGCACTCGTGACTTTTGCCACTTCAACAGCATTGGCAGGCATGGTTCCGGCACTTACCCGCGCTGCTGTTGCCGTTGAGCCAAGAGCAGTCTTGAAAAAACCCCCGGTGTTCAATGCTGGGCGCTGGCTGCGCCATGAGGTTTCACTTTTTGGGTCTTTGCGGTCACCATCGGTCTGCAACGCAGAAACCTGCGACATGTAGCCCTCTTTGCGTTCACTGTCTTCCCAAGTGGAATCCCAATTTGGACCAGCAAACAAATCGTCAACCACGATGATTTTGGTAATTGCCACATTCGATAACTTTGCGTTCACCGCGATGGCTAGCGATGCCAGCTTGGGCGCATTTTTGTAAACCGATTGCTGAGCAGCGCTCAAGCGCGAAAGAGTTGGGTCACCGCCGCCGACTAGATAAACGACACCTGGCTTCGCTGGGTCTGAATAAACCCTAGTGTCGACTCGATAGTTTGGGCCAAGCGTTGCCAAGGCTACCGTCGCGGTAACAGCTTTCATAACCGATGCGGTTGACTTTGGTAGGTCGCCTTGGCGATCAAATAGAACCTCATTGGTGCCGGCGTTCAATACATAAGCCGAAAGACTGACTAGGCGAGGGTCAGCTGCAAGGTCTGCAACCGAACACGACTTGAGTGGAGATGCGCTTTGAGAGGGTGAAGGCGATTCGCTAGCCGAAGCCTGCGGAGAATTACTTGGCTGAGGACTGTTTGAACCAGCAAGTGCGGTGCCGCCAATAATCAGAGCCAAAACTGCAACAGCCGAGCCAACTCCGATGCCAACAGATTTCAACAACGATGCGCGGCTCTGATTTTCTGACACAAAAGCTCCAAACCTCAATTAACTAGACTTCTAGTATGAACCGTTTTGGCCGCGTAATCGCTAGTTTCTTGCTCACACTCTTTGCCGTTTTCGGAGCCACCAACATGGCAACTGCGCACAATGACGAAATTGAGTATTCACCTGAAGCCGGGTCTACCGTTTCTGCTGGAATCATCGACATCAAAGCAACCTTTACCGAGGAGCTTTTGCTGCTTGATGATTCGAGCGGTCACGAAATGGCTGTAACTGCACCTGACGGTTCGGCTGTTGCAATTGCCTGCTTGGCGCCAACTGCCCTAACTCTGGGCGCTCAAATCTCGGCAGATCAGACCGGTGAATATCAAGTGACTTGGCGAACGGTTTCAATCGACGGCCACCCAGTGAGTGGCAATTATTCATTCAAGGTAGAAAATACTGACGGCTATGTAGCTGAAGACCTGAGTGCTGCCCCATGTGCCAATGGCGGGATCACTCCGACCGAAGCACCCAAGCCAGGAATTCCTGATTCGGAGCCTGACTTCGGGCCAGCCTTGGCGGTTCTCATTATTGGCCCTGCCATCGCACTCGCGGCCGGGCTAGTGGCCGCGATGGTCAAGCGCAAAAAGGCTAAGAACTAGCCTCAGAAACTATTCAGTTAGATTCGCGCCACAGAAATAGAAGCGCGAGGCCAGAGTGTCGATTGCGTTGCGCGTTTGGCCATCAACCTTTTTTGAAACATGACTGCGCGCAAAAATCGCATAGGCAATTCGACTGCCATCTTTCGCGTCGATAATTCCAGCCAGGCTATACAAACCTGGGATAAAACCGGTTTTTCCCTTAACCGAACCGCGAGCTGCAGCATTACGACCCGTGAAACGGCCGGCCAAACCACCTGAGACACCGGCCACCGGCAGGTAGCTTTCTAGCGGAGCAAGATCAGGGTCACCCAGGGCAACCGAACGCATAAGTTGAGTAATCATCTTCGGGGTCACGCGATCGGCTTGAGCCAGGCCAGAACCGTCTTTCATTACCAGTTTGCGCGAATCGATTTTTAGGTCGGCGAGCATAGTCTTCACCATCGGTTCAATCGATGAAAATGTTGGCTTCAATCCTGCGGCTATCGCAGCATGACGAGCAATAAATTCAGTCTCGGTGTTATCCGAAACGGTGATGGCGTGATCCATCCAAGTTTCAATCGGTTGGCTCGAGATGCTGGTCAGTTCGACAGCATTTTTAGGTGTCTTGCCAACCACAAGTTGAGCACCGACAGCAAGCCCGGCTAGTTGCTCGCGAAACTTCTCACCAGTCTTAAGAACCGGATTTGTGCTTCGATAGCCGCTGTAGTGGGTGCTGGTTAGGTCTGGGTTTGCTCGGTCACCATCAAGTTGAAGGCCGGTGATGTGAGAAATGTAGCCGTTGGTTCGATCAGAGGCCTTCCAAGCGCTGTTGTAGGTGGGTCCGCTGAAAAACGAGTCATCCAAGATGATTTTTGTAATTTGGCTTTCTGAAGTCCAGCGGGCATAAACGCGGCTAGCGAGCGTCGATAGTTGAGGCGCACGAACATAAGTGGTGTAACCATCTCGAGACACCTGGCTAAGCGTATGGTCTCCCCCACCCTTGAGCACAATGGTTCCTGGCTGCCCTGGCACCGTAAAAACTCGAGTGGTTGCGGTGTAATTTTCTGGGATGTTTTCAAGCGCTGCCGCTACTGTGAGCACCTTGAGCACAGATGCCGAAGGTGTTGCCTGAGTGCCTTTTTCGTTGATCAGAACCTTGCCCGACTCAACATCAACAGCGTAGGCATAAAGATAACCGAGGTGCGGCGATGCCATCTGGGCTGCTGCACTGCATTCGGTAATTGCCTGGGCGCTGCCAGCTTGACCCGTTAGCGTTAGAACTAACGTGGCCGAAAGCAAGTAGGCAGATAGCCGTTTGATTTTTGACATCAATTCAAGGCTAGCGAAACCTCGTATTAAAGCTCCACTGTTTCGCCGTCGCGTGGCGCATGCGAACGCCAGCCGAGCTGAGACTTGATGCGGTCGCTGAAGGTCTCGGCAGCGCCTGCTTCGCCGTGAACAACCAAAACCTGCCCCGGAGCCTCAGACGTACTCTTCATCCAAGCAATCAGTTCGTCGGCATCTGCATGCACTGAGAATGATTGAATTTGCTCAATTTGGGCTTTCACGGGCACCATCACACCATGCATTTTGACTTCTTCTTCGCCCTCAACCAATCGGCGCCCGCGAGTGCCGATTGCTTGGTAACCAACCATGATCACGGTGTGAATCGGGTTTGGCAACATGCTGCGAAGGTGGTGAACTACACGGCCACCGGTTGCCATGCCTGAAGCCGAAATAATTATGCAAGGCGAATCAGGGTTATTGATGGTTTTTGAATCTTCCACCGTTGGAAGCTCTACCAGCGTTCCCGAATCGAATGGGTCGCGGCCGCGCCAGGCAGCAACGATCTCATCGCGAATCTCTGGCGAATCTTCATCGATCGCCTGGCGATAGAAAGCCAAGGCCTTGAGAGCCATCGGTGAATCGGCATAAACCGGCACGCGGCGAATCTTGCCTGCATCCATGAGTTCACGAAGTTGCACCAAGATGATTTCGGTGCGGTCAACGGCGAATGCTGGAATAAGAATCGAACCACCACGGTCGATGGTTTGGTTGATGGACTGTTCAAAGTTGGTGGTGACCGGAGTGTGTTCGCGATCGCCATAGGTCGACTCGGTGACGATTGCATCGAACTTGCCAGCTGGGATGCGATCTGGGCTTACCAAAAGTGGGTGTTCCTCACGACCCATGTCACCGGTGAACAGAATTCGCTTGCCAAAGAATTCAACCTCAACGAACGCTGCGCCGAGGATGTGCCCCGAAGGGTAAAAGGTAACAAAGGTTTGCTCGGCGATTTGAACGCGCGCGTGGAATTTCTCGGTCTTGAACTGCGCAACCGCTTTGATGGCATCTGGCTCTTCATAAAGCGCCTTTGGTGGGTTGTGCTTTGAATAACCCTCTTTTGCCGCATACTTGGCGTCTTCGGTCTGAATTCTTGCCGAGTCGAGGAGAACTACCTCGGCCAATTTCGCGGTGTAGTTAGTGAGGTGAATTTTGCCTCTGAAGCCATCTTTGACCAGCTTGGGGATGTAGCCGCAGTGATCGAGATGGGCGTGGGTCAAGACAACAGCGCTCAGGGTCGAAGGGTCGATTGGCAGTGGGTTCCAGTTTTTGAGTCGCAACTCTTTGAGGCCCTGAAACAACCCTGCGTCGACCATGACGCGAGTCTCACCGCATTCCAAAAGAAAACGACTGCCTGTAACAGTGCCCGCGGCACCAAGAAATTGAATCGTAGGATTGACCATATTTTGAGTCTAGGTTGCTTTTTAACATCAGTGGCAGACTAAGAACATGAGCAAGGCATTTCGCAATAACTACCTGCTTCTTGGCATTTCGATTTTGAGCCTTGTCGCTGGTTTGGTTTTGGCCGCTCAAAAACAACAAGCTGCCTCGGTTTTTTCATATGCCGTTGGCGCTGCAATCGGCTTGGGTCTATCTATTCTGTTGCTGATTCGTGCGATCAAAAACGGCGATTTTGGCAGCGATGTTCTGGCGCTCATCTCGATTACCGCAACCGCACTCACCAACGAATGGCTAGCCGCCAGCGTAATAACCGTAATGTTGGCTACCGGCCGGGCGCTAGAGCGTTGGGCAGAAGGTCGGGCACGAAAGCAGCTTGAAGCTCTTTTAAAGCGGGCACCCCAATTTGCCCACCTAATTGACTCGGATGGTCAGATCCGTGACGTTGCCCTCAATCAAGTGGAGATCGGAGACAAACTTCTAGTTCGCTCTGGCGAAGTGGTTCCTATAGATGGAACCATGCTCACCAGCGGAAGCTTTGACCAATCGGCGTTGACCGGTGAACCTATTCCCGTGTTTATTGCACCCGGCGAAATGGTTCAATCGGGGGTTCTGAATTCAGATAACCAAGTAGAAATTTTGGCAAGTTGCAAGGCAGAGAATTCAACCTACGCGAACTTGATTCGACTGGTTGAGCAGGCGCAGGCTTCTTCAGCACACGGCGTTCGCTTGGCAAACAAATGGGCAGTCAGGTTTGTGCCTTTCGCCATTCTCCTGGCGCTTGCCTCCTGGTTGATCTCAGGGCAGGTTTCAACTGCGGTTGCGGTGATTGTAGCAGCTACTCCGTGCCCGCTTATTTTGGCCGTACCGGTAGCCATCATTGCCGGCATGTCTAGAGCAGCAGCTAATGGCGCCATCGTGAAAGGCGGTGCTGCGCTCGAGGCGTTAGCCAGAACCGAAACTGTTTTGCTTGATAAAACCGGCACGCTTACCCACGGTGGGCCACAGATTTCTGAGATGGCCTTTGAACCCGTTGCAGACCCCGATCGCGTGTTAATGCTGGCGGCTTCTCTAGACCAATCGAGCCCGCACGTGGTGGCTAAAGCCTTGGTGACTGAGGCCAAGCGCCGGGGACTGGTTTTGAAGCAAGCCACCGACGTTGTTGAAAACCACGGTGTCGGACTCAGCGGTCTAGTTGGCGACCAACACGTTACAGTTGGTCAGCCCGTAGGTGAACTACCCGAGTGGGCAAACCTAGGTAGCGCTCTGCTGGTGGCTATAACTGTCGATGGATCTTTGGCCGGCGTGATTGGTCTAGATGACCCACTTCGCGATGAGGCTAAGGGAATGGTTATGGCTCTGCGAAGGCTCGGAGTGCAGCGAGTGCTGTTGGTTTCGGGTGATCGCAAAAGCACAGCAGAAAGCGTTGGGGCCGAGGTTGGTGTCGACCAGGTATTTGCCGAGTGCAAGCCAGAGCAAAAACTGCAAATCCTCAAGGATGAAATGCGCTCGGCGACTGGCACAGTGATTGCCGTTGGCGACGGAATCAACGATGCGCCGGCGCTAGCTGCGGCGACTGTTGGTGTTGCCATGGGTGCTCGAGGCGCCACCGCTGCAAGCGAGGCTGCTGATGTGGTGATTGTCGAAGATTCAATCAAGCACCTGGCCCTAGCAATTTCGATTGCTAAGGGAACCAGAGCCCGAGCGCTTCAAGCAGCCGGAATTGGAATGAGCCTCGCGATGCTCAGCATGTTTGGCGCATCTTTTGGATTCATCAGCGCAACCCAGGCCGCGGTCATCCAAGAATTTATCGACATGGCTGCGATTTTGTGGGCTCTGGTGCCCACTCGCATCATGCGTTATTCAAACAACTAGCTGATCTGCCCGAAAGTTCGAATCATGTCGGTGGGCCCAGCAAGCAACAGGTGATCACCCTTGTGAATGATGGTCTCAGGCGTCGCGTTTTTAAAGTCTTGGTCTCCGTGCCCAGTTGCAACAACGGTGACACCGTAGCGTTTGCGAAGCTCGAGCTTGGCCAGGGTTTGTCCATCAAAAGAGGCTGGCGCTGAAATTTTCACCATGACAAATTCAGGTGCGATCTCGATGTAGTCGAGAGACTCCCCGGCAACCATGTGCGCAACACGTCGGCCCATGTCGGCCTCAGGGAACACCACGTGATGCACGCCCAATTGTTCGAGAATTCGGCCGTGGGCGGTCGAGGTAGCCTTTACCCAAACCTGCTTTACGCCCAACTGAAGCAACAATGAAGCAGTCAGAATGCTCGCCTCTAGATCGCTGCCGATGGCAACCACAGCTGCATCGAATTCATCGATTCCCAGTTCACGAAGTGTCTCTTCATTAGTCGAATCAGCCTTAACAACATGTGTTAGACCAGCGGCTGACGCCTGCACCAATCGATCGTCAGAATCGATTCCCAAGACTTCGCAGCCTGATTTCACTAATTCCAAAGCCAAGGATGTGCCAAATCGACCCAAGCCAATTACGGCGATGTTTGAAGCTTTGTTTGGATTGCGAAGGTTCAGTTTCTTAGCCAATGATCGGCCTTTCTTGAGCGTATTCGTAATGCTTGGTGGATTGCTTTTTGGCCAATGCGATTGCAATCGCCATCGGTCCAATTCTGCCTAGGAACATCAAAATAATGAGAATTACCTGAGATGGAACACCCAATGCTGCAGTGATTCCCGTGCTCAAGCCAACGGTTGCGAAGGCCGAGATAACTTCGAAAATCACCTGGTCAAGTGTGAAGTCGGTAATTAGACGAATGATGATGGTGGCCAAGATAACTGCGGTGAACGCGAGGCTAATGATGGTCAGAGCTTCACGCTGAATTGAGCGCGGCAAGCGGCGTTGACCAACATTCACGGCTGTTTCACCGCGAATTTCTGCCCAGACAATAAATATCAGAACTGCTGCGGTTGTGACCTTTATACCACCGCCGGTTCCGGCGCTTCCGGCACCGATGAACATCATTACATCCATGCCCAAAAGCGAGCTTGGGTGGAGTGCAGCCATGTCAACCGAATTGAAGCCAGCGGTTCTCGGCATGATCGACAGCGTGAATGAGTTGAGCAGCTTTTCGCCAAAGCTCATCGGGCCCAAAGTACCTGGGTTATTCCACTCGATTGCACCGAGATAGACCCAGCCGCCAAAAATTAGTACGGCTGTCGCCCAAACCACAATCCTGGTGTGCAAAGACCAGTGGTGGGCAAAGTGCACGTAGCGAAACTTTCGCTCTTTGATTGCAGAAACGATGCGGCGGCCAATTTCAAAAATGACCGGAAAGCCCAAACCACCCAGGATGATGGCCAAGTTGATCGGCATCAATACAAATGGGTCATCGTCGAATGAAATCAAATTGTCTGAATAAAGTGCAAAGCCCGCGTTGTTGAATGCCGAGATAGCGTGAAAAAAGCCGTGCCAAAGGGCATCGCCAATCGAGTAACCCTTGGCGAGCATAAGGTGAACCGCGATAAACAGGGCAACTGAAGATTCCACCAAGAAAACGACAGTGAAGATTTTTCGAAGCACGCTTCTAACATTGCTGAGCCCACCGAGACGCGCTTCAGATGCAGTGTTCAAACGGCTGCGCAAACTAATCTTGTCGGCGAACAAAACCCCAACCAAAGTGGCAAAGGTCATAATGCCGAAACCTCCGATAGCAATCAGACCAAGAATAAAAAGGTGGCCGAGTGGTGTCCAGTAATTTGCAACATCGACTGTAGAAAGGCCGGTAACGCAGACTGCAGAGACTGTTGTGAAGAGAGCATCGATAAAAGTCGCACCACCTTCACCTTTTTTAGAGATAGGGAGCAACAGCAGAATGGTTCCGGCAATAACCGCCGCAAGGTAGCCCAAACTGATCAACTGAGCGGGGTGAAGACCTCGCTTTTGCTGAACAACCTTGGATTTCTTGGCCATACCCCACCTGTTATCTGACTGCTTAACTGTAATTCATCCGTGTCGGGGTACTTGGGTTTGATGATGGGTAAGGGCAATATGGTTTTAACAAAGGAGCCATTGTGAGCGACCAGACCAGCCAAGAAATTCTCGAGCGCATCGAGAAGGCAGCAGACCGAACCACACATGCTGTGCGAGCGCTTGCCCAGTTCTTTTACATTCAGCTGACTTCGACAACAGTTGGTTCGATTCTGGGAACGGTAGCCGCCGCAACCGGCTTAGCTTGGCTTGGCGTTATTGCCGGTTTCGTGGTCACTGGCGGATTGATTTGGGCTGGACTCGTAGGCCGAGCAGAACTTCGCAAATCTAAGATTCGAACCAACGGAAAATAGGTTTGGTTGGCTGGCGAGCAGTCGAACCGGCATGAGAGCCACCTTGGGGAATTGAACCCCAGACCTGCTCTTTACGAGGGAGCTGCTCTACCAACTGAGCTAAGGCGGCATGTTGCCAAATTGGCAACTAGAAAATCTTACCGCTGGGCCAGAATGCCGATACGTTCAAGTCTGGCAATCGCGCCATCTTCAATCGGACTTTCAGGCCCAATCGCGAGACGAATAAACCTGAGTACTCCTCTTGTGGTCGGCTGTATTAGCCAGCGCGGCTTGGCCTTGAGGCCGAGCATCGATCTAAATTCCTCCGGCAGCGAGAGCACAGCTGCATCAAACAACAACCTGTAGACCATCTTGGCAGCTGTCGGTAGTGGCGGATTCTTGATGAACTTGACGACATTCAGGGTGGTTTCATCAGCGCGCAGTAAGCCATCCGCGTTGAATTGTTCAATTGCGGCATACAGCTCGTGCGCATTCATGGGAGCAGAATCAAGCCCGAGTGGAATCACCGACTTAGCCCACTGGGCGATGTAGTTATCAGCCCCGGTAGCCGCTTGGCCGGCAGGAATCTCACGCCAGGCATACATTTGGTGACAGGTTAGAAACGAATCGGTGAATGCAATGTGCACCCAGAGCAAGAGATCTGGGTCAGCTGCACGATAAGCACGGGCTTCGCCGTTAGCGGTAACGTATTCGCCCTTCACCCGATCGTGTAGTCGGTTTACTCGTGAAGATTCGCCAGCAACCGCATTATGCGAACCAAAGGTTGTGACCGTTAGCCAACGAATGGTGCCAGCAAGTCGGCCAAGCGCGTCTTGTTCATATCTAGAGTGATTTGCCACTCCGGTTAGCGAGCCCGGATGAAGTGCCTGCATCAACAAAGCTCGGATGCCCCCGACAAGTGTTCCAAAGTCAGCATGAACAATCCAAGGCGCATCGGTAGGTAGGTAAAGCCCAGGTTCATCACCGGCTGCAATCACGTCGAGCCAAGGCGGAACCCCATCTGGGTCGCCTGAAAGCAAGCGGCGGAATCGCTTTGATAGCGCCTCTTGGAGTGCATTATTGGGCATGGATTAAGACTAACCAGCAAGAAGAAAGCCCCCGACCACTCGGCCGAGGGCTTTCTAACTTTGAAACTAGTGCTGAACAGCCTTGCCAATAGCAGCGCCGGTCATTGATCGAACCTCAAGCTCTGCGTATTTTGCAGTGTTGCGTTCGTTCGAGGTGATGGTTCCGAGGAATCCGAAAAGGAATCCGAGTGGAATTGACACCAGACCAGGGTTAGCCAGTGGGAAGAAGTCAAAGCGAACTCCACCCTCAACGTAAGGAATAAGGCTGGTGGCCAGACCCGAAACGTTTGGAGAGAAGATCAGCAGCGTGACTGCTGAAGCTAGACCACCGTAGATAGCCCACACAGCGCCGCGGGTGTTGAACTTCTTCCAGAACAGTGAGTAGAGCACTGCTGGTAAGTTGCCCGAAGCTGCAATCGCAAAAGCGATGGCAACCAAGAAGGCTACGTTGAGTCCCTGTGCACCAATCGCAAGCACGATCGAGATGCCACCAATAACAATTGCTGAAATCTTGGCAACACGAACTTCTTGCTCAGGTGAGGCGGTTCCGCGCTTGATCACGTTTGCATACAAGTCGTGCGCGAACGATGACGAGCTAGCCAAGGTAAGACCAGCAACTACAGCAAGGATGGTCGCGAACGCGATTGCACCAATTACGGCCAACATCACAGCTCCACCGGTGGTACCTTCGCCACCACCAAGGAACTGTGCCAGCTGAGGTGCGGCAACGTTTCCTGATGGATCGACCGGAACCAGCAATGCCTTTGCGCCAGCAGATAGATCCTTGACGTGGTCAAGAGTCGTACAAGCTACATCGCCGTCGGCAATTGCAACACCCTTAGCATCCATGAGACAGCCGTCGGCATCAACTTTGTAACCACGGAACAATGTGGTTCGGCTCACCAAAGCGGCTGCACCAAAACCAAGAGCGATGGTCATTAGGTAGAAAGCACCGATGTTACCGATTGCCCAGTTCACAGACTTGCGAGCAGCCTTGGCCGTTGGCACGGTGTAGAAGCGAATCAAGATGTGTGGCAGGCCTGCTGTACCAAGAACCAGAGCCATACCCAGTGAGATCAGATCAAGCTTGCTGATCAGTGTCTTCACAGGGTCAATTGCTCCAGTGGTGGCATCAACAATGTCTTTACCAAACTTCAAACCTGGCTCTAAGAAATGCTCTTTGCCCGATGAATCGCGCGCGGCACCTAGAAGGTCTGAGATGTTAAAACCAAACTGCCAAAGCACCATCACGGTGAGCAAAATCGCACCGATCATTAGCAAGAAGGCTTTCACGATTTGAACGTAGGTTGTGCCCTTCATGCCACCCACGGTTACGTAGATGATCATCAAAATGCCAACGCCACCGATAATCCAGTTTTTAGCCGCTGGGTCGCTGATGCCAAGCAAAAGAGAAACAAGCGCACCGGCACCAACCATCTGTGCCATCAGGTAGAAGATCGAAACCACCAGCGTTGAGGTTGCAGCGGCACCACGAACTGGTCGCTGTTTCATGCGGAACGCAAGCACGTCACCCATGGTGAATCGACCCGAGTTGCGAAGCGGTTCAGCTACTAGAAGCAGCGCCACCAACCAAGCAACCAAGAAACCGATTGAGTACAGAAAGCCGTCATAGCCAAATAGGGCGATGGTTCCGGCGATACCCAAGAAAGAGGCTGCCGACATATAGTCGCCGGCGATTGCAAGACCATTCTGGAAGCCAGAGAAGCCACCACCACCGTCATAAAAGTCAGATGACTTTTTGTTGCTGCGACCAGCCCTAAAGACCAGTACCAGAGTGAACGCTACGAAGGCGACAAACAGAATTGCGCTCAGTGTTGTTGAATTCATTACTTTGCCAACTCCTTGTCAACCTTGTCACGGAGAGCTTCTGAACGGCCGTCAAGATTCTTAGATGAATGACGCTCATAAAGCCACATGATCAGGAATGTAGAGACGAACTGAAGCACGCCTAAAACAAAGGCGATGTTCATGTTGCCGATTACCGGCTGGGCGACCCATTCACGAGCGAATGCGGTCAGGATTACATATAGGAAATACCAAACCAAGAAAGCCGCGGTCAGAGGAAAAGCAAACCCTCTAAACTTTCGCTTCAGTTCTTGGAATTCAGGGCTGGCCTGTGTTTCGGCCCAAACCCTTTCGTTCTCTGTTGAACTCAATTGAACTCCCATGTTCAAAAAGTCCAGTTCGGCGACGTTGCCGAACTGCAGGGTGCTGGGGCACTCTTATCGTGAGCCTATCCAAAATTGGAAATGTTTTTTAGCACTTTTTGGGAGGTAATCAATTCGTTATATTTCAGCAATTTGGATCTTCGCTTGGCACAACATTTTTGATGAAGTAGTTGTCAACGGCATCGGCTATGCACTGATTGCTGCGGCCATAGGCTGTGTGCCCCTCGCCGTTGTAGGTAACCAGGTGTCCATTCTCTAGAATTTCGTTGGCCAGAGAAACCGCTTCACTATACGGTGTTGCCGGGTCGCCGGTGGTGCCGACTACCAGAATTGGAGCTGAACCGGCGGCATCATAGTTTGACGGGCGCTTTGCTACCGGAAAAGGCCATTGTTCACAACCAAGGCCGCCGAATTGCCAGTACCTTCCGAATACCTCGCTGGCAGCCAGAGCCCGTTTATTTTGAGCTGCCATGGCTTCTGCATTGGCCGACTCTCGACCGTCAAGGCATGATATTGCACGATGGGCTTCCATGGTGTTTGAGGCGTATGTGCCGTTATCCAAGCGGTCGTTATAAACATCGGCGAGGAGCATGAAAGTACTGCCGTCACCTTGCTTCAATTCGGCGAAGGCCTGGCTCAGATAAGGCCAGTACTCCTCGCTGTAGAGCGGCATAATCATTCCGGTGATCAAACCCCAGATAGTTAATTCTCGCCCGCCATCAGTGTTGACCGGATTGCTTTCAACTCGTCGCAGAAGAGCCTTTACTTCGGTTACTGCCTGGTTTGAAGTGCCTGTGAATGGGCAATCTGCGCTTTCAACGCAGTCGTTTATGAAGTTTCTAAAAGCCTGGTCGAAACCAACCAGTTGATTGAGGCTCGAATCAGACTCACTAATGTTCGGATTGATGGCACCGTCGAGAACCATGCGACCAACTTTTTCGGGGTACAGCTCGGCATATGTGGTTCCCAAAAATGTTCCATAAGAAAAGCCGAGGTAATTCATTTTTGAATCACCAAAAACGGCTCGGATAACGTCCATGTCGCGTGCAGCTGAAACAGTATCAAGAAGCCCCAGCCCAGGTCCTGTGTTCTCGAGACAAGCATCGCTGAAAACTTTGGTTTGCGATCGAGTGGCCGCGATATCTTGAGCTGAACCAAGTTCGAACCCCGTATCGCCGTAGAGCAAATCATCGGTGGCTTTTGCATCCAGGCATGAAACACGTGGCTCGCTCAGACCAACGCCCCTGGGGTCAAAGCCAACTATGTTGAAATTTGCACGCAACTGATCGGTGCCAAGTTGATCAATCGAATCGGTTATCCACGAATAGCCTGAAGCACCTGGTCCCCCCGGATTGAAAATGACGGAACCCAGCGGCTTGACTTTGTCGGCCTGGTGGTAGGCCACTGCCAATTTGAAAGAACTTTCACCGGGATTATTCCAGTCGGCGGGAACCTCAACCGTGCCGCAATACGTCTTGGTGCCACCACACGATTTCCAGGTGACTTCTTGCTCATAAAAGGGCGCGAGTTCAGCTGAAACCGACTCAGCGACTTTCGGCGAAATCTTTGGTTCTGGCTGGGCGCAAGCGCTGAAAGCCAATGACAAAACGAGGGTCGTTGCGACCGCTGAAACTAATCGAACAAACTTGCGGGGCACTATTGAGCCTTTCGACGCAACTGCACAGCCAGCGATTCTAGAACCATGAGATCACGGACGTTTGCCGCGATGCGATTACGCGATTTGCCGATTGCATCAAGCTTGGCCAAGGTTTCAGCAGGTGTGCTGTTGGCTGCCATGTCTGCGATTGCGGCTGCTTGATCGGTGTTTACCAAGGGGCTATTTGCCTGCAATTGCACGGTCAGGATATCTCGGTACAAAGCAAGCAGGTCAACCAAAATTCGGTCAAGACCATCGCGCACGCTTCTAGTGGCGCGGCGCTTTTGACCTTCATCCAAGGTTCGAAGGTCAGCCTTGAGATTATTAGGAATTGCATCGCCAGGTTGAAGGCCTAGCGAACGCAGCATGGCAGCCTTTTCTTCTTCATCTCGTTCGGTTGAAAGCGCCTCAGCGTCTTTTTTTGCGATGTCTAACCAGCGTTCTGCGGCCAACACTGCAGAACCAACGCCGGTAATGTTCAGTGCGATTTTCAGAGTTTCGGTTCTTCGGCTGCGAGCTTCTGGGCTAGTTGCAAGTCGCCTAGCCATTCCGATGTGACTTTGTGATTCTGCGGCAACTTGAAGGGCAAGTTTCGGGTCGATTCCATCACGCTGTACTAGCAACCGGGCGACTTCTTCAGTGGCAGGAACCTTCAGGCCCACGCGACGAACGCGCGAGCGAATTGTCGGCAACATGTCTGCCTCCGATGGGGCGCACAGCAGCCAAATTGTGCCGGCTGGCGGTTCTTCTAGGGCCTTCAACAGAACATTCGATGAGCGTTCCTGCATGCGGTCTGCGTCTTCAATAATCATGATTCGCAACTTGCCTAAGCTGCCACCGAATTGCGAGTTTGCGACCAATTCACGAACTTCTTCAATCGAGATTTGAACCCGCTCGGTTGACAGCACCGAAATGTCAGGGTGGCTGCCGGCAGCGGCCATTGTGCAGCTCTTGCAGGTTCCACAGCCGTTTTCAGAACACAGCAATGCCGTTGCAAAAGCATGGGCTAGATTTGAGCGCCCCGAACCAGGCGGGCCGGTCATCAGCCAAGCGTGATGAACGCCAGCCTCTTTGTGCGAAACCGCCATGGATAACTGGCTAACTGCTTCGGGTTGGCCAAGAAGGTCTGCCCAAACCGGCGTGAAAGTCTCGAGATTTGTCATTTTCAAACCAACAGGGATTGGATGCGCGCGCGAATCTGCGCCTGCATCTGTTCAACAGTTTGGCTGGCATCTACGACAAAGAAACGTGCAGGCTCAGCGGCAGCAAGCGATAAAAATCCTTGGCGAACCGCTTCAAAAAATTCGACCTTTTCTCTTTCGAGCCGATCAGGCTCGACCCCTGTGGCATTTCTTCTCGCTCGAGCAGAAGCTGCATCAAGGTCGAGCAAAACAGTTAGATCTGGCAGCAAACCCTCAACCGCGAACAACGAAATTCTGCGAATCTCATCGGGAGCTAATTCGCGACCGGCGCCTTGATAGGCAACCGATGAATCTAAGTAACGGTCGGTAATCACATCGATACCAGCTTCGAGAGCTGGTCTAACTTTGGTAGCTACGTGCTGTGCTCGATCGGCTGCATATAAAAGCGCCTCTGCTCGGGCTGCAACCTCACCTTTGCGGTGAAGAAGCATGTGGCGAATCTCTTGGCCTAACTCTGTTCCACCCGGTTCCAAGGTGCGCTCAACTTGGCGCCCCTTTTCAACCAGAAACTGCTCGAGCAAATCGGCTTGGGTTGATTTTCCAACCCCGTCGATTCCCTCAAACGAAATGAACAGGCCGGCCATTACTTCTTCTTTCGAGTTCCAGCTTTGACAACTTTGGTCTTGCTGGCGATCTTCTTCTTTGGCTTGCCGGCTTTTGCCGGAGACTCGCCCGGCTCAAGGCCCAACTTTTCGCGACGAATTGCCAAAAGCTCGAAAGCTTGGTCGGCTGACATTTCTTCAAGATTTTCATCTTTAGGAACAGTCGCGTTCACTGCTCCATCAGTCACATAAAGACCGAACTGACCAGTCTTTGCGACCACCGGCAACCCTGAAGCCGGGTCTTCGCCGAATTCTTTGAGCGGGGTCGCTGCAGTGCGACGGCCTCCATATTTAGGCTGAGCGAAAATCTCGAGCGCACCTGCCAGGTCGAGGCTGAATAGCTGATCTTCACTGGTTAGCGAACGAGAGTCTTTGGCTTTGCTCAAGTAAGGCCCGAACTTGCCGTTCTGGGCGGTTATTTCGACGCCGGTTTCGGGGTCTAGTCCAATAACTCGCGGAAGAGACAGCAACGAAATCGCGTCTTCAAGAGTCAAGGTCTCAGGACTCATCGACTTGAACAGCGATGCTGTTTTTGGCTTCGCGGCGTGTTCGTCATCCAAGGTGACATAAGGCCCATAGCGGCCATCCTTGAACAAAATATTGAAGCCGGTTGATGGGTCTACACCCATCACGCGGTCGGTAATAACCGGTGCATCAATCAGCTCTTGAGCCTTGACCGGAGTCAATTCATCGGGAGCAAGGCCTTCGGGAATGTTGACAATGCGTCGACCATTTTCGTCGGCGCCCTCGTCTTCTGGCGAACCCATCACTTCGATGTATGGGCCATATTTGCCAGTGCGAAGTGTGATGCCTTCGCCGATAGCAATCGAGTTGATTGCGCGAGGGTCGCTATCACCAAGGTTCTCTACGGTTGGGCGCAAGCCTTCGGTGCCTTCGCCACCAAAGTAGAACTTCTTTAGCCAGGTGCTTCGGTCTAGCTCTCCAGAAGCAATGCGGTCTAGGTCTTCTTCCATCTGTGCGGTAAAGGCATAGTCAATTAGGTTGCCGAAGTTTTCTTCAAGAAACCTTGTGACCGTGAAGGCGATCCATTCTGGAACCAACGCCTGGCCGCGCTTCGAAACATATCCCTTGTTGATGATGGTCGACATGATCGCCGCGTAGGTTGAAGGGCGGCCAATGCCATCTTCTTCAAGAGCCTTTACCAGTGATGCCTCGGTGTAACGAGGTGGAGGGCTAGTTTGGTGGTCTTTTGCTGTTACCTCAACGGCCTTCAAAACTTGACCAACTGTTAGGTTCGGTAGCTTCGATTCGCGCTCGTCTGACTCCTCGGTGTTGCGTGACTCATCGTGGCTTTCTTCGTAGGCAGCCATGAAACCGCGGAACGTAACCACGGTGCCTGACGCCGTGAATTCAGCATCCTTGCCGTTGACACCTGGAGTTACCGCGATTTTTGCAGTAGTGGTCGAAACCTTTGCATCCTCCATCTGCGAGGCAACAGTGCGCTTCCAGATGAGGTCATAAAGATCAAGAGCGCGACCGCTAAGCACTCGGGCTAGCTCTGAAGGGTGCTTGAAGGTTTCACCCGATGGGCGAATAGCTTCGTGGGCCTCTTGAGCGTTCTTTGATTTGCCCTGATAAACGCGCGGCTTTTCAGGAACAAAATTGGCACCAAACATCTCTTTAGCCTGGGCGCGAGCGGCATTAATTGCCTGCGTCGAAAGTGTTGGTGAATCGGTACGCATATATGTGATGTGACCGTCTTGGTAGAGCCCTTGGGCGGTATCCATGGTTTGTTTTGCCGACATTCGCAATTTGCGCGAGGCCTCTTGCTGCAGGGTTGATGTTGTGAACGGTGCAGCCGGGCGACGAGTGCTTGGCTTTGACTCGACCGATGTGACGGTGATTTTTGCCTCGGATGACCTGACGGCCACAGCGAGTTCATCTGCCTCAGCCTGGCCCAGCAAAATTACATCTGCGGTTAGTTGGCCCAAGTCGTTGAAGCTCTGGCCGGTGGCGATTCGCTTGCCGCCGATGCTTTGAAGTTTGGCAGTGAACTGTGGCTCACCTGAAGCTTGTGGGTCGAGCAACGCCTCAACGTCGCAGTAAGAAGCCGAAACAAAAGCCATGCGCTCACGCTCACGCTCAACTACCAAGCGCATCGCCGGCGACTGCACGCGACCAGCGCTTAGACCGCGATTGATTTTGCGCCAAAGAACTGGCGACACCTCGTAACCGTATAGTCGGTCGACAACTCGACGGGTTTCTTGAGCCTGAACCAAGTTGTCATCAACAGCGCGAGTGTGCTCTAACGCCCCTTGAATAGCGTCTTTTGTGATCTCGTGAAACACCATGCGCTTGACCGGAACCTTAGGCTTCAAGACCTGCAGAAGATGCCATGCGATGGCCTCACCCTCGCGGTCTTCATCGGTGGCGAGATAGAGCTCCTCAGCGCCAACCAGGGCCTTTTTTAAATCTGTGACAGTTTTGTTTTTACCTGGCGAAATCGCGTAGTACGGTTCAAAGTCGTTTTCGATGTCGATTGAAAATTTTGCTAGCGAACCCTTCTTTTTTTCGGCAGGCAAGTTCTTTGGGTCAACCAAGTCACGGATGTGACCCACCGAGGCCAAGACCTCGTAGTCGTTGCCAAGAAATTTAGAAATCGTCTTCGCTTTTGCTGGCGACTCAACGATTACTAACTTGCGGCTACCTGCCAAAGGGTGCTCCTTTTATAAAGGTCAAAATCAATACTGCAAACTCGACAATACGACAGTGGCCAAGTTTAGCCATATTCGAAAATGTTAGTTGTGCATGGATGAAGGCTGACAATTGTGGAATTTACCAAGCATTAGGGGGCTAGAAATGCTTTATTCAACCATCAACTTAATTCTCACCGCAGACTCTGGCTGGGGCGAATCTGCATCGATTGCTCAAGTCGTAAGTGCGGTCTTCACCGCGATTACAATCGCTTTCTTGATTTGGCAGAGTCGTGCTCTCAGCCGATCAATGAAGTCGCAGTCATACCAAGCTATCGTTGCCATGCA
The DNA here is from genome assembly GCA_964539165.1 of uncultured Rhodoluna sp. Classification (GTDB taxonomy): domain Bacteria; phylum Actinomycetota; class Actinomycetes; order Actinomycetales; family Microbacteriaceae; genus Rhodoluna. The sequence goes on along the minus strand of CAZIFS010000002.1, from coordinate 12,687 downwards.
GGTTGGAGTCGACAAACTTTTGATTGAAAACCACTTTGCCAGGGCATATCTATATGGAGACAAAAAGCTTCCAAAAGCCACCACCGAAGAAGGCGCAAAAGTTCACGCCATCATCGACATCGCGATGAACGTGATTGACAACACCTATCAACAGCGCGACCTTCTACCTAAAGATATGCTTGAGTCTTGGATCTACTTTGCGATGGAGACTTCGGAACGCCCGGCTGTTCGAGAGTTTCTGAAGCTTCACCCAGACTGGTACCCAATTGCACATCGCGGTGAGTACCGCAAAGAATACAAACGATTGACAAAGGGCTAATGACCATAGTTTTCAAGCCGCTTGAAGCAGAGGCGATGAGCGAAATTCTTCGCATTCAAGAAACCGCCTACGAGCCTCGCTACCAAGAGTCTGAAGAAACTATCCTTTCGAAAATTGAGTACTCACCCGGCACATCTATCGGTGCTTATGAAGATGGCAAGCTGGTTGGTTACGCCTTGGCTTTTCCTTGGGGTACTTCTGACAACATCCCGCTAAATTTTGATCTTGCCGATCACTCTCCAATCATTGACACACTTTATGTTCACGATGTTTCAGTTGATTCTTCGCACCGCGGACGAGGCATCGGCTCACACATCGTTCAGCATCTTTTCGAAAAGGCTGAGGCCATGGATGCTAAAAGCCTCACCCTGGTAGCCGTGCAAGACGCCAAGCCTTTCTGGGAGTCACGTGGTTTCGAGGCTCTTTACGGCCCCGTCGAGGGCTATGGATCTGAATCAGTAAAGATGCGCAAGTTTCTATAGAGCGCTAGCACCTGCCCTGGCTTTCGAAATAAGCCGGATGCCCAGCACCTCTTTATGAGACTCAACCTCAACTTCAAAGACCTCAACTTGGCACCTATCGAGGCTTATCTCGAAGCGTTGAGCCATATTGCCCGCGACTTCACACGGATATCCAGTAGCTAACCCTCGAAGCGAATCTGCTGCGGCGAGCGCAATTGCCTCGACTCGCACATTCAGTCGATGATGCTCAATTTCGGTAAGGATTATCGATTGAGTTAGCGCAAATACCCCGAGTGAAGCTGTCATTAGCGCAATGGCGAGAATTGTTCCTGAGCCAGTTTCAGCCTTCATAGACCAGACTTTCTAGAGCACTCTGTCTCAGCCAGATCAAAGTTGAACCCCTGCAACGAACCGAGGGTTGCCGTCTTCGATGCTTTGACACAAATTAGGTCTTCCGTTACCTCCGAAGTGACTTCGACCCCTGAGCCAAATTGCTTTTTCAGCATCTCGACCAAGTCAACCGTCTCGCCCCGCGCCAGAGCCCTTGATGCGCTTGCAGCCAGCGAAATTAGCTCAAACCGCTGCAACTGCAGAGAACTTGCACCCAAAGTGATTGACAGAACTAGGGCTATCGATGGCAATGTCAATGCAAACTCGGCGGTTATCGAACCAACATCGTTGTTTTGATTAGCCTGCTGGCGCATCATTTGGATTAGTGAAGCTGAGTGCGCTTCGAACCAAATCAAACAAGATTGTTCGAACCTCTTCGCTGCGCATAATTACCACTAGTAGTCCTGCAAAACCAACAGCGGCCATGGTTGCAATCGCATATTCGGCGGTCGCCGCTCCGGTTTCGTCTGCGAACCAATTGCGCAGCTTTCCACCCGATTTCATATTCTTGACACTATTCACCTGTGCTCCTTTTTTATCTCTGTTTTTAGTGGGCTAATTAGTCATCAACCCAATGGCTACCGGCACCAAGGCAATCAGCGCGAATGCTGGCAGACTGGTGAGCCCTAGAGGAATCATGAGATTCACTGACAATTTGCTGATCTTGGTCGAATCTTCATGCCAGTTGGCCTGGCGCAATTTTGTCGCCTCAGACACTAAGAGACTGGCCAGCGAAGCGCCAGTAGCCGCTGAAATATTGAGTACTTCAGCAATCCGAGATCGATCGAATCCGACTTCGGTTATTGCCTGATTGGTGTTTAGGCCGGCATCCAAAGCAATTACAAGTTCGTCGAAACCTGCGGCAGGGTCACTTGTGTCGGGCTGAGCTTTGTTGACCATGGAGTCAGACCAGATGCGGCCAATAATCATGAGTGCAATCCCGAGTGCGAATGCTATGAAGCCAACTGGCGATTCAAAAATTGATGGCACAGGGTTTAAGCCTGAAAACTGCGCTAGCAATAACGCTAGAACGGGTAGACCCATTACTAGCTTGGCAGTAGCCCTTGGGGCCGAAAGCGCCAACTCAATCTCGCGCTGGTGCAATTGAACCTGGGTGAGAATCTGGATCTGCCGCTCGATTGCTGACAGCACTGAACCGCCAAGCCGGTTTGCCAGATTCCAGATTCCATAAAACTTGGCCGATTGCTCTTCGGATAGTCCATCAAACTTTGCCTGCAGGTAGCCCATGGCATTTTGCGACGGGATTCCAGCTGATAACAGGCCAGAAAGTTGCATTAGCAAACCAACCAAATCAGGTTTGCCATCTTGCGTTTTTGGCTTTATGAGGCCGCTAATCAATTGACACCGGTTGAACTTGGAGGCCGGAACCTGACAGACAAAGCCGCCCGACAGCGCCAAGTTTCTTACCTTCTACATAAAGCACCCAGTTGAACGCGGCACTGGCCGCATTGGCCAATTGCTCAGCAGACAAGCCTTCGGCGAAAGCAATCATTTCTAGTCGCGTAAGCGTCGACTCGATTGAATTCGCATGGATAGTTGCCCCCGCTCCACGATGCCCGGTGTTCAAGGCCTGAAGAATCACAATTAGTTCAGCCCCTCGAATCTCGCCAACGGCCAGTCGATCAGGGCGCATTCGCAGCGCCTCGCGAATCAGTCGCCCTAGCCCAATTTCACCCTTGCCCTCAATATTTGGTTCACGGGTTTGCAAAGCAACAAAAGTAGGCGATTCAATTGCCAACTCGGCAACGTCTTCGACAGCGATAACTCGGTCACCCGCGCACTCGGCCAGCATTGCCCTCAGCAACGAAGTTTTGCCGCCGCCGGTTGGGCCAGAAATCAAGAAATTTTCACGGCGATTAACCACGCCTTGCAAAAAACTCAGAGCAGCATCGCGACCACCCAGTTGGTCAAACATGCCCAACTCTGCCAGCTGAGCCAAACCAAAGTGGCGGCCATTGTGACTGCGTATCGAAATGTAGGTTTTTCGCGAACACCCAGATGCCAGCGCTACATGCACCCTGAATCCTCCGATTGAGACGTCTGCGAATGGATTCGACTGATCGAGTCTTCGGCCGCCAGCTGAAATCAAACCCTGAGCGATCTCGACAATTTCAGCCTCAGATTCAAATGGGCTATCGAGCGGGCGCAGTGAGCCATCACCAATTTGGGCCCACACCTGCGAATAGCCATTTATCAACACATCGCTAACACCCGACTCACTGACCAGGCCAGCGATTTTTGTTCCCAAAATGTTAGAAATCATGCTCAAAGCATCTTTGAGCAGCAATCATCCGTGCTCAGCTGAATCAAATCTGTGGAGAACCTCGGGCTCAAAAGCCCTGTTAAATTAGGGGGCCCCAAGCTCTGGGGGGAGAGCCTGGGGCCAGGCGATACCAGATTGGGGGAATCGGTATCGCAGGTTAACAACAAGTGCTAACAAAGAAATAATAATGCGGATTTGCGAATATTTATTCCCCGAAACTAGAAAATCATTTTTTTATGGCAAGATTGCGTCAAGTTATTCGCAAACGAAGGACAAAGATGTCTGCCGATTCATGGATTGAACCACTGCACCAAGAGAACCGCCACTTTGCACCAACAGCAGAATTTTCAAAGAATGCAATTGCACAACCAGCGATTTACGAACAGGCAAAGGCAGACCGCCTAGGCTTCTGGGCTGACCAAGCAAATCAGCTTCACTGGCACAAACCCTTCACCCAAACCCTCGACTGGACCAACCCTCCATTCGCACGTTGGTTTCACGACGGTGAACTAAATATTTCTTATAACTGCCTTGACCGTCACGTCGAAGCAGGCAACGGCGACCGAGTCGCGCTGTATTTCGAGGGCGAACCTGGCGACAACCGCGAAATCACCTATGCCGAGTTGACCGATGAGGTCAAGCGAGCCGCAAACGTTCTTATTGACCTAGGCGTGAAGCCTGGCGACCGAGTCGCGATTTACATGCCGATGATCCCTGAAGCAATTGTGGCTATGCAGGCAGTCGCCCGCATCGGCGCAGTGCACTCGGTGATTTTTGGCGGATTCTCAGCAGAATCGCTTCACACCCGAATCGAAGACGCCCAAGCCACTCTGGTCATTACCGCCGATGGTGGCTACCGCAAGGGCCGCGCAAGTGCGCTGAAGCCAGCCGTTGACATGGCCTTGGATGGCGGCAAATGCCCATCCGTGAAGAATGTCTTAGTAGTCAAGCGAACCGGCCAAGAAGTTGGCTGGGTTGAAGGCCGCGACATTGACTGGGGCACCGCGCTAGCTTCGGCCAGCGACGAACATAAAGCTCAGGGTTTCAACGCTGAGCACCCGCTCTTCATTCTTTATACCTCGGGAACCACCGGCAAGCCTAAGGGTATTCTTCACACCAGCGGCGGCTACCTGACTCAGGCCGCCTACACTCACAAAAATGTTTTCGACCTTCATTCAGACACCGATGTTTATTGGTGTACCGCCGACATCGGCTGGATAACCGGCCACAGCTATGTTGCCTATGGGCCACTAGCAAATGGTGCATCCCAGGTTATATACGAAGGAACCCCCGAGACCCCTGATTGGGGCCGCTGGTGGAGCATCGTTCAGAAATACGGCGTTTCGATTCTTTACACCGCACCAACCGCTATTCGCAGTTTCATGAAGCTCGGTAGCCAGATTCCAAAAGAATACGATTTGTCTAGCATCCGAGTTCTTGGTTCGGTTGGTGAGCCAATCAACCCTGAGGCATGGATGTGGTACCGCAACATCATCGGCGGCGGCCACGCCCCAATTGTTGACACCTGGTGGCAAACCGAGACTGGCGCAATCATGATTTCGCCGCTTCCCGGCATCACAACCTTGAAGCCGGGTTCAGCGCAAATCGCTCTGCCGGGCATTGAGATGAAGATCTTGGATGATGAGGGAAATGTGCTCGGGCGCGAAGAGCCAGGCCTATTAACCATCACGGAACCTTGGCCATCTATGTTGCGTGGAATCTGGGGAGACCCTGACCGCTATAAAGAAACTTATTGGTCAAAGTTCAAGAACATTTATTTTGCCGGTGACGGCGCAAAGTTTGACGAAGAGGGCAATGTTTGGCTTCTCGGTCGAGTAGATGACGTCATGAATGTTTCTGGCCATAGACTTTCAACCGCTGAAATTGAATCAGCATTGGTCTCGCACCCCTACGTAGCAGAAGCTGCGGTGGTTGGTGCCAAGGATGAAACCACCGGTCAGGCAGTAGTTGCTTTTGTGATTCTTCGACGCAACCAACTTGAAAACGCTGGCTCAGATGCCGACGTGAGCAAGATTTTGCGCGAACACGTAACCAAAGAAATTGGCCCTATCGCGAGACCGCGCACCATCATGGTGGTTAGTGAATTGCCAAAGACCCGTTCGGGCAAAATCATGCGACGACTGCTACGAGACGTTGCAGAAGACCGCCCGGTAGGAGATGTCACAACCTTGGCTGACACTTCGGTGATGGACATCATCAGCGGAAAAATCGCCGGTGGCGCAAGCGACTAACCCCTAAAATAAATGTCGAACCCCCAGCACGCTCTCTCTGTGCTGGGGGTTCGCTTTAAAGCTTTAGTGCTATTCGAATTCCGCGATGAGCTCAACCTCAACAGCTGAATCAAGAGGCAAAACAGGAACACCGACTGCTGATCGAGCGTGGATTCCGGCATCGCCAAACACCTCGCCCAAGAATTCGCTCGCGCCATTGATTACCCCTGGCTGGCCGGTGAATTCTGGAACCGATGCTACGAAACCAACAACCTTGACGATTCGCTTTACGCGGTCGAGATCACCGATTGAAAGCTTCAATGCTGCGAGCGCGTTCAAGGCACAAAGTCGAGCCAAATCTTTGGCATCAGCCGGGCTAACGAGTCCCGCTGTTTCGCCAACCTTGCCGCTTGCTGGGAGCTTTCCATCAACGAATGGCAGCTGGCCCGAGGTGAAGCAGAGATTACCGGTGACAACAGATGGAATGTAGGCCGCGACCGGCATTGCCACAGCTGGCAGCGGGTAGCCTAGTTCGATCAAACGGGCTTCAATTTTTGACATCGTTATTACTCCTTGATTGGACGCTTGAAAAAGGCTACGTTACCGCCCATTTTGTTGTCCATAATCTGCACGAGCTCCCATCCTTCAGAGCCCCAGGTGTTCAAAATCGCGGTCTCTTTGTGCAGTAGCAACGGGGTTGTAATGTACTCCCACTTCAACATTTACAGGTTCCTCTCAGGTGTTGTCAGGTAACCTTGAGTTTATGTCTGGTTCAAAGAACAAGCCCGAAACTTTCAAGACTGGTGTCGCAAAATTCATCGGCCTTTCAGCCCTAGCCGGTGTTTTAGCGGTAGCAGCTTTGGCCCCCGCTGGTCTTCTCGGTGGCGTCGCCGCCAACACCGGTCTAGCCATTTTTGAAGGGCTTCCTGCCTACATCAAGCCTGTCAACGGCTCACAAGCTTCAACGCTTTTTGCGAACAAGGATGGCAAGCCAGTTGAGGTTGCCACTTTCTATCACGAGAACCGAATCTCGGTTCCTTACGACGACATGTCGGTGAACATCCGAAACGCTGTTGTTGCTACTGAAGACCCTCGTTTTTTTGAACACGGCGGTGTCGACTGGATCTCATTCCTTCGCGCATCCGCAACCAGTGCTGTGACCCTAGGAAACGGCCCTGGTGGTTCAACCATCACAATGCAGTATGTAAAGAACTCTTTGGTTGAGGCTGCAAACCTAGCTGGCGACAAGCAGGCCATTGCTGATGCAACCGCGTCAAGTGGCATCCAAGGAATCATTAGAAAGTTTCGCGAGATTCGCATGGCAATCGCGCTTGAAGCTGAAAGCAACAAAAAAGACATCCTTGCTGGCTATTTGAACCTTTCGTTCTTTGGTAACCAGATCAACGGAATCGAAGCTGCTTCAAACTACTATTTCGGTGTTAGCTCCAAAGATCTAGACATTCCGCAGGCTGCACTTTTGGCCGGCATGCTCAAGTCACCAAACGACTACAAGCCAGATGAAGAGAGCAACCTTCAGCGTGCTAAGGGTCGTCGCGACTATGTGATCGACAATATGCGCTCTGAGGGTTTCATCACTCAGAAGCAGGCTGACGAGGCCAAGGCAACTCCAATTACCGTCAACCTAACTCACACTCCGAGTGGCTGTGAAGCAAACCAGACCACCGCATTCTTCTGCGACTATGTGGTGTGGACAGTTCGAAACAACCAAGAATTTGGTTCGACTCCTGAAGACCGCGAGAACTTGCTTCGCCGCGGTGGCCTTCAGATCTACACCACCCTAGACATCGATGCTCAGGCCGCCGCTCACAAAGCAACCATGAAGTGGGCGCCGTTTGACAACCCGAACAAGATTGGTTCAGCAACTGTTTCGGTTGAAGCTGGTACCGGTCGAATTTTGGCTATGGCCGAGAACCGCATCTTCGACCAAACCCAGAGCGATGAAATTGGCCACACCTCGGTCAACTATGCAACCGATAAAGACTATGGAGGCTCCTCGGGCTTTCAGACTGGTTCGACCTACAAGGTTTTCACTCTTGCTACCTGGTTGACCGCTGGCTACAAATTGCTTGACCACGTTGATGGCCGAGTGAAGGAATGGGGCCCTGGAGACTTCTCAGCCCGCTGTGGTGGCGTTGGCGGAACCTGGAAACCCAACAACATCGTGAAAGAGCCTGAAGACCTCACCGTGGTCGCTGCGACCTCTATGTCGGTTAACACCGCCTACGTTGACATGGCTAGCCAACTAGACCTCTGCGACATTCGTGACACTGCAATGCGCTTTGGTGTTCACCGCGCTGACGGCACCGAACTTCAGTACGTGCCTTCATCAGTTATTGGTGTCAATGAAGTTGCCCCACTTGCAATGGCAGCGGCTATGGCTGGCATCGCCAACCAGGGCATGTACTGCTCACCGGTTGGCATTGACAAAGTGATCGTTCGTGCAACCGGTGCCGAGCTCAAGATTCCTACCACCAGCTGCCAGCAGGCAGTAAGCCCAGAGGTTGCCGCGGGTATGACATACGCGATGCAACGAGTAATCTCTGGCGGTACCGGTGGCGCCTCAGGAACCGGCGATGGCACTCCCCTTGCCGGTAAAACCGGAACTACTGACTCAGGTGTTCACACCTGGATGACTGGTTTCTCATCAAAGGTTGGAACCGCTACCTGGGTTGGAAACGTTTCAGGAAGTAAATCTCTGAGCTCCATCCGCCTCAATGGCAAAGCCGCCAACACTGTGCGCCACGACATTTGGCGAACCACGATGCAGAC
>CAZIFS010000002.1:0-4112 GCA_964539165.1 uncultured Rhodoluna sp. | reverse complement strand
GTTCCTCGCGTTGCCGGCATGGATGTAGCTAGCGCGCGAGCAACCCTATTGGCTGCCGGATTTGCCTCAGTTGCCGAACCCCAACCTTCACAAACTCAGTACTTTGTGCACTCAACCACGATAGCCGCCGGACTAGTTGTTGGCACCAACCCAGCTGGTGGAAGTGCCGCGGTAAAGAACGGTGCAATTCTGCTGATCATTAGCCTCGGCCCACCTACCGGCGGCAATAACTAGCGCGAATGGAAATCTTGCTTGCCCTGGGCGGCCTCGCTCTGTGCGTGGCCGTGTGGGGCATTGCTATTGAACGCCACCTGTATGTGGTTCGTCGCGAGACCATAGCGGTGCTTCCGGCAGGCAGCCGAGAAATCAAGGTGCTGCATATTGGCGATATTCACATGGCGCCTTGGCAAAAGCGCAAACAGCTTTTTATTCGCTCGCTTGGCAACCTAAAGCCAGACCTTGTTGTTAATACGGGAGACAACCTCGGCCACCTGAATGCGATCGCGCCAGTTTTGTCAGCACTAAAACCGCTTCTTGAGGTTCCGGGTGTTTTTGTAAACGGATCAAATGATTATTACGCGCCAGTGTTGCGAAACCCGCTCGGTTACCTGGCAAAGCCTTCTGAACGAAGTGAAGGCCCGGCGCTAGACACTGCGAGACTAGTCGGATCATTTCAGGCGGCCGGCTGGAAGAACCTGAACAACCACGAGGGATCGCTAACCATAAATGGCGTGAAGCTCGGATTCTTAGGCGTTGATGATGCCCATGACGAACTCGACGACCTGGCTTCACTCGACGACCAGCGACGAAAGGTTGCAGACGCAACACTGCTAGTTGGCGTTAGTCACGCTCCCTATCTGCGGGTTATTGAGGCTATGACCAACCAGGATGTAAAACTACTTTTCGCTGGGCACACTCACGGCGGACAGGTTTGCATACCAGGATTGGGAGCCCTGGTCACAAACTGCGACCTGCCTGCTCGATATGCCAAGGGGTTAAGTGCTTGGACTTTCAACGGCAAATCACTAATTCTGAATGTCGTTGCTGGCCTAGGGCATTCGATTTTTGCACCAGTGAGATTTGCGTGCAGGCCCGAGGTTCGATTGTTGACCCTAACCGCTGTAGCTATTTAGCCCACTGAATTTCTTCGAAGGGGCCTTCGTTCTTAGTTCGGGTGTCAACCAGCTCTAACCAAACGATGATTCTATAGGTGTTCACATAGACCGGTTCGCAGCTGGTCAACGTCATATATTTGCCGCCCTCGTGAGCGCCATCCATGCCAACCGGAACCTTATCAATCACGTCAATCTGAGTAGGTTCGACAATCAGGGTCTGGCGATACTCGTAGTCATACCAAGCTTCTGAAGTCTCGACATAAATATGGTCACCAGTCTTGATACGGTGAATATCTCTAAATGCGCCACCAAAACCACCACGGTGTGCAGCCACAGCAAAATTGCCGACCTCGCCTGGCATTTGGGTCTTGGTGTAGTGACCGATGCCGATTTCATTCAATACTGGGTGCCAGCGGGTACCTTCGGCAACAAGTCGCACATACTTTTCTTCGATGCGAGGGATGTAGATTCGACCAAATATATCGGCAAGGGTGTTTGCATCGTCAGGGTCGACAAACTTTTGCTCTGGTTTGGCACTAGCCGCTGCCGAAGGCTGAACAAAGTCTTGCGCGTTCTGCTGCTGTTCGCCAGCAAGAATGTTGTCTTGAGCCATCGTTCCCCAATAGCCCCAAGCAGCTGTAGCAACCCCGGCAACCACTAGGGCAGAACCGACAACCACACGAATGCTGATCTTTGGCCGGCCTTCGGCACGCCGAGCAGGAAACTTTATCTTCATCTTGAAGCGACTAATTGTTTAGTGACCAAACTTCTGGGCCAAGGGCGATCCACTGCCCGGTTGAGTTCTCGCATCGCGCAGTAATGTTCTCGACAAAACAGGTGAAACCAGCGACGCTAATGCTTTGGCCGGTGGCAAGAATTTGAGCGTTGGCGGCATCGGCATATGGGCCGCCAGAGCAGGCGAATTCAGCGATCTCGCCGGTCTCTGGTTGAGCTCCCCAAAGACGAACCTGGTATCCATAGCTGTATTCACAGGTATCAGGAACCGGTACGGGCTGGTAAACCGCCGCAGCTTCGTTCTGCTCACACAAGACAAAGTTGCTCATTGTGCTGATTGAGCAAGCGGTTGGGCCATCGCCGACCTTGAACACATAGTCACCAAAACCATCGTCATAGGTGACTGGGTCAACGGCGATTACGTCAACGGGAGCAGGGCTGGGTACGAGCGACTGATTAGGAGTTGGCGTCACAATAGCGGTTGGTTCACCAGTTGGTTCAGCAGCACCTGGGGCAGCGCAACCAGCGGCCGAAAGGACTAGGCCAAGGCCGATAAACAATGCAGCAATGCGTGACATGTTCACAGATTATCGACTAGCAAGCCGCTAGGCAGGCTCGACACAGTTGGGCGTAACAAGAATTTATTAGAACTCGCGAGCGACAAGCTCGGCGATTTCATAAGTATTCAACGCTGCACCCTTGCGAAGATTGTCGCCCACCACAAATAGTTCAACGCTGTTCGGAAAGTCGAGCGACTGACGAATACGGCCAACAAAGGTTGGGTCTTGACCAACAACCATTGCTGGAGTTGGGTACTGGTGGTTGGCTGGGTCATCAACTACCTCAACGGTTGGCTGTGCGTTTAGAACATCACGAACTTCATCTGCGGTGAGTGGGTTTGCAAAAGTGGCGTGAACAGTTAGCGAGTGAGCAACCTGAACTGGCACACGAACACAGCTTGCAGCAACCTTTAGGTCGCTGATGCCTAGAATCTTGCGCGACTCGTCGCGAACCTTTAGCTCTTCTGAGGTGTGACCGCCAGCCTTCAGTGATCCGGCAAACGGAATCACGTTCAATGCGATTGGGTGAGCCCAAGGTGAGTTTGAAAGGTCGTTACCTGCAGCGGCAAGGGCAGCCTTTACGTCACCGGTGTTGGTACCAAGAGTTGCATCCTTGCAAACAATTGCAGTCTCAGCAGCAAGTTCTTCAATTCCCGCAGCGCCAGCACCAGAAACAGCCTGGTAGCTAGAAACAACTAGTTCTTTCAGGGTCCACTTTTCGTGAAGTGCACCCATGGCAGCCATCATGGTCAAAGTGGTGCAGTTTGGGTTCGAGATGATTCCGCGAGGGCGGTTTTTAGCCTGCTCTGGGTTTACCTCAGGAACTACCAATGGCACATCTGCATCCATGCGGAATGCACCCGAGTTATCCACCGCAACAGCGCCGCGCTCTGCAGCGATCGGAGCCCAAACCTCAGAAACCTCGTCAGGCACGTCGAACATAGCGATGTCGATTCCGTCAAAAGCCTCAGGAGAGAGCGCAACAACAGTTAGCTCTTCACCGTGCACGGTGATCTTCTTGCCAGCTGAACGAGCACTGGCGATCAAGCGAATTTCGCCCCAGATGTTTGGGCGACTGTTGATGATTCCGATCATTACGGTGCCTACTGCACCGGTTGCACCTACGAGAGCGAGATTTGGCTTAGCCATGTTGGTCTCCTGACTTGGATGTTTGAAAGTTTGTGATTTAGCTAGATAAATTAGCGGCCGGTGCCGGCGTAAACAACGGCTTCGATTTCGCTGTCGAGGCCGAATGCTGTGTGAACCGCACGAGCAGCATCGTCAACCTGGTCATCGCTGGTGATGACCGAGATGCGAATTTCAGAGGTCGAAATCATCTCAATGTTGATTCCCGCCTTGGCAAGAGCAGCGAACAATGTCGCTGAAACTCCAGAGTGGGTGCGCATTCCGGCACCAACAACTGAAAGCTTGCCAATTTCTTCGTCAACCTCAACAACGCGGAATCCTAGGTCAGCCTTAGCAGCCTCAAGTGCTGCAGCAACCTTCTTGGTGTCTGCCTTTGGAAGAGTGAAGCCGATGTCGCTAACAGCATCGGTAACGTCTGAACCAGTCGGGGTGTTCTGAACAATCATGTCGATGTTCGCGCCAGCGTCAGCAACAATCTTAAAAAGCTCTGCTGCCTTACCTGGAACATCTGGAATACCGATGACCATAATCTTGGTCTGGCCCTTGTCGATTGCTA
>CAZIFS010000001.1:2284-164187 GCA_964539165.1 uncultured Rhodoluna sp. | reverse complement strand
CCCGCAGCAAGACTCGTTTGTCTCGCGCACTGGGCATTGCCCTAACCCCAAAAGCTGCTAAGTACCTTGAGAAGCGTCCATACGCTCCAGGTGAGCACGGACGCACCAAGAAGAAAGCTGACAGCGACTACGCCGTTCGTCTTCGCGAGAAGCAGCGTCTACGCGCTCAGTACGGCATCCGTGAGGCACAGCTTCGCAAGACCTTCCAGGAGGCTAAGCGCGCTGAGGGTCTAACTGGTGAAAACCTAGTAGAGCTTCTAGAGATGCGCCTCGACGCCGTCGTGCTACGTGCCGGCTTCGCTCGTACCATTGCTCAGGCTCGTCAAATGGTTGTGCACCGCCACATCCTTGTAAATGGTGAGCGCGTTGACCGCCCATCTTTCCGCGTAAAGCCAGGCCAGCTAGTACACGTACACGCTAAGTCTGAGGGCGCAGAGCCTTTCCAGGTTGCTGCTGCTGGCGGACACGTTGACGTCTTGCCTCCAGTTCCTGGTTACCTTGACGTTCAGCTAGACAAGCTGCACGCGACCCTAGTTCGTCGTCCAAAGCGCGCTGAAGTTCCAGTTACCTGTGAAGTTCAGCTCGTTGTTGAGTACTACGCAGCCCGCTAAATAAGCAAACTTAGGAGTTCAGATGAGCGGTGGAGAAATCGCAGGATTGATCTTTGCAGGTGGATTCGTTCTACTAGTAATTTTCACTGCAGTGCCTCTTCTAAAGCTTGGTCGCGTGCTCGATGAGACTCGGACTTCAATCCGTGACCTCAACGAGACCGTGTCTCCACTGCTCTCTGAACTCACTGAGACAGTTAGTTCTGCCAATAAACAACTAGCGAAAATTGACATCATCACTGAAAACGTGGCCGAAGTGAGCTCAAATGTGAGCTCGCTCGTTGCTGTGTTTTCTGCAACACTCGGCTCACCACTTGTAAAGATCGCTGGCCTAACTAAGGGTCTGCGATCTACTCTGCTAGGCAAAAAGAAGTAGGTTTCGTCATGAAGAAGTTGTTCTGGTTCGCTGTAGGTGCAGCCGCAGGTCTTGCTGCTGCAAAGCAGATTCAAGAAAACCCAAAGGTCGCTGCTGTCGTTGATGACTATGCCAAAAAAGCACGCGAATTTGGTGCAGCAATGTCTGAGGGCTTTACCGAGCGCTCGTCTGAGCTAGCCGCCGAGCGTAAGGCTCCAGCAAAAGTTTCAACCAAGTCGGCCTCGAAGCCGACCGCAAAATAACGTGCAGACGGCTGAGATCCGTCAGCGCTGGCTTGATTTTTTCGAGCGCAACGGACACACCGTTGTTCCTTCAGCTTCTCTGATTAGCGAAGACCCGTCGCTCTTATTCACCGTTGCCGGCATGGTGCCCTTTATTCCGTACATGAGCGGTTTAGTTCCTGCACCATTCGATCGTGCAACTAGCGTTCAAAAGTGCGTTCGCACACTGGACATTGAAGAAGTCGGAAAAACAACCCGTCACGGCACTTTCTTTCAAATGAACGGTAATTTCTCGTTTGGAGATTATTTCAAACGTGAAGCCATCGCCTATGCCTGGGAGTTCCTCACTGGTTCACTCGACTCTGGATGCCTAGGTTTAGATCCTCAACTTCTTTGGGTTACCGTCTTCGAGAATGACGATGAGTCGATCGCTATATGGCGTGAAGTTGCCGACATTCCGATGGAGCGAATTCAGCGCCGCGGAATGAAAGACAACTACTGGTCTACCGGGCAGCCTGGTCCGGCTGGCCCATGCTCCGAAATCTATTACGACCGCGGCCCTGCATACGGGCGTGAAGGTGGCCCTGAGGCTGACGAAGACCGATACATCGAGATCTGGAACCTTGTCTTCATGCAGTTTGAACGCGGAGAGGGAACTGGTAAGGATTCGTTCGAAATCCTTCGAGAGCTGCCTAAGAAAAACATTGACACTGGGATGGGTCTCGAACGCGTTGCATTCTTGATGCAAGGCGTTGAGAATCTATACGAAATCGACCAAGTTCGTCCGGTTCTAGATGCTGCTGCCACCCTTTCGAAGAAAACCTACGGAGCCTCCGTAGAAGATGATGTTCGGCTTCGAGTCGTCGCAGATCATGTTCGTTCAGCTTTGATGCTGATCGGCGATGGCGTTACTCCGGCAAATGACGGCCGCGGCTACGTCCTGCGTCGACTATTGCGGCGAACTGTGCGCGCGATGAGATTGCTAGGCGTTGAGGCGCCCACCTTTGCTCAACTATTTCCGGTGTCTAAGAACGCAATGATGGCTGCCTATCCAGAATTGGATAGAGACTTTGATCGTATTCTTCGCACTGCACTCGCTGAAGAAGAAACCTTCTTGCGCACGCTTTCTGCGGGAACAGTTTTCTTGGACGAGGCACTCGCCGAGGTCAAAGCAACCGGATCTAAGCAACTCGCTGGTGACGCTGCCTTCTTGCTGCACGACACCTACGGTTTTCCAATCGACCTAACTCTCGAAGTTGCCGAAGAAGCTGGTTTGACAGTAGATCGAGACGGCTTCAAAGCTCTAATGGCAGAGCAACGCGATCGAGCCAAGGCTGACGCAAGAGAAAAGAAATTAGGCGGCACCGACCTCTCTGTTTATTCAGCATTCCGCGCCTTGGGTGTCACCAAATTTACTGGCTACGAGGAACTCTCGACAGATTCGAAGGTACTTGGCCTAATCGTTGATGGCGCAGACTCCCAGGCTGCGTCAGTCGGGCAAATCGTTGAAGTTATCTTGAGTGAAACATCTTTCTACGCTGAATCTGGCGGCCAGGATTCCGACGCGGGTTTCATCCTTGGAGATGGACTAAAGCTCGAAGTTCTTGACGTTCAGAAACCGGTAAAAGGCCTAATTAGCCACAAGGTGCTAGTGCGTGAGGGTGAAGTAACGGTAGGGCAACGCGTTAGCACGTCGGTCGACGCCGACTGGCGCATCGGCGCTTGCCAGGCTCACTCTGGAACCCACGTGGTTCACGCCGCGCTTCGCCAGGTTCTTGGCCCAGATGCACTCCAAAGTGGTTCTTATAACAAGCCTGGTTACCTTCGTCTTGACTTCTCTTGGAATCAAGCACTTAGCCTTGAAACCAGAAGCGAGATTGAAGAGGTTACCAACCTTGCGATCCGCGGGGATTTGGCGGTAAGCGCACAGCACATGAGCCTGCCTGAGGCCCGGGAATTCGGCGCTGTGGCATTGTTTGGTGAGACCTACGATGAAAGTGTTCGCGTCATTCAAATCGGCGGCCCTTGGTCACGAGAGCTTTGTGGTGGTACTCACGTTTCTAGAAGCTCCCAAATTGGGCTAATCGCACTAACCGGTGAATCATCAGTTGGCTCAGGTTCTCGACGCCTTGAGGCGTTGGTAGGCATCGAGGCATTCCGAAGCCTTGCAGCCGAGCGTGCGCTGGTTACCCGAATGACTGAGGCGCTAAAGGCACCGAAGGAGCTTGTTGAAGAGCGTCTTGCCAGCACCATCGAGGAACTTAAAAACGCCCAGCGCAAACTATCTGCACTTCAAAACGCATCATTGGCCACTCGAGTTCCAGAGTTGATCTCAGCGGCAAAGATTGTGAAGGGTCTACGCCTTATTTCGCAGAACCTAGGTGCGCTAGAGTCTGTCGATGATCTACGTGGTCTTGTTTCGAACACTCGTGAAAGAGCTGGAGTGGATCCTGTTGTCGTTGCGCTCTTCGCTGTGATTGCTGACAAGCCAATGCTTGTTGTGGCAACCAACGATGCAGCGCGCTCTTCAGGTGCAAAGGCTGGGCAGCTGGTTCGCGTTGCCAGTTCAATTCTTGGCGGTGGCGGCGGCGGTAAAGATGACATCGCGCAGGGTGGCGGCAGCGACTCAGCCAAAATCTCGGATGCTATCGAAGCCCTAACCGAGGCAATCTAGTACCAATGAGAACTGGGCGTCGCCTAGCGATCGATGTCGGCAAGGTCAGAATCGGCCTTGCGGTTTCGGATCTTCACGGAATTCTCGCTTCAGGATTATCCACTGTGACTCGCTCAAAAGATGCAGAAACAACAATCCAGGCAATCTTGCGTGAAATCGAAGATTTCGAAATAATCGAAGCTTACGTTGGCCTGCCGGTTAGCATGCGGGGAACTGAAACTGCCTCAACTAGCGACGCACTCCTGATTGCAAGCGAATTGGCAAAGACTCTGAACTGCAGTGTGAGGCTAATTGACGAGCGATTGAGTACGGTTGCTGCGAGCCGCGCCCTGATTAGTTCCGGCCGAAACTCAAAGAATTCAAGGTCAATCGTCGATCAGGTAGCAGCTACCGTTATCTTGGAACAAGCGCTTTCAATCGAGAAGAGTCAATCACGCGCCCCAGGTCAGCTTTTGGAGGATTATGATGCCGAATAAGTTCCTGAGGCGTCGGGTGCTGGCAATTTCAGTTATTGGCGCCATCGTAATCGGTGGTCCAGTTGCTTACCTAAACCGTTCATACATTCGAACAGCTATTGAGCAGTTTTTGGGAAATGATTTTCCAGGTCCTGGTCATGGTGAGACAAAGATTGTTATTGCTGAAGGTTCTGGTGGCGATGTTATTGCTCAGCAACTAGTTGATGCGGGAGTGGTTAAGAGCTTTCAGACCACTTACAAAATGATTCTGACGCAGAACCCAACGTTTTACCCAGGCACCTTCAAACTAAAGCTCGAAATGTCTTCACAACAAGCAATCGATGCGCTATCTAACCCTGATTCTGCGGTACTTACAACGATTGTGATTCGCGAGGGGCTTCGTTCGACAGCAATTTTCGATCTGCTCGCTGAGACCACAGGAATCGATCGTTCCGAATTCGTTGAGCTGTATCGGGACCCAGCTGCTTTCGATTTGCCTGCAGGTTTTCCGACCCTCGAAGGGTTTATGTTTCCCGCCACATATCGTTTCGCGCCAGATGCCTCTGCCAAGATAATTCTGCAGACGATGGTTGATCGAATGCGTGCCGAATTGGAAAAGTTTGGCGTTAAAGATAACGACGCACTCGAGGTATTAACACTTGCATCAGTAGTTCAGAAAGAGGCTCGTATAGAGGCCGATTTCTACAAAGTTAGCCGAGTGTTCGTCAATCGAATAAAAGATGGCATGCATCTACAGTCAGACGCAACAGTCAGTTACGGCGTAAATGGCAGCACCGTGTCTACGACTGACTCGGAGCGAGCAAACGACAACCCTTACAACACTTACCTTTACCCAGGCCTCCCGGTTGGGCCGATAAGCGCACCAGGCGCAGTGGCGATCGACGCAGCCTTGAATCCGGGTGCTGGCAAGTGGCTTTACTTTTGCACCATCAATCTCGAGACTGGTGAGACTGTTTTCAGTGAAACCTGGTCTCAGCATGAGCGAGCCGTCGCACAGTGGCAGGCATGGATGAAAGATCACCCAGAATATGAGTAATCGTTATGCAGTTCTTGGTTCTCCGATCGGCCATTCCAAGTCTCCGGCCATTCATCTTGCGGCATATCGAGTACTTGGTCTTGATTGGGAGTATGGAAGAGCGGAAGTGGCAAAAGGTTCGCTTCGAAAGTTCATCCATGATTTAGATCAACCTGTCGACGGTCTAAGCGTGACAATGCCTCTCAAAGAGGAGGCCACCAAGTTTGCTAACGTCCTAGACGAATCGGCTAGGTTGACTGGGGCAACAAACACTCTTGCAAAGCAAGAAGACGGCACCTGGTTGGGCTTCAACACGGATGTTTTTGGCATTGTGAAGGCTGTCGAGGATTCTCTTTCGAGTGCACCTAAAAGGACAGTCATTATTGGTTCGGGTGCAACCGCTTATTCTGCCGTCGTAGCTGTAGCACGGATGGCTCCAAGCTCTCGCTTGAAAATCTCTGCTCGAAACCGCACTACCCGCAAGGATTTAGTTCACTTTGCACGCAAGCAAGGGCTCAAGGCGTCAAGGGTTTACAGTTTTGTGAGCGCGGTTGGCCACGCAGATCTCACCATATCTACTGTTCCGGCACATGCTTTGGATGAGCAGGCTCTTCACTTGATGGAAGTTCCAACCTGGTCACCCGGGGGTGTTCTATTGGACGTTGCGTATGATCCTTGGCCAAGCAAGGCTGCTGAATTATGGGCTAAAAGAGATAAACCTGTAGTTAGCGGCATCGAGATGCTGATTTGGCAGGCAGTAGCCCAGATCAGAATTTTCAGATTCGGAAGTCCAGCGAATGAACTGCCAAATGAAGTTGCAGTGGTCGCTGCCATGCGCCACGCAGTTGGCCTTTAGCGCTCTTTGAGTCTCTCCAACTTTGTTGTGAGAGAATTGAAAAATGTTACGTTGGATCACTGCAGGCGAATCGCACGGGCCTGAGCTAGTTGCTGTACTCGAAGGACTCCCAGCTGGAGTACCTATTACCACCCCTGATGTTGAGGCTGCCCTAGCCCGTCGTCGACTTGGGTATGGTCGCGGCGCTCGCATGAAGTTTGAGCAAGACGAGGTTTCACTATCAGGTGGAGTGCGCCATGGTCTATCGATGGGTGGTCCTGTAGCAATTACCGTGGCTAACACCGAGTGGCCTAAATGGCAAGATGTGATGTCTGCTGATCCGGTTGATCCATCGAAGCTCACTGGGGCACGTGCAGAGTCATTGACCCGACCACGTCCAGGCCACGCCGATTTCACCGGCATGCAAAAGTACGGCTTCCTAGACAGCCGGCCCATCCTCGAGCGAGCAAGTGCTCGTGAGACTGCAGCCCGCGTTGCTTTGGGAGTTGTTGCCTCAAACTTTTTGAACGAGCTCGGAATTCAACTAATCACCCACACCGTAGGGATTGGGCCAGTTTCAACACCCGCAGGTGCGCCAATTCCAACTCCGCGCGACCTTGAAGCCGTTGATGCAGACCCGATGCGTTGTTTTAATCCCGAAGTATCTGCGGCCATGGTTGCTGAAGTTGATGAATGCCACAAAGAGGGCGACACCCTTGGCGGTGTAGTTGAGACTCTGGTCTATGGAATGCCACCTGGACTCGGCACTTTTGTGCACTGGGATCGTCGACTTGACGCGCAGTTGGCTGCTGCCCTCATGGGCATCCAAGCTATTAAGGGCGTTGAAGTTGGCGATGGTTTCGAGACCGCAAAACGTCGCGGCTCTGTTGCCCACGATGAAATAGAACGTGACTCAACCGGTGTTGTTCGACGTCTAACCGACCGTGCGGGTGGAATTGAGGGCGGAATGAGCAACGGAGAAATTCTTCGCGTGCGCGCAGCTATGAAACCGATCTCTACTATCCCTAAGGCCCTCGCAACTATTGATGTGGCAACCGGAGATGTCGCCAAGGCTCACCATCAGCGATCAGACGTTTGCGCTGTTCCTGCTGCTGGCGTTGTTGCAGAGGCAATGGTCGCGTTGGTCATCGCGAATTCTGTGCTAGAAAAATTCGGTGGCGACTCTGTCGCTGAGACAAAGCGCAACCTTGAGTCTTACCTAGCAAATATCCCATCGGTCTTGAAGTCATTCGATAGCGCAAACTTGGATGCCTAAGTCAAAAGACATCATTGTTTTGGTCGGCCCGATGGGGGTTGGCAAGAGCACCGTTGGTCGCAAACTGGCAAAGCTACTCGGGCTAAAGTTCATTGACACCGATTCGGTCTTCGTCGAAGAGCATGGCCGCATCACTGATTTCTTTGAGCAGTATGGCGAACCAAGGTTTCGCGAGCTCGAAGAAGATGCGCTAGCTAAGTCGCTACTTTCACCTGCCGTAGTCGCAACCGGCGGTGGAGTGATTCTTAGCCAAAAGAATCGCGCGGCCCTCGAGTCAGTGACAGTTGTATACCTTTCAACCGATGGAAAGCACATTGCTTCTCGACTGAAAAGCGGTGCAAGACCTCTTTTGAAAAATGGGGTTGAAGATTGGCGACGAATTTACGATACGCGTAAGCACTTGTACGAACAAGTTGCTGACCTTGAGATCAATACCAGCGGACATCCGCTAAACACGACGATTGCCGAAATCAGAGAGAAGCTCGAAATCTAATGAGTGAAGTATCGAGAATTCAGGTCAAAGGCACTGATCCGTACGAAATTGTTATTGGTAGAGCCCTGCTGGGCGAAGTGCCGTTGGCTCTCGGGAGCGGGGTTTCAAAAGTACTCGTCGTTCACCCAGTCGGTCTCACTCCAAGCGCCGAGCTGCTTCGCGAAACGCTTGTCGAGGCTGGCTACGAAGCCATCTTGGCTGGGGTACCCGACAGTGAAGATGCCAAACGTGTTGAGGTAGCAGCTTTCTGTTGGCAGATCATGGGACAGGCCGATTTCACCCGCACGGATGCTGTAATTGGCTTTGGCGGAGGTTCAACAACTGACTTGGCTGGTTTCGTAGCCGCCACGTGGTTGCGCGGTGTGAAACTCATTCAGGTTCCTACCACGCTATTGGCCATGGTGGATGCAGCAATCGGTGGCAAGACCGGAATCAACACCAGCGAGGGCAAAAACCTAGTTGGCGTGTTCCATGCACCGTCGGCAGTAATCATTGACCTAGACACACTAATTTCACTGCCAAAGAATGAAATACTGGCCGGCTTCGGTGAGGTTGTGAAGTACGGTTTCATCGCAGACCCACGAATTCTAGAAATTATTGAATCTGACGTTAACGTTGCTACTGACTCGAACACCCCTGAATTCCAAGAGATAATCGAGCGCTCTGTTGCAATAAAGGCACGCGTGGTAGGGGAGGACTTCAAGGAGGCTGGCCTTCGCGAGATCCTGAATTATGGTCACACTCTTGGCCACGCAATTGAACACGCCGAGCGCTATAAATGGCGTCATGGCGCAGCCATTTCGATCGGAATGGTTTTCGTTGCTGAACTTGCAAGAATCGCCGGGCGCCTTAGCGATGAGGTAGTAGATCGACACCGTAGCGTACTTACCCTTCTTGGGTTGCCGACCAGCTACCCAGCGCAAAAATGGTCGCAACTTCAAGAAACCATGCAGCGGGACAAAAAAACCCGTGCCGGCACCCTAAGGTTTGTAGTTCTTGATGACCTGGCCAAACCAACCATCATGACAGCTCCAACTCCAGAAATGTTGCACGCGGCCTTCCAAGAGATTACCGAAGCCTAAAGGTAGCCTTAGAACATGAGCAAAGTACTAGTTCTCAACGGGCCGAACCTTGGCCGACTTGGTTCGCGCGAGCCAGATATTTATGGGGCCGTTGACTACGACGGTTTGGTCGCAATCACTTCATCCAAGGGCGCTGAACTTGGCCTAGAGGTAGAGGTACGTCAAACCGATAGCGAGTCAGAACTGATCGCTTGGCTACATGAGTCGGTTGACAATGGCTATGACGTTGTTTTGAATCCGGCGGCTTTTACTCACTATTCCTACGCGGTTCGCGATGCTGCAGTCCAGGTCACCAAGGCGGGCAAGCGCCTGATAGAAGTTCACTTGAGTAACCCACACACTCGTGAAGAGTTTCGTCACACCAGCGTGATTTCTGGAGTTGCTACCGGTGTAATCGCTGGTTTCGGCGTAAATTCTTACACTTTGGCCCTCGAAGCGCTGGCCAACTAACTTTTGCATCAAGCCTTCGATTAGAATTGAAGGCGCAGGGATTTATCCCGCTATTTTTTTGTCTACAAAATACTGAAACGAGTGATCGTCATGGCAACTTCAAACGACCTGAAGAACGGCATGGTTCTTAACATCGAAGGGCAGCTTTGGGCTGTTATCGACTTCCAGCACGTAAAGCCAGGCAAGGGTGCTGCCTTTGTGCGTTCAAAGCTCAAGAACGTCATGACCGGCAAAGTTGTAGACAAGACTTTCAACGCTGGCGTGAAGGTTGAAACCGCTAACGTTGACAAGCGCAACATGACTTACCTTTACAACGACGGTGAAGGGTTCATTTTCATGGATGCCGAGACCTTCGACCAGGTAACCCTGAGTGAGGCAACCGTTGGCGATGCAGTCAACTACCTACTTGAAAACCAAGAGGCCGTTGTCGCGATGCACGAGGGTAACCCGATCTATGTTGAACTTCCTGCCTCAGTTGTACTACTTGTGACTTACACCGAACCTGGATTGCAGGGAGACCGTTCAAGCGGAGGCACCAAGCCTGCAACCGTTGAAACCGGCCTTCAGATTCAGGTTCCATTGTTCCTTGAGAACAACACCAAGGTACGCGTTGACACACGAACCGGCGATTACCTCGGCCGCGTGACCGAATAATCCGTTGAGCGCAAGAACTAAAGCACGTAAGCGTGCCGTTGACGCTGTGTTTGCAGCCGACTTACGGAAGATTTCGCCGATCATTCTGCTGAATGAGGTTGCTGAGTTGGCAGCTGACCGGCAAAATCAAGAGGCTATTTTCGGCTACGCACGCGAGATTGTGCAGGGTGTCATCGACTCTCACGACGAAATCGATGACCTGCTAGAAACTTATTCGCAAGGATGGGCACTAGATCGAATGCCGAATCTTGATCGCGCCATTTTGCGTGTTGCGGTTTGGGAGATTCTTCACAACGCTGAAGTTCCAAACGGTGTAGCTATTAACGAGGCAGTTGATTTGGCCAAGGAATTATCAACCGATGATTCGGGTAGTTTCATAAATGGACTCCTTTCGCGCATTGCTTCAACTCAGGCAGCCAACTAACCAATAACTGCTAGAATTTAGTCAACATCCTTTAAGACCGTCCAGAGAGGCGGAGAAGGAGGTGGGCGTGTCTGCACGCACCGTCTTGAGCAGCGACGACATCGATCGCGCAGTTACGCGCATCGCGCATGAAATTCTTGAAGCCAACACTGCACTGCAGAAAAGTGGCGCCAAAAACCTAATTCTTCTCGGAATTCCCACCCGCGGTGTGTTGCTGGCGGAACGCATTGCCAAAGTTATCGCGAGAGCCGAACCCGAAGTAAAACCTGAAGACCTACTTGGCCGTCTAGACATAACCATGTACCGCGACGATTTGGCATCGAATCCGACTCGCCCGGTGACTCAGACACTGATTCCGAGCCAAGGAATCGATGACAAAGTAGTAGTTCTGGTTGACGATGTTCTATTCAGTGGGCGAACCATTAGAGCCGCTCTTGATGCTCTAAATGATTTTGGTAGACCACGCGCCGTGAAACTTGCCGTACTGGTTGACCGCGGACATCGGGAGTTGCCTATCCGAGCCGATTTTGTTGGAAAGAACCTGCCAACCTCCCGCGAGGAACGCATTAACGTGCAGCTGAGCGAAACCGATGACCAGAATGCTGTGGTGATTGAATAGTGAATAAACACTTACTCTCTGCTGGTGATTTGAGCCGCGAGCAAGCAATTGAGATTCTAGACATCGCCGAGGGCATGTCGAACGTCAATGACCGCGAGATCAAAAAATTGCCAACTCTCAGAGGCAAAACAGTTGTAAATCTATTCTTTGAGGATTCAACTCGCACAAGAATTTCATTCGAGGTTGCCGAGAAGCGACTTTCGGCCGACGTGATTAATTTTTCAGCTAAAGGTTCGAGCGTTTCAAAAGGTGAAAGCTTGAAAGATACTGCTCAAACCCTCGAGGCGATCGGCGCAGACGCGGTTGTCATAAGACACTCTGCGTCAGGCGCAGCGAACGTATTGGCACACAGCAACTGGATTCAAGGCTCAATCATCAATGCTGGTGACGGTACCCACGAACACCCAACTCAGGCTCTGCTCGACGCTTTCACCATGCGAAAGAGAATCCACGGTGCTCAAAGCTCTGGCAAGTCACTTGATGGCGTAAAGGTTGCAATTGTCGGTGACATTCTTCACTCTCGAGTTGCTCGCTCAAATCAGCTTCTGCTGAACACTTTGGGTGCAGAGGTTCACTTTGTAGCGCCGCCGACTCTGCTGCCACAGAATTCTTCGGGTTTCAAGGCTGGTTTGCACTACAACTTGGATGAAATGCTGGCGACAGAGGAACCTGACGTAGTCATGATGCTTCGCCTTCAGGCTGAACGAATGAACGCAAGCTATTTTCCGACCGAACGCGAATACGCGAGAATTTGGGGATTCAATGCAGGTCGTTTGCGCGCGCTCAAAGACAGTGCAATTGTTATGCATCCCGGACCTATGAACCGCGGTCTCGAAATCGATGCTGTAACTGCTGACTCACCACGTTCGACAGTCTTGGAGCAGGTCACCAACGGAGTTTCTATTCGTATGGCTGTTCTCTATTCACTTCTATCAGGCGAAAGGTCTGCCGATGACTAAGCAAATACTTTTGAAAAATGCACAGCTTGCTTCTGGCGAAGTTACCGACATCCTTGTTGTTGGCGATCGAATTGTCGAGGTCGCAAATGCAATTACCGCCAACTCAGACACCGAGGTTCTGGACTGTGCCGGATTAGTGGCACTTCCGGGTTTTGTAGACCTTCACACCCACTTGCGTGAGCCTGGCTTTGAACAGAGCGAAACCGTGCTCACTGGCACCCAGGCAGCTGCAATGGGTGGCTTCACCGCAGTGCATGCAATGGCAAATACTATGCCAGTTGCCGATACTGCCGGCGTGGTGGAGCAAATTGCCGGCCTAGGAGTTGAGGCTGGTTACGCAGACGTTTACCCAATCGGTGCGGTAACCGTTGGGCTTGAGGGTAAGCAAATGGCAGAACTCGGCGCAATGGCTAATTCAAAGGCTCGGGTCAGAGTATTCTCAGACGACGGCAAGTGCGTACACGACCCGGTTCTTATGCGACGTGCTCTTGAGTATGTAAAGGCTTTTGGCGGAGTAATTGCGCAGCATGCACAAGAACCGCGCCTAACCGAGGGCGCTCAAATGAACGAGGGCAAAGTTTCGGCCGAGCTTGGCCTAACTGGCTGGCCCTCAGTAGCCGAAGAATCAATTATCGCCAGAGATGTTTTGCTTGCTGAGCACGTCGATTCTCGAGTTCACATTTGCCACCTGTCTACTCGCGGTTCGGTTGAAATCGTAAAGTGGGCAAAGGCCAGAGGAATCAAAGTTACGGCCGAAGTAACTCCTCATCACCTAATTCTTGACGATGAATTGGTGCGCTCATACGACGCCGTATATAAAGTGAATCCACCGCTGCGCACCCAGGATGACGTTCTCGCTTTGCGTGAGGCTCTCATTGACGGAACCATTGACATTATCGGCACCGACCACGCACCGCACCCGATCGAAGCAAAAGATTGCGAGTGGAACGCGGCAGCATTTGGAATGCTTGGCCTCGAAACCGCAGCCTCAATTGCTCAATTGGTTTTAATCGAAAGCGGCAAGTCTGACTGGAATCGTCTAGTGGAAGTTTTGGCAACCAAGCCTGCACAAATCGCCGGAGATACTGACAATGGTCAACCAATTGCGGCTGGCAGCATCGCTAACATTACGGTCATCGACCCAAAGGCGAATCGCACTGTGGTTGCCGAATCGGCATCTAAATCAATCAACAACCCATACGTGGGTATGCAATTGCCTGGTCGAGTAATTCACACAATCTATCGTGGTTACCAGACGGTCAAGAATGGTGAACTAGCTTCACGAGGTCGTGGCCCTAATGACTAAAGATTTTATGGCAATTTACGCAGGCATTTTGCTCGCCGTAATCGGGCTGCTCATGGTGAACAGTTGGCTGCGACGCCGCAAGAAGCAAGAGTTGCTGTTCGAACAGCCTCTAGAGGCCCTGGAGTTCTTTGGGGAACTGTTATTTCAAACCGATGCCTTCTATGTCGCAACTACGTTTGCGAATAACTCACTCGAACGCATAAACGCTTACGGACTTGGATTCAGAGGCAAGTGCCAGGTCATGATCTTTTCTGAGGGCGTACTTATTATTCGAGATGGCGAAGTTCCACTCGCCATTGACCGAGCTGAAATCATCAACGTAGGAAGCACTCAAGCCGTGATTGACAAGGCAGTTGAATCTGGCGGCATCATCAGCGTTGATTGGAATCACGACGGCTCGCAACTTTCTACACACCTTCGCATCGTTGACACACTTGAGCGCGAGAAGTTTCTAAACACTGTTTCAAAAGTAACCCTTAGAGAGGCATCAAAATGACCCAAGCAGTTCTAGTGCTTGAAGACGGCCGTGTTTTTCGCGGCGAAGCTTATGGCAGCATCGGAATCACTCTAGGGGAGGCTGTATTTGCCACCGGAATGACGGGCTATCAGGAAACTCTAACTGACCCTTCTTATGCAGGGCAGATTGTTGTTCAAACTGCGCCACACATTGGTAACACGGGTGTCAATGCGAGAGATGAAGAGTCGAGCAAGATCTGGGTTGCGGGTTACGTAGTTCGCGACGCATCACGAATTGTTTCTAACTTTCGCGCGGAATCATCTTTGCCTACCGAGCTCGAAAAGTATGGAGTCGTTGGCATCGCTGGTATCGACACTCGTGCATTGACTCGCCACCTTCGTTCTCGTGGATCAATGCGTGCCGGCATTTTCTCGGGCCCTGACGCACTTCGCACAATTGAAGATTTGGTTTCTGAGGTGAATTCATCGGTAAAAATGAAGGGGCTTTCGCTAAGCGATACCGTCACCACACCGACGCAGTACACCTCGCCAGCTGAAGGTGAAAAGATTGGGCGCATCGCGATTCTTGATCTGGGTATCAAAAAATCAACCATTGAACACATGAATGCACGCGGACTAGAAACAGTTGTATTTCCTGCAAAAGTCGATGCGGCAACTCTTCTAGCCAGTGAGCCAGACGCTGTTTTCTTCTCGAATGGTCCAGGCGACCCAGAGGCAGCAGGCGGTCAGGTTGAAGTGCTTCGCGAAGTTCTAGGTCGAAACATTCCGTTCTTCGGAATCTGCTTCGGTAACCAGCTCTTGGGACGGGCACTTGGTTTCGAAACCTACAAACTTCCTTTTGGTCACCGTGGAATTAATCAACCGGTACTTGACCGCAAGACTGGCCGTGTCGAAGTTACTGCACACAACCACGGCTTTGCTGTGAAAGTTGATGGCGGGCCAGAGGTAGACAGCCCAGCCGGATTCGGTCGCGTCGCTGTAAGCCACGTATCACTTAACGATGACTGCGTCGAGGGCTTGGAGTGCCTCGACATCCCAGCTTTCTCAGTTCAGTATCACCCTGAGGCCGCAGCCGGCCCACACGATTCAAACTATCTATTCGACCGTTTGGTCGACATGATCAAGACCAACAAGGTGGCCAAATAATGCCAAAACGTTCAGATATCAAAAGCGTTCTAGTCATCGGTTCTGGGCCGATTGTCATCGGACAGGCCTGTGAGTTTGACTATTCCGGAACCCAGGCGTGTCGAGTCCTCCGTGAAGAGGGCATTCGTGTGATTTTGGTGAACTCGAACCCGGCCACCATCATGACAGACCCAGACTTCGCCGATGCCACCTACATTGAGCCAATTACCCCCGAGGTGATTGAGTCAATCATCATCAAAGAGAAGCCAGACGCAATCTTGCCGACCCTTGGTGGTCAAACCGCTCTAAATGCGGCGATGTCGCTGCACGAAATGGGCATTCTCGACAAATACAACGTTGAGCTAATCGGGGCCAAGGTCGACGCAATCAAAAAGGGTGAAGACCGTCAAATCTTTAAACAGCTCGTTCTTGATGCTGGTGCCGATGTTGCTAAGTCAGTGATTTGTTCAACCTTGGATGAATGCCTAGATGCAGTTTCAGAACTTGGTTATCCGCTAATGGTGCAGCCTTCATTCACCATGGGTGGACTCGGCTCTGGTTTCGCCCACGATGAAGAAGAGCTTCGTCGCATTTGCTCTTCAGGAATTCAGGCGAGCCCTGTGGGTCAGGTTTTGCTCTCTGAGTCGATCCTTGGCTGGAAAGAGTACGAACTCGAACTTATGCGCGACACCAACGACAACTGCGTCGTGGTTTGCTCGATTGAGAACGTCGACCCAGTTGGTGTTCACACCGGTGACTCAATCACGGTTGCACCGGCGCTAACCCTTACCGACCGCGAATACCAGAACCTTCGCGACATCTCGATCGACATCATCCGTGCTGTTGGCGTTGACACTGGTGGCTGCAACATTCAATTTGCCGTCGACCCGAACAATGGGCGTGTAGTAGTAATTGAGATGAACCCGCGAGTTAGCCGCTCTTCGGCTCTAGCTTCAAAGGCAACTGGCTTTCCGATTGCGAAGATTGCTGCCAAGTTGGCCATTGGCTACACCCTTGATGAAATTCCGAATGACATCACCCGAGTAACTCCGGCTAGCTTTGAGCCGACCCTCGACTACATCGTTGTCAAGGTTCCTCGTTTCGCATTCGAGAAGTTCCCGGCTGCCAATGCAACTCTGACCACAACCATGAAGTCTGTTGGTGAGGCTATGGCTATTGGCCGAAACTATTCACAGGCACTCCAGAAGGCCCTTCGCAGTCTTGAGCGACGCGGTTCTTCATTCCACTGGGATGGCCCACTCGGCAACGTTGACGAACTACTAGAGGCAATCAAGACTCCAACTGACGGCAGAATCGTTCTACTCCAGCAGGCTCTTCGTGCCGGCGCCACACCTGAGCAGGTTTTCGAATCAACAAAGATGGACCCATGGTTCATCGACCAGATTGTGTTGATTAATGAGGTCGCAGCAGATGTTGCAGCAGCGCCATCGCTAGACGCCGCTGTCATTCGCCACGCAAAGGATCACGGCTTTAGTGACGTTCAGATTGCAAACCTTCGCGGAGCATCAGAAGCCGAGGTTCGTACACTGCGTCACGATCTTGGACTTCGCCCGGTATTCAAAACTGTTGACACCTGCGCCGGCGAGTTTCCGGCACTTACCCCATATCACTACAGCACCTACGAAGAAGAGACCGAGGTCATTCCATCTGACCGCAAAAAGGTCGTAATTCTTGGTTCTGGCCCAAACCGAATTGGTCAGGGCGTCGAGTTTGACTACAGCTGTGTGCACGCTTCATTTGCGCTCTCAGATACCGGTTACGAGACCATCATGATCAACTGCAACCCTGAGACTGTTTCAACCGACTACGACACCTCAGACCGTCTCTATTTTGAGCCGCTGACCCTTGAAGACGTGCTCGAGGTAATTCACGCGGAACAGCAGAGCGGCGAATTGGTCGGTGTTGTCGTACAGCTTGGTGGTCAAACCGCACTTGGCCTAGCCAAGGGCTTGAAGGCAGCTGGCATTCCTATCCTAGGAACTTCGCCTGAAGCTATCGACCTAGCTGAAGAGCGTGGCCTATTCTCAAAGATTCTTGAAGACGGTGACCTGCTAGCTCCACCGAATGGTACCGCCCTAACTTTGGCTGAGGCCGAGGTTATCGCCGCTCGAATTGGTTACCCGGTATTGGTACGCCCTTCATTTGTTCTTGGCGGTCGCGGTATGGAAATCATCTACGACCAGAACGGTGTTCGCGATTACTTCGATCGCATCAAGGACCAAGCAATTGTCGGCCCAGAGCACCCACTTCTAGTTGATCGA
This sequence comes from uncultured Rhodoluna sp., assembly GCA_964539165.1. Classification (GTDB taxonomy): domain Bacteria; phylum Actinomycetota; class Actinomycetes; order Actinomycetales; family Microbacteriaceae; genus Rhodoluna. Next base: position 146,835 of record CAZIFS010000001.1, on the reverse strand, counting down.
TTCCTTGATTTCGCAATTGAAATCGACATCGATGCACTATTTGACGGAACCGACCTTTATGTCGGTGGCGTGATGGAGCACATTGAAGAAGCCGGTATTCACTCGGGTGACTCAAGTTGCACGCTTCCACCGGTTACGCTGAGCGATTCACAAATTGCCAGAGTTCGCGAGGCAACCCTAAAGATCGCCCAGGGTGTTGGCGTGCGAGGACTCTTGAATGTTCAGTTCGCATTGGCAGCCGATGTACTTTACGTGCTAGAGGCGAACCCTCGGGCGTCACGAACTGTTCCATTTGTGTCAAAGGCCCTGGGTATTACCCTGGCCAAGGCAGCCTCACTCGTAATGGTAGGCAAGAGCATTAAAGAACTTATTGCCGACGGCCACCTTCCTGAAAAAGACGGAACCTACATCCCAGCTGGTTCGCCTATTTCGGTGAAAGAGGCAGTTCTGCCATTCAAGCGATTTGCAACCAAGGATGGTCGCTTCGTTGACTCACTACTCGGCCCTGAAATGCGTTCAACCGGTGAAGTGATGGGTATCGACGTTGACTTCCCTAGGGCATTTGCCAAGAGCCAGTCAGGAGCCGGAAGCGCTCTGCCCACATCTGGAAACATCTTTGTTTCGGTAGCTGACCGCGACAAGCCTCAGGTGCTTTTGCCGGTGCGTAGACTTTCACAGCTTGGTTACAGGATTCTCGCTACTAGCGGCACGGCTGCAATTTTGGCTCGTCACGGTATCGAGGCTCAGGTGGTTAGAAAGCACACTGACGACACCACTGTTGCTGAAGGACCAACAATTGTTGATCTAATTACGGCTGGCAAAGTTGATGTAGTGGTAAACACACCTTCTGGTTCAAGTGCCCGCAAGGATGGCTACGAGATTCGTGCAGCGACAACAGCCGCAGATAAGGCGATCTTTACAACCATTGCTCAGTTGAGCGCGGCTATCGGTTCGTTCGAGGCTGTCATCGATGGGCCTTTTAGTGTCAAGTCACTTCAAGACCACGCAGCAGATCGGGCGGCGGCACTTGCTAAATAACTTCGGAGCAAAACTTGAGTTAGCCTTCGCAAAATACGGCCAACTTTGTGTCGGCATCGACCCTCACGAGTCACTGTTGGCATCTTGGGGACTCACCGACAACGTCGATGGTCTACGTTCGTTTGCGTTCAAATCGCTTGAATCCGCAACTGGTCGGGTAGGCATAATCAAACCTCAAGTTTCATTCTTCGAACGTCATGGCGCTAAGGGTTTTGCGGTGCTTGAAGAACTTGCCGAAGCTGCTGCTCAGACAGATCTCGTAGTAATCATGGATGCCAAACGAGGCGACATCGGAACAACTATGGCTGCCTATGGCGATGCCTGGATCGGCGAAAATGCTCCTTTCGTGTGCAACGCGCTAACGGTTTCACCGTACTTAGGCTTCGACTCTCTGCTCGGTGTGATCGAGCAGTGCAATCAAGTGGGAACCGGTCTATTCGTACTCGCGGCAACTTCAAACCCAGAGGGCGCTGAATTGCAAAGAGCTCAAATTGCAGGAGAATCTATCTCTGCGCAGATTTGGCGCAAACTTCAAGAGGTCAACGATGCAAGCTCGAGCGGCCAGCGACTTGGTTCATTCGGCGCGGTTGTTGGCGCAACCTTAGACCTAAAGAGCATTGGTCTTGAGAAGCTTCTAGCCGGTCAAGAAGTTGCGGCAACACCTATTTTGTCTCCAGGATTCGGTGCCCAGGGCGCCGAACTTGCCAACACTCGCAGACTCTTTGGTTCGGCCGCAGATCAGGTCATTCACTCAGTTTCTCGAAGTGTTCTAGCAGCTGGCTCGACTGAAATGCCGAACTTGATCGAGCGTTCAACTCTTGAACTTGCCGGGGCTCTAAATGTCTAATCAATTGCTTGTGATCGCTGGTCCCACTGCAGTTGGCAAGGGCACAGTAATCGCACACATTCTTGAAAATTACCCGGATGTGCACCTTTCGGTGTCGGCCACCACACGAGCGCCACGCCCGGGCGAAGTTAACGGAGTTGACTATTTCTTCTTGACGCACGATGAATTCGACCAAGCCATCGCAGCCGGCGACATGCTCGAATATGCTGTGGTTCACGGTGTCAATAAGTACGGAACTCCCAAGGCGCCAGTTGTTGAGGCACTAGAGCGCGGCGAGAAAATCATCCTTGAAATCGATGTTCAAGGTGTTGCCCAGGTCAAAGCAGCACTGCCAGACTGTAAAACGGTTTTTATCGCGCCTCCAAGTTGGGAAGAACTTGTTCGTAGATTGCAGGGGAGAGGGACCGAAACCCCGCAGGAACAGGCTCGACGTCTCGAGACGGCCAAAGCCGAATTAGCCACTCAAGACGACTTCGATTACGTGGTTATCAACGATGATGTGGCATCTTGTGCCCGCAAAGTCGTAGACTTGATTCAGGCTTAGCGATTATTCGCATTCATCCCACGCTAAAGACAACAGAAAGTTGAATCATGTCTGAAAAGCTAGAAGGCATCGTATCTCCAGCAATTGACAACCTGCTTAACAAGGTTGACTCAAAGTACGAGCTTGTAATTTTTGCATCAAAGCGTGCACGCCAGATCAACGACTACTACTCGGCACTTCACGAGGGTAGCTTGTTCAACAACGTTGGCCCATTGGTAGACGCAACTGTTGACGAGAAACCACTCACCATCGCAATGCACGAGATCGACCAGAACAAGTTGGTCAAAACCGCTTCAGAATAAAGAAGCCAAGGCTTAGCATGCATGTCGTCGTTGGGATCACCGGCGGCATTGCTGCATATAAGGCTACCTCGCTTATCCGCGCTTTCACTGAAGCTGGTCACACCGTAAAAGTAATTCCGACGGCAAACGCCCTTAGGTTTATTGGCGCCACGACTCTTGAGGCTCTTTCTCACAACACAGTTGACCCTGATTTATACACCGATGTCGCTGATGTGAAGCATGTGCAACTCGGCCAACAGGCAGACCTAATTGTGGTGGCGCCAGCGACAGCATCGTTTCTAGCGAGGTATGCAGCGGGTATCGCCGATGACCTATTGGGTAATACCCTTTTGGCTACTACGGCTCCGGTATTAGTTGCCCCCGCGATGCACACCGAGATGTGGAATCACCAAGCGACCCAAGCAAATGTTGAAATTCTGCGTGAGCGCGGTGTGGAGGTTCTTGAACCGGCGGTTGGTCGTCTAACCGGAGAAGATTCTGGACCAGGACGACTACCTGAACCAGAAGCGATTTTCGCGGCTGCAATTGCTCTTCGTTATCCTCAGGATTTAACGGGAAAACGAGTACTTGTAACAGCCGGCGGAACCCAAGAGCCACTCGACCCGGTTAGATTTCTCGGCAATCGTTCGAGCGGCAAGCAAGGTGTTTCAATTGCAATCGCAGCACAAGCCCGTGGTGCTGAGGTAACGCTTATTGCTGCAAATCTGAGCGAGTCTAGCTCAGGTCTAGTCAATGTCATCCGAGTGAGCACAGCCGAGCAAATGCTCGATGCGGTTAACATCGCTTTTGATTCCAGCGATATCATCATCATGGCGGCTGCCGTTGCCGACTTCAAAGCAGCTTCATACGCAGAGGCAAAAATAAAGAAGTCAAACACGGTTTCGAATTATTCGATTGACTTAGTTCCGAATGTCGACATCTTGAAAAGCGTGGTTGATCGCCGCAAGGCTGAAAGTGGGCGGCAATTGATTGTTGGATTCGCAGCCGAGACAGCTTCAAATGAGGCCGAGCTAGCCAAATTGGCAGAGATAAAACTTGAGACCAAGGGTTGTGACGTGATCGTGGCTAATAATGTGGCTGGTGGCGCGATTTTTAACTCGGATCAAACCTCGGTGCTCATCTTGAACAATAGGGGAGAGGCCATTGGTGCGCAGGGCTCGAAAAAACTTGTTGCGCACGAACTTTTGGATTTCATCGTTCGCTAATAGCTTGCTACAGGTCTAGTTGTCTCAGTCAGCCGATATACTTGACCCATTATGAGCAAACTTCGCCTCTTCACATCTGAGTCAGTCACCGAGGGTCACCCGGACAAAATCTGTGACCAGATAAGTGACACCATCCTCGACGCCATGCTTGAGCAAGATCAAAACGCTCGGGTTGCTGTAGAGACCATGGTTACCACCGGTTTGGTTCACGTTGCTGGCGAGGTAACGACTTCTGGCTATGTTGAGATACCTAAATTAGTTCGCGAGAAGATTCGCGAAATTGGCTACACGTCATCTGATATTGGGTTCGACGGTGACAGCTGCGGTGTATCTATTTCGATCGGTCAACAGTCACCTGACATTGCTCAAGGTGTTGATGTTGGGTTCGAATCTCGAGTTCAGTCTTCTGCAGATGCTTATGACTCTCAGGGCGCTGGCGACCAGGGCATTATGTTCGGTTATGCCACAAACGAAACTTCAACCCTCATGCCTTCGGCTATAAACATCGCTCACCAGCTGAGTTCACGTCTGGCTAGTGTTCGTAAATCGGGTGAAGTCGATTTTCTACGCCCAGATGGCAAAACCCAGGTAACCATTGGCTACGAAGGAACCGTACCTAAGAAGATTGAGTCAGTGGTGCTTTCAACTCAGCACAATCCGGGTGTCACACACTCCCAGATTGTTGCAGCAATGCGTGATGTTGTCATCAACCCGATTCTAGAGACAACCGGTTTAGATTTCAGCGGAGTTGAGCTGTTCATCAATCCCACGGGAAAGTTTGAAGTTGGCGGACCAATGGGCGACGCCGGTCTTACCGGAAGAAAAATCATCGTTGACACCTATGGTGGCGCGAGCCGCCACGGAGGCGGCGCATTCTCTGGAAAAGATCCGAGCAAGGTAGACCGTTCAGCTGCTTACGCAATGCGCTGGGTGGCCAAGAACGTCGTTGCCGCCGGGCTCGCTGACCGAGTAGAGGTTCAGGTTGCTTATGCAATTGGAGTAGCTCGTCCGGTTGGCTTGTATGTAGAAACCTTCGGAACCGGTCACGTCTCAGACGACCAGATCGTTGCCGCTATCGAACACTCCTTCGATCTTCGTCCAAAGGCAATCATCGAAGCCCTCGACCTTTTACGACCGATATATTCAAAGACCTCTACCTATGGCCACTTTGGGCGCGAGCTACCTGAATTCACCTGGGAAGCAACCAACCGTGCGAGCGAACTGCGTTCATTCGTAGGCGCATAAATTTCAAATGACTCAATTGGTGGCAAAGGTTGTCATTGACTCACCGTTGCCTCAACTAGACAGGGTTTTTGACTATTTAGTTCCGAGCGATTTGGTCGCTTCGATAAACCGCGGCAGCCGAGTATTAGTTCAATTCGGCCGCGGTCGCAGCCTTACTGAAGGTTTTGTGGTCGATTTGGTTGACGAATCTGACTACTCTGGCAAACTTTCCGAAATCGAGAAACTTGTTTCTGAGGTACCTGCGCTTACTGCCGACATTTATAAACTTGCGCGGGCAGTTGCTGATCGCCAGGTGGTTGCCATCAGTGATGTCTTGAAGCTAGCCGTACCAACCAGATCAGTAGCGGTTGAGAAACGGTGGCTTGATGCTCTAGAGGGCAACGCCTCGCTGTTGTTCGATCCGCCGGCCAAATCGATGGTGGATGAGTCAAATTACCGCGAAACATCAATCATCAAGCCCTCAACAGATGAGCACGGGCCTGCGTGGGCAGTCGAACTCGTTCAGCGATGCACCCAGATGATTCTTCAACGAAAATCTTCGATTATTCTTCTTCCTGATTTCAGAGATCAAGCCGCATTCATCGAGGCGGCCGCCGGTAGTCCGGTAGAACCTTTGTTAGTTGACTACGCCGGCGATCAAACTAAATCCAAAAGATACGCAGCATTCCTAAAAGCTCTGGCGAGTGAGGTTTCTATCGTCGTGGGTAGCAGGGCAGCGGTTTATGCACCAGTCATGAATCTCGGTCTGATTGCGATCTGGGATGACGGTGACCCGAGCCATCTTGAACAATCATCTCCATATTCGCACTCACGTGAAGTCGCTTTAATTCGCCAGGCCCAGTCCAATTGTTCAATCTTCTTCGCTTCGCATGTGCGTTCATCAGAAATCCAGCGACTTGTCGAAATCGGGTATCTGAAAGACAAGAGTCGAACCTTTGAGCGCCCATCATGCTCTACCACCGACCAAGAGGTTCGGGTTGATGGCCATGCCTGGCAGGCTATACGTGACGGATTGAAGACTGGACCGGTACTTATTCAGGTAGCTGGAAAAGGCAGTTCGGTTTCTGGATTTTGCACCCATTGTTCTTCGCGTGCAATCTGCAATAAGTGCAATGGGCCAATTTGGCTAGATCGAAACAGCCAAATTCGATGCCGTTGGTGCAATCTGATCAATGCCAATTTTCACTGCCACGCCTGCGGTTCGACCAAACTTAGGGGAGGCCGCCCAGGAACTGTTCGAACACTCGAAGAGTTCGGAAGAGGGTTTCCCGGTGTCTTGCTGGTTGAATCAACCGGCGATCACAATCGAGCAACGGTATCGAATCAGCCACAGTTAGTTGTTGCTACGCCCGGGGCCGAACCAAGAGCCGAACACGGATACAGCGCCGTCGTCATACTCGACGCTCAACAGGCATTGGCAAAGGATTCACTTCGCGCTACGGAGGACGCTGTGCGAAATTGGGCGAATGCAATCGCACTAGGGGCAACCGGTAGCAAGTCTGTGATTGTTGGTCTGCACGGAGATCTTGCTCTGAACATGAGCTCATGGAACATGCAGGTTATTGCAGCAAAAGAATTGTCGAGCCGTCGCGAGTTGCGATTCCCGCCGGCCGTGCGCTTGGCATCAATTTTTGCGGAGCAAACAGTTTTGCAGGCAGTTTTGTCTGATTTGCAGCAAAACAAGGAAATCGAAATCCTGGGGCCTATCCCTGTTTATGACCGAGAAGTGCTGACGGGTTGGCGTGCGTTCATTAGGTATGAGTATTCACAGGGCGAGAATCTGTCAAAACTTATGCGCTCTTTGATTGCGGTGCATTCAGCTGGTCAAACTGCCTTTAGCCCCAAATCGGGTCGCGCAACGAGACCAATCCGCGTAAAAATGGATGACTCAGAAGTAATCTAGAGGCTGACAGTTGAAAGGGTCCTATTGAAAATCGCCTTTGCAGGAACACCGCGCAACGCTGCGGAAACCCTGTTGGCACTTCATGAAATGGGACACGAGATAAGTGTGGTTATCACACGCCTTGATGCCCCCACCGGACGAAAACGCCTAATGACGCCTAGCCCCGTAGCTGAAGTTGCTGAGGCTCTGAACATCCCGGTGGTTAAAACAAACCGTGTTGACGACTCTGCGCTTGTTGAAATAAAAAGATTCGCTGCAGATCTTGGGGTAATCGTCGCGTACGGCGCTCTTTTGAACCGCAAAGCTCTTGACGCTTTGCCGCTGGGTTGGGTTAATTTGCATTACAGTCTGCTGCCATATTGGCGTGGGGCTGCACCCGTTCAACACGCGCTACTAAATCGTGATTCGATGACCGGGGTAACCATTTTCCAACTGGATGAGGGAATGGATACTGGCCCTATTTTTTGCCAGGTGCCAACTGAGGTCAACCCGAATGAAGACGCCAGAGACCTCCTTGAGAGGCTTACTAAATTGGGCATTTCGGCACTCGGTGAGACGCTCCCGGGCATTTTCAGCGGACTTGCTAAACCGAGTACCCAAGACCTCACCAAACTCGATACTTATCCACTTGCTACCAAACTAAGTCGTCAGTTGGCTCGCATTGACTGGTCGGCATCTAGTAGCAAGATTGATGCTCTGATTCGCGCCATGAATCCTGAACCGATGGCATGGACAGAATACGGTGGGGACCCAATTCGAATATTGGCAGCGCGGCCATACTCACTGGGCACCGCCGATGCGACACCAGGAACAGTATCCAACTCAAATGACACGATTGCAGTGGCCTGCGGAGACAGTTCGGCACTAGCAATCATTGAAGTGCAACCAGCCGGGAAAAAAGCAATGTCAGCTCGCGACTGGTTCCGCGGTTTACCTAAGAATACGAAAGTAGTTTTTGCATAATGGCTCAACAAAATCGCAATGTATCATCCCGCGAAGTGGCCATAAATCTTCTCTTGGCAGTCGAAAAAGATGACGCTTACGCCAATTTGCTATTGCCCAAGTTGCTTGACGACTCTGGTCTAGATACCCGTGATTCGGCATTTACACAAGAACTTGCTTTCGGCACTCTGAGGTGGCAACTTTTATATGATCGGGTAGTTGAAGAGTGCGCTCAACGATACAGCGATGAAATCGATGTCAACGCACTGGTTTTTCTTCGACTAGGAGCCCATCAGATTCTCGGCATGCGAGTACCTTCACACGCAGCTCTCAGCGAAACTGTTGAGCTGGCCAAGCATTATTTGAGCCGCGGCGCTGTGGGGTTTATAAACGGTGTATTGCGAAGAGTGTCTGAGAAGTCTCGCGATCAGTGGCTTGAGGCCGTTCTTTCGGGTCTCGAAAACCCTCATGAGCGACTGGCTGTTGAATTTAGTCACCCAATATGGGTAGTTCGTGCCTTAGAGCAAGCGTTGAAATTGGATGGGCGCGAATCAGAACTCAAAGATCTCCTTTTCGCGGATAATATCGCTCCATTGGTGAGTTTGGTGGCTCTGCCAGGTTTCTCAGACGAGCGAGATTTCGAGGGTCTCGAGGTTGGCCCGGCCAGCCCAATCGGAGCTCAGCTTGATTCGGGCGACCCTAATAATCTGCGCGCCTTCCGTGAGGGGCGAGTGCGCGTGCAAGATCAAGGCTCGCAACTAGCAGCATTGGCGTTGGTCGATGTTGAAAAAGTTCGAGCAGATGAAAAATGGCTAGACATGTGTGCTGGCCCAGGCGGAAAGGCTGCCCTTCTCGCTGCTGAAGCCAAGTTAGCTGGAGTAAAACTAGTCTGTAATGAAGTTGCCCCCCATCGAGCAAAACTCGTTCGCCAGGCACTTGAGCCGATAGCAGCAGATGTGAAAGTGACCGAACTTGACGGCAGAAGCATTGGAAAATCGCAGCCGGCCTCATATGACCGAATTTTGCTTGATGCACCTTGCACTGGCCTAGGCGCCTTGAGAAGAAGACCTGAATCACGCTGGAGAAAGCAACAGGCTGATGTTGCCGACCTCACCAAATTGCAAGAAGAGCTACTAACCAGCGCCTGGGATGCACTGAAGCCAGGAGGAGTGATGGCATATGTCACTTGCTCACCTCACCTGGCTGAAACCAACGCAATTGCCGACTGGGCGTCGAAAAAACTTGGCGCTGAACTATTGGATACAAACCGGGTGATTGCAAGGATTAATCCAAACTTGCATCTAAACCACTCACGTAAAACCACTCAGTTGTGGCCCCACATTCATGCCACCGATGCCATGTTCATCGCGCTTATGAAGAAGTCATTAGGCTAAAAACATGAACGCCCGAATAAATCCGAGCATTTTGTCTGCCGATTTCGCCAACTTCGAGACTGAATTTGAGAGCATCTCTCATGCAGATCTAATCCATGTTGATGTGATGGACAATCACTTTGTACCGAACCTCACCTTCGGCTTACCAATGGTGCAGCGAATGCAGCAGATCACTCCCAAACCTCTAGACATTCACTTGATGATTTCAAATGTTGACCAGTGGGCTGCGGGTTATGCCGAAGCTGGGGCCTATTCAGTTACTTTTCACGCTGAAGCGTCTGAAAACCCAGTCGCCCTCGCTCGAAAGCTGAGATCGATAGGTGCCCGCGCCGGGGTAGCAATCAAACCAGGCACTCCAGTAGATGGTTTTCTCAACGATTTACAAGAGTTTGATCAGCTATTGGTCATGACGGTTGAGCCCGGTTTTGGAGGACAGGCGCTAATTGAAACCACCTTGGAGAAAGTTCGAGCCGCGAGAAGAAAAATTGACGCTGAACAGTTGGATATTTGGCTTCAGGTCGACGGTGGAATTGACGAGTCCAACATTGAGCGAGTCGCTGAACATGGTGCTGACACATTCGTAGCCGGTTCTGCCGTCTTCAAGGCCAGTGATCGCCAGGTGCAGATTGATCACCTTCGCACTCTTGCCAATCAGGGTCTTTCTCACCGCCATTAGAGCCCTGCAAAAACGGGGGATAGCACTAAACTAGGAGGCATGAAGTCCTTCGAACAATTACTCAACGAAATCGGTGAAAAGGCATCTGCTCGCCCGAACGGTTCTGAAACCGTCAAGTGGCTAGACGCCGGTGTGCACACCATCGGTAAAAAAATCGTTGAAGAAGCTGCCGAAGTATGGATGGCTGCCGAGTACGAGGGTAATGAGCGCACAGCTGAAGAGATTTCTCAATTGATTTACCATTTGCAGGTTTTGATGACAGCTAAGGGCATTAGCTTGCATGACCTTGAAAAAAACTTTTAACATTTCAAACGAGAGATTCCAATTGCTTAGAGTCGCAGTTCCAAACAAAGGCATTTTGTCAGAGTCAGCCATTCTGATGCTTAAAGAAGCTGGCTATACAGTTCGTCGCGATCCCAAAGATCTTCACGTAGTAGACGAAGCACACGGCATTGAATTCTTTTACCTGCGCCCTAGAGACATTGCTACTTACGTTGGAGCAGGTTCGCTCGACGTGGGCTTTACTGGGCTCGACTTGCTGCTTGACAGCAGATCAAAGGCGAAGTCGGTAGCTGACCTCGGTTTCGGAGGTTCAACATTTAGATTTGCCGGCCCAGTGGGGACTTTCAGATCCATCGCCGACCTCGAAGGCAAGCGAGTGGCAACGGCCTACCCGCACCTTGTTGAAGATTTTTTGAAGGCAAAGGGCGTTAATGTCGAGTTGGTTCAACTTGACGGTGCCGTTGAGGTTGCTGTTCGCCTTGGTGTAGCTGATGCGGTCGCAGACGTGGTTTCAACTGGTAACACCCTTCGACAGGCTGGTCTCGAAATATTCGGGCCGGTCATCCTCGAGAGCTCTGCACACCTGATTGTCACCCCGAATGGTGTCAGTGAGCACCAGCAATTGCTTCGTCGCATGCAAGGCGTTTTGGTCGCGCGTGAATACGTGATCTTTGATTACGACTGCCCAACCGAACTGGTTGAAAAAGCATCAGCGGTCACCCCGGGCATCGAATCTCCAACAGTGTCACCTCTAAGAGACACCGATTGGGTCGCGGTTCGCGCACTAGTCAAATCATCAGACATCAACGCAAAAATGGACGAACTCTACGAACTTGGTGCACGCGCAATATTAGTTAGCGCAATCCACGCCGCGAGAATCTAATGTCGCTTTCAATTCGAGTCATTCCTTGCCTCGATGTCGCGGATGGTCGAGTCGTCAAAGGCGTTAACTTTCTTAACCTTCGCGACGCTGGTGACCCTATTGAGCTTGCAGCTCGCTATTACCAAGACGGTGCGGATGAACTCACATTTTTGGATGTTCACGCGACGGTAGATAACCGATCCACTATGTATGACCTAGTGACCGCGTGCGCTGAACAGGTGTTTATTCCGCTGACAGTTGGTGGTGGAATTCGCGCGGTTGATGATGTAGCAAAACTCCTCGGAGCAGGAGCTGACAAAGTAAGTGTTGGTTCGGCAGGTATTGCGAATCCACAGTTACTTTCAAATATCTCCACGAGATTCGGAAACCAGGTCTTGGTCATTTCGCTCGACCTAAAGCGCTCTTCAAAGACTGAATCTGGTTTCGTTGTGACCACGCACGGCGGCCGACAGGAAACCGAGCTAGACGCACTAGCCTGGGTTGCGCAGACGATTGAACTCGGTGCCGGTGAGTTGCTGGTTAACAGCATCGACGCCGACGGAACCCGTGCCGGATTCGATTCTGAAATGCTTGAAGCAATTCGAGCCATTTCTCCTGTTCCAGTGATTGCCTCCGGCGGAGCTGGTAAAGCTGCGGATTTTCCAGATGCTGCAGCAGCCGGAGCAGATGCCATCCTTGCCGCTTCGATTTTTCATGAGGGATCCGTAAAAATCTCCGAGGCAAAATTGGCACTCAAAAACGCAGGCTACGAGGTGCGCTAACAATGACAAAATCATTATTCAACCTGAAATTCAATGAAGACGGCCTAATCCCAGCAATCGTTCAAAGTTCTGAAACTGGTCGAGTGTTGATGATGGCTTGGATGAATGCCGAGTCATTAGCCCTCACCATTGAAACTGGCGAGAGCGTATTCTTTTCGCGATCTCGTCAAGAGATTTGGCACAAAGGTGCTACTTCAGGCAACACCCAGAAAGTTCACAAAATCGAAGCGGACTGCGATGCCGACACCCTGTTACTCACGGTGACTGAGAGCGGCCCAGCCTGCCACACGAACGCCGATTCATGCTTCGACGTTTCGACCATTTTCAGCGCGGGGGAGGAAGACCTGGGATGACCATCAATCAGTATTCTCTTGCCGAAGTAATCTCGCTCGCGCAAAACCATAGGGTTATCCCCGTCATCCGCACTTTGGGTAAAGGTTCAGAAACACCGCTTTCGATTTTTGAAAAAGTCACTTCGAATCGGTCTGGCAGTTTCTTGCTCGAATCAGCGGAACAGGGTGTTTGGTCGCGGTACAGCTTCATCGGAGTTAATAACCGAGGAAACCTGATCAAGGGCGACAACGGAACCGTTTCATGGGTTTCTGATTCGCAAGAATCAGCATTACCTAACGCAAATGAACCGCTGGCTAGTGGAGCGTTAGACGCCGTGGCTCAAATACAGAAGGCCTGGTCTAGTAACTCAATCAAGAATCTACCTCCACTGACTTCAGGTTTGGTTGGCCTAATGGCCTGGGACCTAATTCGCGAGATTGAGAATCTTGGGCCAGCCCCGGCAAAAGATTATCCAAGCCCAACCTTGGCATTGGCGATGTTCCGCGACTTGGTGATAGTCGATCACGAACAGGACCAAATTCTGCTGGTGTCGAACCTTTTTGTGAGTGATGGCATCGACATTTCAAAAATTTATGAAGAAGCGTTGGCGCGAATCGAGGCCATGCTCAGCGACCTGAACTCATGTTCTTCAGTTCCAGTTGGAGCTTTCGACTTCGCTGCAAACAGCGAGGCAAGTCACCGTGTACCAAAAGTTGACTTTATCCAAAGCATCGTCAACTCGAATCACTACGTTCGAATCGGTGACGTTTTTCAAGTTGTTCTCTCGCAACGACTTGACCACCCATGCGCCGCAAGCCCTCTAGATGTTTACCGCGTACTGCGTGAGCTGAATCCGAGCCCATACATGTACCTTCTCAATTTCTCGGATGAATCTGGGCCCTATGCAGTGGTTGGTTCATCACCTGAGGCGCTAGTTAAGGTAACTAACGGTCATGCGGTAACTCACCCAATTGCCGGTTCGCGACCGCGCGGATTGACTCCTGAGGCAGATAAGTCACATGAAGCTAGCCTTTTGAACGACAATAAAGAAAAGGCCGAACACCTTATGTTGGTCGATCTTGCACGCAATGATCTTCTCAAGGTCTGCGAGCCGAGTTCAGTTCGAGTGACTGAATTCATGCAGGTTCACCGATTTAGCCACATCATGCACCTGGTTTCAACAGTCGAGGGTGACGTTAAACCCGATCAAAGCCCTATCGATGTGTTTAGAGCTACTTTCCCGGCGGGCACACTTTCGGGTGCGCCTAAGCCAAGGGCACTAGAAATCATTGACGAACTCGAACCTTCTAACCGAGGAATCTATGGTGGTGTAGTTGGTTATTTCGACTTCTCCGGAAACGCTGACCTGGCCATCGCAATTCGCACAGCATTCATTCGCGACGGGGTCGCCCACGTTCAAGCGGGGGCAGGCTTGGTTCTAGATTCGGTTCCGGAATCTGAATACCAGGAGACAATTTCTAAGGCTGGAGCACCTCTTAGAGCAGTAATCATCGCAAACGCGCAGGTTTAGTAGTGAAAATCAGAAAACAAACGGCACTGGTGTTTTGGGTTGGTGCAATTATTCTCGTGTCTATTGCATGCTCTCAGAACTGGTACACGCTTGCTATGACACCCAACGGAGAAACTGTCGAGCTGAAAAGCTTTGACGGGTTCACAACATATGCATTCATTTCTCCCTTCCTTGTGCTTTCCGGTGCAGCGGCATTTACCTTCTTGTTTCTGCCTAGGGTTGCCAGATTGGTAATCGGTTCTATTACCTCTCTCTTCACAGCTGCACTACTAGCGCTGGTGACACTTGGAGTCGCAAAATCAGACATTTCCGCACTAAGTAGTGAGATTGAAGCAGCAACGGGAATTGCAACGGCTCACGGGCTGAATCAAATCGAAACTTCTGTCAGCTCAATTGCATCCTTGGCCATTGGAGCCATTGCACTGTTGCTGATTATTCAAGTTAGCGTCACATTCGCTTCCAAGAACTGGCCTGCCCGGCAAGCTCGCACCGAACTAACGACTTCAGCCATAGATGAAAATGACACAATCTCAATTTGGGATTCGCAGCGCTAGCCAGACTCATTCACCGATTACAATTGACCTAGATTTCTAGAAAGGCAAACATGTCAGAGAACGCAAACGAAGCAGGCCACGGCGACTCAGTTGCATCATGGACCGCAGTCATCATCATGATGGTTGCTTCAGCTACTGGTACTTTGGCTTTCTGGTTTGACCAAGCAGCTCTAGTTTGGGCCTCTGCGGCCCTCTTTGCTGCCGGACTAGTTGCAGGCATCGTGCTGAAGAAACTCGGCTACGGCGTCGGCGGCAAGAACTCCAAGAACAAGCACTAGTGCTTGCCGAGCTTTTTGCGGGCTCAGTTGCAGACGCAGAGCGTCGCCGAGAAACAGTCTCACTAGCCGAAATTGAACGGGCTGCGGCCCAAGCATCCGAGGCCTTGGATGCAAAGTCTTTTCTTGCACCTGCAGATCAGATTAAGGTTTTGGCAGAGGTAAAACGCGCATCACCATCTCGAGGCTTGATGGCCGACATTCCTGATCCTGCCGCCCTTGCACGAATCTATTCCGAAAACGGCGCGAGTGCCATCAGCGTTCTTACCGAAGAACGCAAGTTCAAGGGGTCGCTAGAAGATCTAATTGCCGTAAGAGCGAATGTAAAAGTGCCACTTTTGCGCAAAGACTTCATTGCAAACGAGTATCAAATTCTTGAAGCTCGAGCAGCTGGTGCAGACATCATTCTTTTGATTGTTGCGGGCCTGGCCGAAGGCGAAATAATTCGACTGAAAGAATTCACCGAGCAGCTTGGAATGTTGGCATTTGTCGAGACCCACGATCGCGAAGAGCTCAAACTTGCAGTTGGCGTCGGCTCAGACATGATTGGCGTGAACGCTCGCGACCTATCAACTTTTGAAACCGATAGAGATCTGTTTGCCAGGGTAGTCGAAGAAATTCCTAATGGAATCATCAAGGTGGCCGAATCAGCAGTTCGAAATGCTGACGACGTCGCTCATTATCGAAATTCAGGTGCCGACGTAGTTTTGGTTGGCGAAGCTTTGGTAACCAATGACCCAGCCCAAATGTTGCAGTCGTTCTTGCAAGCCGGAAAGTAGAGCAAATGACGAATTTGAAAGACCAGGTTGGCCCGTATTTTGGAGAGTTCGGCGGCCGTTTCGTTCCTGAGTCGCTAATTGCAGCCCTAGACGAACTTGAGGCTACCTACAACACCGCCAAGAACGACCCGACGTTCGCATCTGAACTATCTGAGTTGCACCGAACCTACACCGGTCGACCATCAATCATCACCGAAGCAAAGCGCTTTGCCACACATGCAGGCGATGTGAGAATCTTCTTGAAGCGCGAAGACTTGAACCACACCGGAAGCCATAAAATCAACAATGTTCTCGGCCAGGCCCTGCTCACTAAGCGCATGGGTAAGACTCGAATCATTGCCGAGACCGGCGCCGGTCAGCACGGTGTTGCCAGCGCAACCGCAGCTGCTTTGTTCGGACTCGAATGTGTTGTTTACATGGGTGAAGTTGACACCGAGCGCCAGGCCCTAAATGTTGCACGCATGGAGCTACTCGGAGCAACAGTCGTTCCAGTTAAGACCGGTAGTCGTACGCTAAAAGACGCAATCAACGAAGCGCTGCGCGATTGGGTTGCAAACGTAGATAACACCCACTACCTACTTGGCACTGTTGCAGGCCCTCACCCGTTTCCGACTATGGTCAGAGACTTCCACAGCGTAATTGGCAACGAGGCCCGTGCGCAGATGCTAGATGAGTTTGGCTTCTTGCCAGACGCTCTTGCTGCCTGCGTCGGGGGAGGCTCAAACGCAATCGGTCTCTTCCACGCATTCCTTGATGACCCGAACGTAGAAATGTATGGCTTTGAGGCGGCTGGCGACGGCATGAACACTCCGCGACACGCCGCCACTTTGAACTACGGTCGACCAGGTGTTCTTCACGGTGCCAGAAGCTACATGTTGCAAGATGAAGACGGCCAGACTCTTGAAAGTCACTCAATTTCTGCCGGACTCGACTATCCGGGCGTTGGGCCTGAACACGCTTGGCTCAAAGATCTAGGTCGAGCAAAATACTGGGGCATTTCAGACGCAGAGGCCATGGATGCGCTTCGCCTGCTCAGCCGCACCGAAGGAATCATCCCAGCAATTGAAACCTCACACGCGCTTGCTGGTGCACTGAAGCTGGGCAAAACTCTCAAGCCGGGTTCAAGCATTTTGGTGAACCTCAGTGGGCGCGGAGACAAAGACATGGAAACCGCTGCCAAGTACTTTGGTCTTTTGGATGGAGACAAGTAATGACGAGCAAAACCTCAAGCGTTCTAAAAAGCAATAAGGCATCTGGAAAAGGTTCGTTGATCGGGTACTTTCCTGTTGGTTATCCAAATCTCGATTCTTCTATCGAGGCTGCCGTTGCCATGTGCAAAAACGGCGTTGACGTCCTTGAGCTTGGAGTTCCTTACAGTGACCCAGTAATGGACGGCATTGTGATTCAAGAAGCTACTCAGATGGCTATTGAGAATGGCTTCAAACTCAAGCAACTTTTTGGCGCCGTTAAGGCAATCACCGAGCAGGTGGACACCCCGGTGCTCGTCATGACTTATTGGAATCCGGTTTTGAGTTATGGCGTGGAGAAGTTCGCACATGACCTAGCCGCCGCTGGGGGAGCAGGACTAATCACGCCAGATCTGATTCCAGACGAAGCAGCCGAATGGCTTGAAGTTTCAGATAAATACGATCTGGATCGAGTTTTCTTGGCCACTCCTACCTCTTCTGACGAGCGTCTGGTTAACGCCTGTGAATTGAGCCGAGGATTCATCTACGCGGTTTCAACTATGGGAATCACTGGAGCGCGCACCGAGGTCGATGCAAACGCACGCAAAGTAGTTTCAAATGTGCGACGAGCATCAGACAGTCAAAATACCGCGGTTGGAATCGGTATTTCAACGGCTGCCCAAGTTGCAGAAGTCAACGAGTATTCAGAGGGCGCGATTGTTGGTTCCGCCTTTGTGCGTGCCTACCAAGAAGGTGGAGTTGCAGCCCTCAAACAGAAGGTTACTGAACTCGCCGCTGGGTTGAAGTAATAAGGAGAAAACAATGAACTTGCTTCAAACCATTCCAGCTCCCGAGGTCAGCTCTATTACAGTCGGGCCATTCGTAGTTCATTTTTACGCTCTGTGCATCCTTGCCGGAATCATTGCTGCGGTTCTCATCGCAGATTTCAGATTAAAGCGTCGTGGCGTTGAGTCAGGTAAAGCCCTAGACATCGCCATGTGGACTGTGCCGATCGCGATTATTGGCGCGAGGTTGTTCCACGTTTTAACCCACCCCGGTGACTATTTCTACGAAGGTGCTGACCTTGTAGACGTGTTCAAAGTTTGGGAAGGCGGAATCGCTATTTATGGCGGACTCATCGGTGGAGCTGCTGGTGCTTGGATTGGTACCAAACGTGCTGGCGTGAAGTTTTGGTCATTCGCCGACGCCGTTGCACCTGGCATTCTGCTTGCCCAGGCCATTGGCCGCTGGGGAAACTATTTCAATCAAGAGCTTTTTGGTACACCAACCGATTTGCCTTGGGCTCTTGAAATCTCGGGTGCCAACAGCGCAATTCCTCAGGGCATTCCTCTAGGGACCACCTATCACCCAACTTTCCTTTACGAGTCAATTTGGTCATTGATCGGAGTAGCTCTGCTATTTGCTCTCGACCGCAAGTACCAACTGCGCTGGGGTAAATTGTTCGCTATCTACGTGATCTATTACTCATTCGGTCGAATTTGGACTGAATCAATCCGAATTGATCCATCTGAAGTCGTTCTAGGGCTGCGCATTAATGTTTGGTCAGCGATTCTAGGTATAGCAATTGGCCTAGCAATTTGGTTGATTCAAAGCCGCAGGCACCCTGGAATTGAAACCAGTGCCGCGCTAGATCCAACCAACCAAAAAACCTTGGATGAGCGCGTCTATGAGGTAGACTCAGACTCTAAATAGTCCTGAATTCAGGACGACGGAAACAGCCAAAAGCATTGAGTTTCTATATTCCTTTTTGCAAATTGCGATTTTATCGCCGGGCCAATGTTGTCCCTCTACTAATCAATGATTGGAGTGTGGCATGCCTGAAATGTCGCCGTTCGAAAGATTCAGCACTGCACCTGCAGCTACTGGTCTATACGACCCAGCTTTCGACAAGGACGCCTGTGGCCTAGCCATGGTGGCGACCCTTCGTGGAACAGCCGGACACGACATTGTTGTAACGGCATTGACCGCACTAACCAACCTTGAGCACCGCGGTGCAGTTGGATCTGACGCTGGCACTGGTGACGGTGCAGGTATCCTCACTCAGATTCCTGACAGCTTCCTTCGCGCAGTAACTGGCTTTGAACTTCCATCCAAGGGTTTTTATGCCGCCGGTTTGGTTTTCGTCGAAAAAGGCACTGAGGCAGAGGTAGAGGCTAAGTTCAGCGCTCTTGCCACTGAAGAAAACCTAACCGTGCTTGGTTGGCGCGATGTTCCAACCAACCCCGAAGTGCTTGGCGATCTTGCGCGCGAAGCTATGCCGGTTATTCGTCAGGTTTTTGTAGCTGCAGAAGACAACGCCGAAGGCATGGAGCTTGAACGTCGCGCATTCCGCCTACGTAAGCGCTCAGAGCGCACTCTAGGCGTTTATCACCCTTCACTTTCGTCAAGAACCATCGTCTACAAGGGCATGGTCACCACCCTGCAGCTCGAGCCGTTTTACCCAGACCTAAGCGACGAGCGCTTCGAATCAACCCTCGCGCTGGTTCACTCTCGTTTCTCGACCAATACCTTCCCTTCTTGGCCGCTGGCACACCCGTTCCGCATGATTGCGCACAACGGTGAAATCAACACCGTAAAAGGAAACCGCAACTGGATGCGCGCACGCGAGTCACAGCTTGCATCTGAGCTGCTTGGCGACATCAAGCAGCTAACCCCAATCATTACCCCGGGCGCTAGCGACTCTGCCTCATTTGACGAGGTGCTTGAGCTTCTTTACATGGGTGGTCGTAGCCTTCCACACGCGATGATGATGATGATTCCTGAAGCCTGGGAGAAACAGTCAGATATCGACGCTAATCGTAAGAATTTCTACGAGTATCACTCGATGCTCATGGAACCGTGGGACGGTCCGGCAGCAGTTGTCTTTACTGACGGCTCGCTAGTTGGTGCAACGCTTGACCGCAACGGACTTCGCCCAGGACGATACGTAATTACTGAGGACGGACTGGTCGTTCTAGCTTCAGAAATTGGTGTTGCCAACATCGACCCAAGCAAGATCGTTCGTAAAGGTCGACTTCAGCCGGGCCGAATGTTCTTAGCTGACACCGTCAACGGTCGTTTGATTGACGATGACGAAATCAAGGCAGAGGTGGCAGCGCTCGAGCCTTGGGGCGAGTGGCTTGAGGGGAACCGTATTAACCTCAAAGATCTGCCAGAGCGCGAGCACATTGCTCACACCGCAACCTCGGTGAACCGTCGCCAGCGTACTTTCGGTTACACCGAAGAAGAGCTTCGCATTCTGCTTGCACCTATGGCTCGCAATGGAATCGAACCACTTGGCGCCATGGGTTCTGACACCCCGATTGCGGCCATTTCAGACCGCCCGCGCCTGTTGTTTGATTACTTCATTCAGCAATTTGCTCAGGTAACTAACCCGCCACTTGACTCGATTCGCGAAGAAGTCGTCACCTCACTTAGCACTGGCATTGGTCCAGAGCGAAACGTTCTTGACGCCAGCCCAGAGCACGCACAGCAAGTGATTTTGAACTTCCCGGTAATCAGCAACGACGATCTGGCGAAGATTCAGCATATCGATGAGCGACCTGGCGTTGGTCAGGCATTCACCGTGAAGGGGACCTACCGCGTTGACGGTGGCTCGACAGCTCTAGCTGCTCGTATCCGTGAGATTTTCAGCGAGGTCACCGAGGCTATCAGCCGTGGTGCTACCTACCTAATCATTTCTGACCGTGACAGCAACCGCGAGCTTGCACCAATTCCTACTCTGCTTTTGACCTCGGCTGTTCACCATCACCTAATTCGTGAGGGTCTGCGCACCAAGGTTGGCCTAGTTGTTGAGGCTGGAGATGTTCGCGAAGTGCACCACATCGCTGCACTCATCGGTTACGGCGCTGCTGCAATTAACCCTTACCTGGCACTTGAGTCAGTTGAGCAAATGGTTAAGTCTGGCCAAATTGCTGGCCTTGATATTGAGCACGCCCACAAGAACCTGATTAAGGGTCTCGGCAAGGGTGTCTTGAAGATTATGTCGAAGATGGGCATTTCAACCGTCTCGTCATACTCAGGCGCGCAGTGCTTCGAGGCAATCGGACTGAGCCAAGAGTTTGTCGACACCTATTTCACTGGTACAACCAGCCAACTTGGCGGAATCGGCCTAGAGGTAATTCACGCCGAGAATGCGGCACGCCACGCGAGCGCGTATCCACTTGAGCAAGCAACCAACGTTCACGAATCTCTTGAAACGGGTGGCGAATACCAGTGGCGCCGCGAAGGCCCACTGCACCTGTTCAACCCAGAGACCGTTTTCAAGTTGCAGCACGCAACTCGATCAAAGCGCTACGACATCTTCCGCGAGTACACCAAGCTTGTCGACGACCAAGCTGAAGGGCTCATGACTCTGCGCGGCTTGTTTAACATCCGCGAAGGTGTACGCCCAGCTATTTCGGTTGACGAAGTTGAACCAGTCTCAGCCATCGTCAAGCGTTTCTCTACGGGTGCGATGTCATACGGCTCGATTTCACCAGAAGCACACGAGACTCTAGCAATCGCAAT
Source organism: uncultured Rhodoluna sp. (assembly GCA_964539165.1). Lineage (GTDB taxonomy): Bacteria > Actinomycetota > Actinomycetes > Actinomycetales > Microbacteriaceae > Rhodoluna. The sequence goes on along the minus strand of CAZIFS010000001.1, from coordinate 125,624 downwards.
GAACCAAATCGGTGGCAAGTCAAACACCGGTGAGGGTGGCGAGGATGTAGAGCGCTTGCTTGACCCAACCCGCCGCTCTGCTATCAAGCAGGTAGCTTCAGGTCGTTTCGGTGTGACCAGCATGTATCTGTCACATGCCGACGACATTCAGATCAAGATGGCGCAGGGTGCAAAGCCAGGCGAGGGTGGTCAGTTGCCGCCAAACAAGGTTTACCCTTGGATCGCGAAGACGCGACACTCGACTCCAGGTGTTGGTCTAATTTCGCCACCGCCTCACCACGACATCTATTCAATTGAAGACTTAAAGCAGCTAATTTTCGACGTGAAGCGCGCGAACCGTGCGGCCCGAGTGCACGTTAAGTTGGTTTCTCAGGTTGGTATTGGAACAGTTGCAGCTGGTGTTGCAAAGGCAAAGGCCGACGTAATTTTGGTATCTGGCCACGATGGTGGAACCGGTGCTAGCCCACTCAACTCGCTGAAGCACGCTGGAACCCCTTGGGAACTTGGGTTGGCCGAGGCACAGCAGACTCTGCTACTAAACGGACTCCGTGATCGAGTTTCAGTTCAGGTAGATGGTCAGATGAAAACTGGTCGCGACGTGATTATCGCTGCACTTCTAGGAGCAGAGGAATTCGGTTTCGCCACCGCGCCGTTGGTGGTTGAGGGCTGTATTTTGATGCGTGTTTGCCACCTCGACACCTGTCCGGTTGGTGTTGCAACACAAAACCCGACCCTCCGTTCTCGATTCACCGGCAAGCCTGAATTCGTTGTGAACTTCTTCGAATTCTTGGCCGAAGAGGTACGTGAATATCTGGCCGCACTTGGTTTCAAGAGCCTGGATGAAGCAATCGGCCACAGTGAGCTAATCGATGTCAATCGTGCAATCGAACACTGGAAGGCCGACGGCCTTGACCTAACTCCGATTCTGACTCAGCCGCAGATTCCTACAGGAGCATCGTTGCGTCGTGTGACTGTGCAAGACCACGAGTTAGAGAAGCACTTTGACCACAAGTTGATCCAGGCTGCTGAAGCTGCATTGAATGATGCCAAGTCAGTAACCATCGAGCTAGACATCACCAACGTTGATCAAGCAGTTGGAACCATGCTCGGTAACGAGCTAACCAAGCGATATGCTGCCGACGGTTTGCCAGAGGCAACCATTGATGTTCGATTGAAGGGTTCAGCTGGTCAGTCATTTGGTGCTTTTGTACCAAAGGGCATCAAGTTGTCTCTCGAGGGCGACTCGAACGACTATGTCGGTAAAGGCCTTTCTGGCGGCTTCATCGTGGTGCGACCAGACCGATCAAGTGTCTTTTCTGCCGAACAAAACATCATCGCCGGTAACGTGATCGGCTACGGCGCTACCAGCGGAACCATGCTTCTGCGTGGCATTGTTGGTGAACGTTTCTTGGTTCGAAACTCTGGCGTAACCGCTGTAGCCGAGGGTTGTGGTGACCACGCCCTCGAGTACATGACCGGCGGTACCGCAGTTATCCTTGGCAAAACCGGCCGTAATTTGGGTGCCGGTATGTCTGGTGGCGTTGCTTACGTCTACAAGCTACGCGGTGACCACATCAACCAAGAGGCGTTAGCTGCAGGTGAACTTCACATCGGTGAACTTGAGGCTGCCGATGCTGACAAGCTGAAGGCGCTCCTCGAGCTGCACCTATCCGAAACCGGTTCGGCAGTAGCCAAGCACATCCTTGAAAAATTCACGGATGAACTTGCCAACTTCACCCGCGTTCTTCCGCGTGACTACGCAAGCGTGCTTGCAATTCGCGCAAAGGCAATTTCAAACGGACAAGATCCAGACAGTAACGAGGTTTGGAAAGAGATTCTGGAGGTCACCAATGGCTGATCCACGTGGATTCCTAAAAACCACTGAGCGTGAGACTGCAGCTCGTCGTCCGGTTCCAGTGCGAATCATGGACTGGAAAGAAGTCTATGAAAAGCGCGATTCTGGTGTAATCGTTCGCCAGGCTGGTCGCTGCATGGACTGCGGTGTGCCGTTCTGTCACCAGGGTTGCCCACTTGGCAACTTGATTCCTGAATGGAACGATCTGACTTGGCGCGAAGATGGCAAATCTGCCATCGAACGACTTCACGTAACTAACAATTTCCCTGAGTTCACTGGCCGCCTTTGCCCAGCACCGTGCGAAAGCGCTTGTGTTCTCGGCATCAACCAGCCAGCTGTGACCATCAAAGAAATCGAAGTTTCGATTATCGATCAGGCTTTCGACAATGACTGGGTGGTGCCTCACGCGCCAGAGCGTCTAACTGGCAAAACTGTTGCAGTTGTTGGTTCTGGCCCAGCTGGTCTGGCTGCCGCTCAGCAGTTGACCCGAGCCGGTCACACCGTTGCCGTCTATGAACGTGATGACAAAATCGGCGGCCTTCTTCGCTACGGAATTCCTGATTTCAAAATGGAAAAGTCACACATCGACCGTCGTTTGGCGCAGATGGAGGCCGAGGGCACTCGATTCCGCGCTGGCGTAAACATTGGCGTAGACATCACCTGGGAAGAGCTGCGTTCAAGATACGACGCTGTTCTTATTGCCACCGGGGCCACTAAGCCGCGCGATTTAAACGTTCCAGGCCGTGAACTTAATGGCGTTCACTTTGCCATGGATTACCTAGTTCAAGGAAACCGCGTTGTAGCGGGGGAGAACCTCGCTGAGCAAATTCACGCAGATGGCCTAAACGTAGTAATTCTCGGAGGCGGCGACACTGGCGCTGACTGTCTTGGCACTGCGACTCGCCAGGGCGCGATCTCAGTTACCACTTTGGCTATCGGCAAGCAGCCGCCGGCTGAGAGACCTGAGCACCAGCCATGGCCAACGTTCCCAACTCTCTTTGAAGTTGCAAGCGCACACGAAGAATTCGGTGAGCGCACCTACCTTGCTTCGACAGTCGAGTTCGTTGGCGAGAACGGCAAGGTTACCGGCGTAAAGGTTGCCGAGACTGAATTCGTAGACGGAAAACGCCTTCCAAAGGCCGGAACCGAGTACGTCATCCCAGCTGATTTGGTACTTCTGTCACTAGGTTTCACTGGTGTCGAGGGTGAGCTGGCAGCTGAGCAATCAGACGTGGCCCTAGACTCACGTGGCAACATAGCCCGCGACAAAAACTGGTCAACCAACGCGGATGGCGTCTTTGTCGCCGGTGACGCTGGGCGAGGCCAGAGCTTGATTGTTTGGGCAATTGCCGAGGGTCGCGCGGCTGCAGCATCAATCGACGAATATCTTGAAGGCAAAACCGTTTTGCCTCGTCCGGTCAAAACCACCGATCGACCACTTTCTATCCACAGCTAATCCCAAAGTTGGCCCCAGCCAGCAAAACAAGAAAAGGTACCCATGAGACGCGCAAAAATTGTTGCAACCCTCGGTCCGGCAACTTCAAACTACGAGCAGATCCGTGCCATCATCGATGCCGGTGTCGACGTTGCTCGCATGAACCTAAGTCACGGCAGCTACGACGTGCACGAGGAAATCTACCGCACAGTCCGAAAGGCTGCGGCAGACGCAAACAAGCCGGTCGGTATCTTTGTTGACCTGCAGGGTCCAAAGATTCGCTTGGCTAAGTTCTCAGATGGCCCTCACATGCTTGAGAAGGGTGACACTTTTAAGATCACCATCAACGAAGTTGAAGGCACCAAAGAGATTTGTGGCACGACTCACAAGGGTCTCTGTGGCGACGTAAAGCCGGGCGACCTACTCTTGATCGACGACGGTAAGGTCACACTCAAGGCAACTGAAGTAACCGCCGACACCGTGACAACTGTTGTTGAGATTCCGGGCTTCGTCTCGAACAATAAGGGAATCAACCTTCCAGGCGTTGCTGTGAACGTTCCGGCACTTTCTGAGAAAGATGAAGACGACCTTCGTTGGGGAATTCGCCTCGGTGTCGACATGATCGCTCTGTCTTTCGTTCGTAACGCTTCAGACATCGTTCGAGTTCACGAAATCATGACCGAAGAGGGCAAGTTCCTTCCGGTCATTGCAAAGATTGAAAAGCCTCAGGCAGTAGAAGCACTGGAAGAAATCATTGACGCCTTTGACGGCATCATGGTTGCCCGCGGTGACCTCGGTGTTGAGCTACCTTTTGAAGATGTTCCACTAGTTCAGAAGCGTGCAGTTGAATTGGCGCGTCGCTGGGCGAAACCGGTAATCGTCGCCACTCAGATGCTTGAGACCATGATTGACAACTCGCGCCCAACCCGCGCAGAGGCATCAGACGTTGCAAACGCCATCCTCGACGGTGCCGACGCAGTAATGCTTTCGGGCGAAACCTCAGTCGGAAAATGGCCAGTTGAGACCGTTCAGGCTATGGCACGTATCATCGAGTCGACCGAGGCAAACGGTCTTGACCGAATTCCTGCCCTGGGAACCCGTCCTCACACCCACGCAGGCGCTGTTTCACTTGCTGCTGTCGAGATCGCTGAGCTTTTGGGATCAAAGTTTGTTTGTGTGTTCACTGAGTCAGGCGACTCGCTGCGCCGCGTTTCACGCCTACGTTCATCAGTTCCTACCATCGCGTTCACCCCGAGCGAGACTGTCAGAAACCGCATGTCATTGGTTTGGGGCGCTCACACCTACCTCGTCGCACCGGTGAAGCACACCGATGAAATGATGCACCAGGTCGATGAGATCGTTCTCGCCGAGGGCCTTACCAAGGTTGGCGAAGAAGTGGTTGTTGTTGCCGGAACCCCACCGGGCATCCCAGGTTCAACAAACTCACTTCGTGTTCACCGCGTTGGCGATGCCGTAAATGGCGCCGCACCGGGTTACCAGAACCTATAAAAGCAAAGAAAAAGACCCCAGATGATCTGGGGTCTTTTTCTATTTGTGCCGAAGGCGGGACTTGAACCCGCACTCCTTTCGGAAAAGCATTTTGAGTGCTCCGCGTCTGCCATTTCGCCACTTCGGCCGGCAACAGTTTTCAATGATACCCCAAATTTTTCGACTTCTTAAATTGACCAACTTTGGAATAGGGTTGTCGTCATGGCTGAAGTTGCAAAGAAGCGCACCGTAATCGTTGCTGAAGACGAATCACTAATTCGCATGGACATCGTCGAAACCCTCATTGAAAATGGTTTCGAGGTGCTTGCCGAGGCAGCAAACGGTGAAGAGGCCGTCGCTTTGGTTAGTCAGCACAAGCCAGACCTTGTTGTCATGGACATAAAGATGCCCAAGATGGATGGAATTACCGCTGCCGAGCAGCTCATCGGCTCTAAAGTGCCAATCGTATTGTTAACAGCATTCAGCCAGAAAGAATTGGTTGACCGGGCCAGCGAGGCTGGTGCCATGGCTTACGTGGTCAAGCCGTTCACCCCAAACGACCTATTGCCGGCGATTGAAATCGCACTGAGCCGACACTCTCAGCTAATCGCGCTTGAGAGTGAAATTGCTGATCTAAATGAGCGATTTGAAACCCGCAAGTTGGTTGACCGCGCCAAGGGCCTATTGAATGAAAAAATGGGGCTTTCAGAGCCAGATGCATTCCGTTGGATTCAAAAGGCATCCATGGATAGACGCCTCACCATGCAAGAAGTTGCCACCACTGTTATCGAGCAGCTTGGTGTACAGAAGCCCTCGGCCTAAAGCTGATTAGCTCTTGGCCTTAAGGTAATTAGTGATTCGAACGGTCGAAAGTCTTCGGCCTTGTTCGTCAGAAACCACAATTTCGTGGGTAGTCAATGACTTGCCAAGACTGATAGCAGTGCACACGGCGGTGACCACGCCAGAACTTGCCGGGCGAGAGTGACTTGCTGACACTTCGATACCCATGGCAACTTTGTCGGGGTGGGCCCACACATTGGCGGCGAAACTACCGAGACTCTCACCTAAAACCACATGCGCACCACCGTGCAAAACTCCGAGCGGTTGGGTATTGCCTTCAACCGGCATGGTGGCAACCGCACGTTCGGCACTTAGCTCAACAAGTTCGATGCCCATTTTCTCGGCCAGAGGACCAAGCCCACGCAGTTCAAGAAGTTCTTTGGCATCTGCACTAAATTTTTCTGGTGACGAACTCACGTTTGGCTCCCTTTGGTGTCTTCGAGGCAAAGTAGGCTTGCCTCATGAACGCTAACTCTCAGCCTACTCTTCTGCTCATTGATGGTCATTCACTGGCCTTTAGAGCTTTTTATGCGCTGAGCCCAGACTCGTTCAAGACTCCAGATGGCCAGCACACCAATGCCGTACACGGATTCATCTCGATGATGTTGAATATTCTTCAGGCTGAAAAACCGACCCACTTGGCAGTTGCCTTCGACCTTTCCAGAAGTTCGTTCAGAACCGAGGAGTACCCGGAGTACAAGGGCACTCGCGGCGAGACACCGCCAGAATTCGTTGGGCAAACTGAGTTGCTCCAAGAAGCACTTGAAGCCATGAACATCAAGACCATCACTCGTGTGAACTACGAGGCCGACGACATTTTGGCCAGTCTTGCCGATCAAAGTGCAGACTCGGGTTTTCAGGTTTACGTGGTTTCTGGTGACCGCGACACTTTTCAACTTATTCGCGAAAACACCACAATTCTGTACCCGGTCAAAGGCGTTCTAAACCTTGCTCGAATGGATGACCAGGCTGTTTTCGATAAGTACGGCATTCACGCAAAGCAGTATCCCGACCTCGCAGCTCTCGTGGGCGAGACCTCCGACAACCTGCCGGGCATCCCAGGTGTTGGCCCGAAAACCGCAGCTAAGTGGCTAACAACCTATAAAAACCTAGATGGTGTGCTCGCCGCCGCAGATGATATTCCCGGCAAGGTAGGAGAGAGCCTGCGCGAGCATCGGGAGTTAGCGGTACGCAACCGCCGCCTTAATCATCTGGTACGAGATCTGGCTTTTGATTTCAATCATGATGACCTGGTGCTTGGGCCGCTTGATGAGTCAAAAGTTCGCGAAGTGTTCAGCAAATTGCACTTCAAGTCGCTCACCGAGAGAGTACTTAAAGCTCGCGGGGTTCAGCCTGGCACCGGATCAATCACAGACACGACCTCGGCGGTTGCAGATTTCAACGAAGCATTCGGTGCCCCTGCTGAGATCCTTCCCGAAGTTGGTGAATTGCCAGAGAGTGTGAAACTGACCGGTAGCGAACTTAAATCATGGCTCTCAGATCAGCATTCCACCATCGCTCTGGCATTTGAGTTTGTCGGTGAATCCATTGGTTCTATTGGTTTCGCTACCGAGAACCACAGAGTGCTTTGGACTCCAGCGGGTATCCAGGATGTTTTTGAGACGGTTGGTGCCTGGCTTGCCGACCCAACTTGCGTGAAGACCTTGCACGGGGCCAAAGACCAGGCTCGCAAGCTACTTGATTTTGGATTAGCTCTGCAAGGTGCGAACTACGACACGCTGCTGCTGGCCTACCTACTAGACCCAGTTAGCAAAGATTTCAGCCTCGATGAAGTGGCAGCTATTCACCTGGGAATCCAGATCAAGCGCTCTGATCCAAATCAACTAATCGCAGAAGACGCCACAGACATTTCCTTGGATGCCTGGGTAATCGCGAATTTGACACCAACCCTGTTCGGCAAAGTTGAAGCCCAGGGTCAACTCAAGGTATTCGCTGAAGTTGAGCTACCCACCAATGAATCTCTTGCGCGCATGGAACACTACGGCGTTGCCATCGCCGTCGATCGGCTTCAAGATCTTTTTGAAAAGTTGACCTCTGAGGTCAGTGAAATTGCCAAGCAGGCTTTCGCCGTAATCGGGCATGAAATAAACCTGGCATCACCAAAACAGCTGCAAACCGTTCTCTTCGACGAACTTGGCATGACCGGAACCAAGCAGGTAAAGACAGGGTTTTCTACCAACGCGGCAGCCTTGACCGAGCTTTTTGAACAAACCGAACACCCGTTCCTCGCGCACCTTCTCGAACACCGCGAAGCCACCAAAATTCGTCAAATCGTCGAGACCATGCTTAAGGCAGTTGCCTCGGATGGACGTATTCACACGAACTATGTTCAAACTGGAACCTCCACCGGTCGACTCTCTTCAGAAAATCCGAACCTTCAAAACATTCCGATTAAGAGCGAGCGCGGGCGACTTATCCGTGAAGCATTTATCGTCGGCGAAGGTTTTGAAACCTTGCTAACCGCTGACTATTCACAGATTGAAATGCGCATCATGGCCCACCTCTCGGGTGACGAGGGCATAATCGAGGCGTTCAAAACTGGTGAAGACCTTCATAGATTTGTTGGTGCAAGAATATTTGGCGTACAGCCTGAAGAGGTCACAACAGCTATGCGTTCCAAAGTCAAGGCGATGTCTTACGGTCTGGTTTATGGTCTAAGCGAATATGGTCTCGCTAAGCAGTTGCGCATTCCAAACGCCGAGGCCAAACAACTCATGAGTGATTACTTTGCCCGATTCGGGGGAGTGCGTCGCTATCTTTCAGCCGTTGTTGATGAAGCAAAGACCCTCGGCTACACCGTAACAACCTATGGTCGACGCAGGCCTTTTGATGATTTGAACAGCAAACTGTTTCAAGTTCGTGAAAATGCAAGACGTGCTGCGCTCAACGCGCCAATTCAGGGCACAGCAGCAGACATCATGAAGCTGGCGATGAATCACATCTCAGAGCGCATTCAAGCTGAGTCACTCAAAAGTCGAATGTTGCTTCAAGTTCACGACGAATTGGTGTTCGAAGTAGCCCCTGGCGAACTCGAAAGACTAAAGAATCTTGTCGTCGAAGAAATGGAAGGCGTGGTTGAACTCTCTGTGCCGCTCGAAGTGCAAATTGGCATAGGAAAAAGCTGGGAATTAGCTGGTCACTAGGGCCATTAAGGGGTAGGCTTGAGAAGTGCGTTTTGCGCATAAATCAATCCATTGCCTCATCAGCCCCGCGGAAAATCCTGGGTCTCCTGTTGCGGCCCGAGTAGTGCCCGTTAAGAGTAAAAATAAATATGACCACCAAGCCAGCAAAGCAGATCGCTGTAAATGACATCGGTTCTGCAGAAGACTTTCTTGCAGCTGTAGAAGCTACCCTAAAGTTCTTCAACGACGGAGACCTCATTGAAGGTATTGTCGTAAAAATTGACCGCGACGAAGTTCTACTTGACGTCGGTTACAAAACTGAAGGTGTAATTCCTTCACGCGAACTTTCTATCCGCCACGACGCAGACCCATCAGAGATTGTTGCCGTCGGTGATTCTGTAGAGGCACTTGTCCTCCAGAAGGAAGACAAAGAAGGCCGCCTAATTCTTTCTAAGAAGCGCGCACAGTACGAGCGTGCTTGGGGCGACGTTGAGAAGATCAAAGAAGCTGATGGCACCGTTAACGGTGTTGTTATCGAAGTTGTCAAGGGTGGCCTTATCGTTGACATCGGACTTCGTGGCTTCCTTCCAGCATCGCTTATCGAGCTTCGTCGCGTTCGCGACCTTGGCCCTTACCTAGGCCAGAAGGTTGAAGCCAAGATTCTTGAGCTTGACAAGAACCGCAACAACGTAGTTCTTTCACGTCGCGCCCTTCTTGAAGAGTCACAGTCAGCTAGCCGCAGCACCTTCCTTGCAGACCTTGCCAAGGGCCAGATCCGCACCGGTGTTGTTTCATCTATCGTCAACTTCGGTGCATTCATTGACCTAGGTGGCGTAGACGGTCTAGTTCACGTTTCAGAGCTTTCATGGAAGCACATTGAGCACGCTTCTGAAGTTGTTGAAATCGGCCAGGAAGTTACTGTTGAGGTTCTTGAGGTAGACCAGGAGCGCGAGCGCGTTTCACTATCTCTAAAGGCCACCCAGGAAGACCCATGGCAGGTATTCGCTCGCACCCACGCAATCGGACAATACGCCCCAGGTAAGGTAACCAAGCTGGTTCCTTTCGGTGCGTTCGTTCGCGTTGCCGACGGTATCGAGGGTCTAGTTCACATCTCAGAGCTTTCTTCAAAGCACATTGAGCTTGCTGAGCAGGTTGTTTCGGTTAACCAGGATGTATTCGTCAAGGTAATCGACATTGACCTAGATCGCCGTCGCATCTCGCTTTCACTGAAGCAGGCTAATGAAGAGGTTGACCCAGAGGGCACCGAATTCAACCCAGCACTTTACGGTATGGCAGCTGACTACGACGAAAACGGCCAGTACAAGTACCCAGAGGGCTTTGATTCAACCACCAACGAGTGGAAGCCTGGCTTCGAAGAAGCTCGCACCAAGTGGGAGAAAGAGTACGCCGAAGCTCACGCACGTTGGGAAGAGCACAAGAAGCAGGTTGCGGCAGCCAACGAGGCAGCAGCAAAGCTTCCTGAGGCTTCTGAGGCTCCAGCAGCAGCGTCAAGCAGCTATTCAAGCGAATCATCTGAAGGCGGCACATTGGCTTCAGACGAGTCACTTGCGGCACTTCGCGACAAGCTAAAGAGCGCAGAGTAACTTCATAACTCTAAAGAAGCGGCTCCCTCACAGAGGGGGCCGCTTTTTTGTACCCTCGATAGGCGCCGGCGATTTAGGCTTATGGCATGTACTTGATTGGTCTTACGGGCGGAATCGCAGCTGGAAAGTCGACGGTTGCCGAATGTTGGCACAAACTCGGTGCAATACATATCGACGCAGATCAAATCGCGCATGAAGTGGTTGCCAAAGGAACCGAAGGACTTGAAGAGCTAACCAAGGTATTTGGTTCTCAAATGCTTGATGGTGAAGGCAATTTAAATCGCGAATATCTTGGTGCAATTATCTTTTCGAACGCCACAGAGCGAGCCAAACTTGAGGCTGTGGTTCATCCGAGAGTCAAGGAAAAAACTTTAGCCCTTTTAGATTCGATGCCTAGCGATGCAGTAGTGGTCTATAACGTGCCGCTTTTAGTTGAAGCGAAAGTCGACTATCCCTTTGACAAGGTGGTGACCGTTGAAGCTCCTCGCGAAAAGCAGGTGGAGCGCTTAGTGAAAAACCGCTCGCTAACCCCAGAACAGGCCATCGCAAGAATTGATAGCCAGGCGAGCCCAGCATTGCGAGCAAACGCTGCTGATGTGATTTTGAACTCGAACCAAGAGCTTTCACTTCTACTCAAAGACGCCGAGTTGCTTTGGAATCAAATAAAACGGGAAGCGAACGCTAAGTTTTCGGCTTAGTAATCAATACATGGAAGCCACCAGATCTTTTGCACCCTTTGAGGTTGTCAGTGAGTACAAGCCCTCAGGCGATCAACCAACCGCAATTGCCGAACTAGCCGCTCGAATCAACGCCGGCGAAAAAGACGTTGTGCTCCTGGGTGCCACCGGAACAGGTAAATCAGCCACAACAGCTTGGTTGATTGAAGCTGTACAGCGTCCCACACTAGTTTTGGCCCACAACAAGACTCTGGCCGCTCAGCTGGTGAACGAATTTCGTGAATTACTGCCTAACAACGCAGTCGAATACTTTGTAAGTTATTACGACTACTACCAACCAGAGGCGTATGTAGCCCAGACTGACACCTTCATCGAAAAAGACTCTTCAATTAACGAAGAGGTTGAGCGTCTGCGCTATTCAGCAACCACCAGCTTGCTCAGCCGACGAGATGTTGTGGTGGTCAGCACTGTTTCTTGCATCTACGGTCTAGGTGCGCCAGAAGAGTACCTGAATTCACGCGTAGCTTTGCAGGTCGGCCAACGAATCGATCGAGATGAACTCATCCGAGCCTTTGTTGGCATGCAGTACAACCGCAATGACATTGATTTTTCACGGGGAAATTTCAGGGTAAAGGGCGACACCATTGAGATTATCCCGGTCAACGAAGAGTTGGCTATTCGAATTGAATTCTTCGGTGATGAGATCGAAGGCTTGCATTCGCTCTTTCCGCTAACCGGTGAAATTGCGCGCACCGAGAGCGCGGTTTCGATTTTTCCGGCTTCGCTCTACATGGCGGGGCCAGAACGCATGGGCCGAGCAATCGAGGCTATTGAAGAAGAACTTGTTTGGCGAGTCAAAGAACTAGAGCAACAAGGAAAATTGCTCGAGGCTCAGCGACTCAAAATGCGCACAACATTCGACCTTGAAATGATTAATGAGCTTGGTTTCTGCTCGGGAATCGAAAACTACTCTCGCCACATCGACGGACGTGAACCAGGATCAGCGCCGTCTTGCCTACTGGACTATTTTCCTGAAGATTTCTTGACCGTTATCGATGAGTCCCACGTCACAGTTCCTCAAATTGGAGCGATGTACGAAGGTGACTCCAGCCGAAAACGAAATCTCGTTGACTATGGTTTTAGATTGCCGTCGGCACTCGATAATCGCCCGTTGAAATTCAGCGAATTTCAAGAACGAATTGGCCAAACGGTTTACCTCTCTGCGACACCAGGCAAATACGAAATGAACCTCGGGGCCGGCGTTGTCGAGCAGATCATTCGACCAACCGGACTGGTTGATCCCGAAATCGTAATCAAGCCAAGTGCCGGTCAAATTGACGACCTGCTCGAAGAAATTCGCATTCGCGCAGCCAAGGATGAACGTGTTCTGGTGACAACTCTCACCAAGAAAATGTCTGAAGAACTAACCGACTTCTTGACCGAAGCCGGAGTTCGAGTTAGATACCTACACTCAGATGTCGACACCTTGAGACGGGTCGAGTTACTGCGCGAACTTAGAAGCGGTGTTTTCGATGTGCTTGTTGGAATCAACTTGCTAAGAGAAGGACTCGACCTACCTGAAGTTTCTTTGGTCAGCATTCTTGACGCCGACAAAGAGGGTTTCTTGCGTTCAACAACCTCGCTGATTCAAACCATCGGTCGCGCCGCCAGAAACATTAACGGCCAGGTGCATATGTATGCCGATAACATCACCGACTCAATGGCTCGGGCTATTGACGAGACCAATCGTCGCAGAGCCAAACAGGTTGCCTACAACCTAGAAAAGGGAGTCGACCCTCAGCCACTTCGAAAGAAGATTGCTGACATTACCGACCAGATAATGCGCGAAGAGCAAGACACAGCCGAACTTATCGAACAGGCCGGAAAATCTAAAAAGACTCGCGACGGCAAGTCAGTTATTCCTATTCGTTCGCGAAAGGGTATTGCCAGCATGGCCTACGCCGAGATTCTGGCGGTCGTCGTCGACCTTGATGAACAGATGAAGGCAGCTGCTGCAGAGCTCAAGTTTGAATTGGCCGGCCGACTTAGAGACGAAATATCAGAACTAAAGCACGAGCTTCGACAAATGGAAAAAGCCGGTCATGCCTAGGCGTTCCGACTCAAACAGCAAGGTTAAAATTCAAAGATGTCTGTAACTCCAGTGCCACACGATAACAAGCTGATTATTAAGGGCGCACGCGTTCATAACCTAAAGGATGTCTACCTAGAGGTACCACGTGACTCGTTGGTTGTATTCACTGGCTTGAGCGGCTCAGGCAAGTCATCCTTGGCTTTTGACACCATTTTTGCCGAAGGGCAGCGCCGCTACGTTGAGTCGCTGTCTGCATATGCTCGCCAATTTTTGGGTCAGGTAGATCGACCAGACGTTGACTTCATTGAGGGACTGAGCCCAGCGGTGAGCATTGACCAGAAGTCGACCAACCGTAACCCACGTTCAACAGTTGGAACCATTACCGAAATTCATGACTACATGCGCCTGCTTTGGGCGAGAGTCGGAACGCCTTTTTGCGCCGAGTGTGGCGAAAAGATTGTGAAGCAAACTCCGCAACAGATTGTTGATCAGATTCTCGAGTTGCCCGAGGGCACCAGATTTCAAATATTGGCCCAGGTCGTTGACCAAAAAAAGGGTGAGTTTGTTGATCTTTTCAAAGAACTCAATGCACAGGGTTATGCCCGCGCGATGGTCGATGGTGAATTAGTTCAACTTAGCGACGCAAAGCCGCTCAAGAAAACTTTTAAGCACGACATCTCGGTCGTAATCGACCGCCTTGTAAATAAGCCAGACATCATCGGTCGTCTAGCTGATTCTGTTGAAACCGGCCTAAAACTTGCCAACGGAAGAATCTTGATTGACCTAGTGGATGAGGCAGCAGGACCCGGAAAAAGCCGAGTGTTCAGCGAGAAGATGTCTTGCCCGAACGAGCATCCGCTCAGCCTCACTGAAATTGAGCCGAGAACATTTTCTTTCAACGCACCTTTTGGTGCTTGCCCTACTTGCACAGGCTTGGGAACAAAGCAGGCTGTCGATAGCGACCTAGTTATTGGTGACCCGGCCGCAAGCATCAATGGGGGAGTTATCCTGCCTTGGTCAACTCAGGGTAAAGGACTTTTCCATTATTTTTCTCGCATGCTTGAGGGCCTGGCGACTGATCTTGAATTCTCGCTAGACACACCTTGGAACGAACTCGGCGAAGAAATTCAAGAGGCCGTTCTACACGGCAACAACTTTGACGTCCAGGTGAAGTGGAAGAACAGGTACGGCCGTGAGCTGCGCTACACGACCGGCTTCGAAGGCGTTCTGAGCTATATCGAGCGCAAGTATCTCGAATCAGAGAATGACTACGCTCGCGCAAAATGGTCGGGCTTTCTAAGAGAGATTCCGTGCCCTGCTTGTTCGGGCCAACGCCTGCGCCCAGAGGTACTGGCAGTCAAGGTCTTTGATAAATCAATCGCAAACGTTGCCGCAATGAGCCTTGGTGAGGCCGTTGAATTCTTCGACACCATCGAACTTGCGGAGCGTGACGTGAAAATCGCAGCTCAGGTGCTTCGCGAAATTAGGGCCCGCCTAGACTTTTTGATGGCCGTAGGTCTTGACTATCTCAGCCTCGAGCGCGCGTCTGGTTCACTTTCTGGTGGTGAAGCACAGCGCATTCGTCTAGCGACCCAAATTGGTTCTGGGCTAACCGGCGTTCTCTACGTTTTGGATGAACCATCAATCGGTTTGCATCAGCGCGACAATCGAAGACTGATTGACACATTGATCAAGCTCCGCGACCTTGGCAACACTCTGATTGTGGTCGAGCACGATGAAGACACGATCAAAGCCTCCGACTGGGTAGTCGACATCGGCCCAGGAGCAGGTGTCAACGGTGGTGAGGTTGTTCACAGCGGAACATACGAGCAACTTATCAAGAATGATCGATCACTCACCGGCGCCTTTATGTCGGGTCGAGAGACTATTCAGATTCCTAAAAAGCGCAGAGCGGTCGATGCTAAACGTCAGCTAAAAGTTGTCGGGGCACGCGAGAACAATCTAAAGAACGTGGATGTCGAGTTTCCGCTTGGCACTCTTACGGCAGTCACTGGCGTGAGCGGCTCAGGCAAGTCATCCCTGGTAAACGACGTCTTGTATGAGGTTCTGGCAAATTCACTAAATGGGGCCAAAGGCGTGGCCGGCAGGCACACTCGAGTCGAGGGCCTCGAGCTTCTCGACAAAGTTGTACACGTTGACCAAAACCCAATTGGGCGCACACCAAGATCTAACCCGGCCACGTACACTGGCGTGTTTGACCACATCCGAAAGCTGTTCGCTGACACTCAGGAATCTAAAGCACGCGGTTATCAGCAAGGCCGTTTCTCATTCAACGTCAAGGGCGGACGCTGCGAGTCTTGCTCTGGCGATGGAACACTGAAGATCGAGATGAATTTCTTGCCAGACGTTTACGTTGCCTGTGAAGTTTGCCACGGTGCTCGCTACAACCGAGAGACGTTGCAAGTTCTTTATAAAGGCAAAAACATTGCCGAGGTTCTAGAGATGCCAATCGCTGAGGCCGCCGAATTTTTCGCAGCCATCACATCAATTGCACGCTACCTTGACACTCTCGTTGAGGTAGGTCTCGGTTACGTTCGTCTTGGTCAGAGCGCAACCACTCTTTCTGGCGGCGAGGCTCAACGTGTCAAACTGGCCACCGAATTGCAGCGGCGCTCAAACGGTCGAAGCATTTATGTGCTTGATGAGCCAACAACTGGTTTGCACTTCGAAGATGTGAGAAAGCTTTTGCTGGTTCTAAATAGCTTGGTCGACAAAGGCAATACGGTCTTGGTGATTGAACACAACTTGGATGTAATCAAGTGTGCCGACTGGATTGTCGACATGGGCCCCGAAGGCGGATCGCGTGGCGGCGAGGTAATTGCGATTGGCACCCCTGAGCAAGTTGCTGCAAACGCCAAGAGCTTTACTGGATCGTTCCTAAAGGAAATGCTCGGCTAATGGCTGACGAACTCTCGTTCCGACCTAAAACCGGCGAGATACCCACAAATCCCGGCGTATATCGCTGGCTTGATGCCTCTGGTCGGGTGCTTTATGTGGGCAAGGCAAAGAATCTAAGAGCCAGACTGAGCAATTATTTTGGACCGCTCGACAGTCTTCATGAACGAACCCGCCGCATGGTCACGAGTGCTGCCGACGTTCAATGGACCATCGTCAAAACTGAGTACGAGGCGCTCCAACTTGAATTCACCTGGATTAAGGAGTTTGACCCTCCGTTCAATGTGCGTTTCAAAGACGACAAGTCGTACCCATACCTCGCCGTATCAATTGGTGAAAGAGTTCCGAGAGTGTTTATCACCAGAAATCGCGAGATCAAGGGGGTCAAGTATTTCGGTCCTTACACCCAAGCGTGGGCCGTTCGAGAAACCATGGACACCCTTCTCAAGGTCTACCCGGTTAGGTCCTGCTCAAGCGGGGTATATCAGCGTGCGAAGGCATCAAGTCGCGCTTGTCTGCTGGGCGACATCGGCAAGTGCGCTGCGCCCTGCGTTGGCAGAGTCTCTGAGGGTGAGCACAAAAAAATCGCCAAGGATTTCATAGATTTCATGGCCGGTGGTGACACACAACATGTAGAAGTGCTGCGCGCCAAGATGTATGAGGCATCTGAAGCGCAGCAATACGAACTTGCAGCTAGAACCCGAGACGACATCGAAGCATTAGAAACGGTACTCGAGAAGAGCACCGTTGTTTTTAGCGACCAAACTGACGCCGACCTGTTCGGCATAGCCGACGATGATCTAGCTGCGGCGGTTTCGCAATTCATAGTCAGAGGCGGTCGCATCCGTGGTGTTCGCGGCTGGGTGGTTGACAAAGAGCTTGAACGTGATTTACCCGAGTTGGTCGAGTATGTGCTTCAAAACGTCTACACCACCAAGCCTGGGTCTGAACCAGTTGATGTTCCAAGAGAAATCTTGGTTCCGGTCTTGCCTGAAGACAGCGAAGAGCTAAATCGGTGGCTTTCTGACTTGCGGGGAACCAAAACTGAGTTGCGCGTTGCTCAGCGTGGCGACAAAGCCGCTCTGGCAAGCACAGCACTCACCAATGCCAAACATGCGCTGATGCTCTACAAGACCCGGCGAAGCGCTGATTTCACTGCAAGAGCAGGCGCATTGGCTGGCATTCAGAAGGCACTCAATCTGCCAGAGGCTCCATTACGAATTGAGTGCTTTGACGTATCTCACCTTGGTGGTACCGGTGTGGTTGCATCGATGGTGGTTTTTGAGGATGGGCTAGCCAAAAAAGATCAATACCGTCGTTTTTCTATTGAAGACACCACGGATGACACCGAGTCGATTTATCAAGTACTGTCGCGAAGGCTCAAATATTTGAAGGAACCCGAGGAGCAGCAAGAAGTTGATTCCAACCAAAAGTTCTCATATCGGCCATCACTTTTGGTGGTTGATGGTGGTCTACCTCAGGTAAATGCAGCCCAGCGAGCAATAAATGATTCAGGCGTAAAGGGCTTAAACGTGGTTGGACTAGCTAAACGCCTCGAAGAAGTATGGCGTCCGGGGGAGGATTACCCCGTGATCTTGCCTCGCGCCACTGATGAATTGTTTCTGCTTCAGCGCATTCGCGATGAGGCACACCGATTTGCAATCACATATCAGCGACAAAAGCGCTCATCATCTATTGCCAGTGCCCTGGGTGAGATTTCTGGCCTGGGCGACAAGCGCGTGGCCGCCTTGCTGCGACACTTTGGATCGGCAAAACGACTTAGAGCTGCCAGCGCCGATGAGATTTCATCGGTGGCGGGAATCGGCCCAATTCTGGCCGAACAAATTGTTCAAAGCCTTTCTTCTTAACAGGTTTCATCGGCGTGTCGCGCTCGGCTAGACTGACAAATGTATCGCTTTGCAACTGCAAGCAAAACTTGGGAAGGGAGTGCTGATGACAGGTCAAAACCAGCGCGAACTTCTTGTTGTGACTGGCATGTCAGGTGCCGGGCGTTCCACCGTCGGAAACGCGCTTGAAGACCTCGGTTGGTACGTGGTGGACAACCTGCCGCCGCAAATGCTTGACCCGATTGCAAACCTATTCACAATGGCCGAAACACCTCTGCCGCGTCTAGCCGTAATGCTCGACGTTCGCGGCGGCGAATTTTTCACAGATGTTCAGACTCACCTAAGTCAGTTGCGCAGTCGCGACATCAACATCCAAGTTATTTATTTAGAAGCCTCGGATGCCGCACTGGTTAAGCGTTTCGAGTC
The DNA here is from genome assembly GCA_964539165.1 of uncultured Rhodoluna sp. Classification (GTDB taxonomy): domain Bacteria; phylum Actinomycetota; class Actinomycetes; order Actinomycetales; family Microbacteriaceae; genus Rhodoluna. The sequence continues at coordinate 107,301 of CAZIFS010000001.1, read as the reverse complement.
TGTTCGTCGGCCACACCCGCTTCAGGGCAACGGCACTATCTTGGATGGAATCACCGAAGAACGAGTTCGCTTGCTCAGCATTCGTGAATCAGCTGATGCTGTAATCGACACTTCAGATCTCAACATTCATCAACTCTCGAATCGCATAGCTGAGTCATTCTCGGTAGCGCAGACCAACCAGCTTCAGGTAACAGTTATGTCGTTCGGATTCAAATACGGCCTACCTACTGACGCAGACCTAGTTGCCGACATGCGCTTTTTGCCGAATCCATTTTGGCAAGAGTCACTTCGCCCATTCACTGGTGAAGATAATCAGGTTTCAGAATTCGTGCTTTCACAAGACGGAGCTGAGGAGTTCATTACTAACTACCTAGCGGCACTGAAGCCGGTTTTGCGTGGTTATGTGAACGAGAACAAGAGATACGCAACCATCGCCATCGGATGCACCGGAGGAAAGCACCGTTCAGTTGCCATGACACGTCGAATTGCCGGCGAACTGGCCAAACTTGAGAACGTGTCTGTGCATGTGAAACATCGCGATTTGGGCAAGGAATAGGGGAGAACCATGGCACTAACATCTGATCTGAAAGATGAGTTGGCAAGACTCGAAATCAACAAAAATGCCGTGCGTGTTGCTGAACTTTCAACAATTTTGCGTTTTTCGGGCGGGCTGCACCTTATTTCAGGCCGAGTGGCCGTTGAGGTTGAGCTAGACACGGCGCAAATTGCTCGCCGCGTGCGCAAAGACCTAGCCGAGCTTTTCGGAATCGAAAGCGAGATGGCCGTGATTTCTGCAAGTGGAATTCGTCGCAGCAGCCGCTACCAGATTCGTGTTCTCAATCAGGGCGATGTTCTTGCCCGTCAAACCGGTCTTCTAGATCAAAGGGGTCGTCCTGTTCGTGGATTGCCTGCCAATCTAGTCTCGGGGTCAATTCCTGAGGCGCAGGCCGTCTGGCGAGGCGCTTTTTTGGCACACGGTTCACTGACTGACCCAGGTCGTTCTGCGGCTCTCGAAATCACCGCCCCAGGCAATGAAGCAGCCATGGCACTGGTTGGTGTGGCTCGCCGCCTCGGTGTAACCGCCAAGGCTCGCGAAGTTCGCGGTGTTTATCGCGTCACAGTTCGCGAGGGTGAGGCAATTGCGACCATGCTCACTCAAATGGGTGCACACACACAGGTTTTGCGCTGGGAAGAAATGCGTTTGCGTCGTGAAGTACGTGCCACCGCAAATCGCTTGGCCAACTTTGACGATGCCAACCTGCGTCGCTCAGCACAGGCAGCGGTTGCCGCCGGTGCCCGAGTAGAGCGCGCCCTTGAAATTCTTGGTGACGACATCCCTGATCACCTGAGCTATGCCGGCAAATTGAGACTTGAACACAAACAGGCGAGCTTGGATGAGCTCGGGCACCTTGCTGACCCAGTAATGACCAAGGATGCAATTGCCGGGCGAATTCGCCGCTTGCTAGCCATGGCCGACAAACGTGCCGAAGAACTAGGAATTCCAGCTACCGATGCCTTCTTACCTGAAGACATCGACGAATAAAACAAAAATAGGAGAGAAAAATGACTAAGTATGTTCTACCTGAGTTGAACTATGACTATGCGGCTCTTGAGCCAAGCATCTCTGCTCGCATCATGGAGCTTCACCACTCGAAGCACCACGCGGCTTATGTAGCCGGCGCAAACGCAACCATTGACCTGCTAGAAGAAGCTCGCTCGAAGAACGACTTCACCTGGGTCAACAAACTACAAAAAGATCTTGCTTTCCACCTGGGTGGCCACATCAACCACTCAATCTTCTGGAACAACCTAACTGCAGCAAACACCGACCGCCCTGAGGGTGAGCTTGCTGCCGCTATAGACGAGTTCTTCGGATCATTCGAAGCTTTCCAAGCGCACTTCAATGCAAGCGCTATGGGAATCCAGGGTTCTGGTTGGTCATTCTTGGCTTGGGACCACCTAGGCCAGCGCCTGATCATCGAGCAGCTTTACGACCAGCAGGGTAACGTCGTTCCGACCACCGTGCCACTACTGATGTTGGACATGTGGGAACACGCCTTCTACCTTGACTACCAGAACGTAAAGGGCGACTACGTCAAGGCCTTCTGGAACATCATCAACTGGTCAGATGTTCAGGCTCGTTTCGCTGCCGCTAGCAGCAAAACCGGCGGTCTACTGGTATTCTAAAAACAGTTTTTCCACCCGATGACGCGTGGCAAATTGCACCCAAACAATCAATCAATCGCGTCACTCATTGGCGCCTAACCTCTTGGAGATCTAAGTGGCTATTCGTGTTGGAATTAACGGCTTCGGCCGCATCGGTCGCAACTACCTGCGTGCAGCGTTGGCTAAGGGCACCGAGCTTGAAATCGTTGCAGTAAACGACCTAAGTGACCCAAAGTCACTGGCTCATCTTCTAAAGTACGACTCAGTAACCGGCCGCCTTCCTCAGGAAGTTCGCGTTGAGGGTCAGAACATTTACGTTGGCGACCAGGTAATCAAGGTTCTAGCAGAGCGTAACCCTGCCGACCTTGGCTGGGGCGACCTTGGTGTTGACATCGTTATCGAGTCAACCGGCCGTTTCACCGATGCTGAGGCTGCAAAGGCACACATCGCAGCTGGTGCCAAGAAGGTACTAATCTCTGCACCTGCAACCGGTGAAGATGCAACCTTCGTTCTAGGCGTAAACGACCACCTTTACGACCCAGAGAACCACCACATCATCTCGAACGCTTCATGCACCACCAACTGCTTGGCTCCATTTGCCAAGGTTTTCAACGACAAGTTCGGTATTGAGAACGGTCTGATGACCACTGTTCACGCTTACACCGCTGACCAGAACCTACAGGATGGCCCTCACGGCGACCTTCGCCGCGCACGTGCAGCTGCAATCAACATCGTTCCATCTTCAACTGGTGCTGCAAAGGCTATCGGCCTTGTACTGCCTGAACTCAAGGGCAAGCTAGACGGTTACGCACTTCGCGTGCCAGTTCCAACCGGTTCGATCACCGACCTAACCTTGGTGTCAAAGACCGACGTCACCATCGAGCAGATCAAGGCAGCTTACAAAGAAGCTTCTGAGTCTGGCCCAATGGTTGGCATTTTGAAGTACACCGAAGACGAGATTGTTTCAAGCGACATCGTTACCGACGCGCACTCATCAATCGTTGACGCTGGCCTAATCAAGGTAATCGGTCGCACCGTGAAGATCTCATCTTGGTACGACAACGAGTGGGGTTACTCAAACCGTCTTGTTGAGCTAACCGAGCTTGTAGCAAGCAAGCTCTAAGCCTTACCGAAATTTGATGGCTTCGGCTGTCGAGAAAGATCAAAATGCGCAAACTCTCCGACCTACCTAATCTTGACGGAAAGCGGGTAGTAATCCGCTGCGATTTCAACGTTCCACTGGATGGAACCCGCATCACCGATGACGGCCGAATCGTTGCATCACTGCCTACCATCAAGTATTTGGTCGACCAGGGCGCCAAGGTTGTTGTTATTTCACACCTTGGCCGCCCAGAGGGTGCGCCTGACGCCAAGTACTCACTCGAGCCAGCTGCAAAGCGCTTGGGTGAGCTACTTGGCCAACCAGTTTTCTTCGCGTCTGACACCGTCGGTAGCGAAGCCACAGGTGCCGTTAAGGCACTCGCTCGCGGTGGAGTAGTGGTTCTTGAGAACCTGCGCTTCAATGCGGCAGAAACCAGCAAGGATGCTGCTGAGCGCGAAGCGTTTGCCGCAAAATTAGCTGAGTTCGGCGATTTCTTCGTCAGCGACGGTTTTGGCGTGGTTCACCGCAAGCAGGCATCGGTTTACGAACTTGCAAAAGCCCTACCTAGTTCTTGCGGTCTACTTATCGAGAAAGAACTCGATGTACTTACCCGCTTGACCAGCACCCCTGAGCGACCATACGCAGTTGTATTGGGTGGCTCGAAGGTTTCAGACAAGCTTGGTGTTATCGACCACCTTCTACCTACCGTCAACAAGTTGCTAGTTGGTGGAGGCATGGTCTTCACTTTCCTAGCAGCACAGGGCTTCAAGGTTGGTTCAAGCCTTCTTGAGGTTGACCAGATCGAAACATGCAAGGAATACCTAAAACGCGCTGCCGAGCTTGGCGTAGAAGTCATTCTTCCTACCGACATCGTGGTTGCATCAAAATTTGGTGCAGATGCAGATGTAGCAGTAACTGCAGCAGACGCAATCGAGTCTTCCCCATTTGGTGAGAAAGGTCTCGGACTAGACATCGGCCCGGTTTCAGCGGCGCGTTTTGCCTCAGAAGTAGCATCAGCAAAGACCGTTTTCTGGAACGGCCCAATGGGTGTATTCGAGATTGATGCATTCGCAGGTGGAACACGCGCAGTTGCTAAAGCCTTGACCGAAGTTGATGGTTTGAGCGTTGTTGGTGGCGGAGATTCTGCCGCAGCAGTTCGCATCCTTGGCTTTGAAGACAACCAATTTGGCCACATTTCAACTGGTGGTGGCGCCAGCCTAGAGTTCCTCGAAGGCAAAACCCTTCCTGGTCTAGACGTTCTTAACTAATTTCTAACTAAATCGGAGATCACCATGGCTAACCGCGTTCCGCTAATTGCTGGCAACTGGAAAATGAACCTAGACCACCAGCAAGCAATTGCTTTGGTTCAGAAGCTGGCTTACACCCTCAAGGATGCAGCTCACGACTTCAAGTCAACCGAAGTAGTTGTGTTTCCTCCATTCACAGACTTGCGCACCGTTCAGACCCTCATCGATGCAGAAAAGTTTGAGCTTGGCCTTGGCGCCCAAGACCTTTCAAAGTTTGATTCAGGTGCCTACACCGGCGAGATCTCAGGTGCGTTCCTAAGCAAACTCGACGTAAAGTACGTACTTATCGGCCACAGTGAACGTCGCCAGTACCACAATGAAGGCGACGACACCGTTCAGGCTAAGACCGCAGCCGCTTTCCGCCACGGTCTAGTTCCAGTTATTTGCGTTGGTGAAACACTTGAAGAACTCGAAACTGAAGGCCAGAGTGCCGTTCCAGTGCGTCAGACCCTGGCTGCTCTTGCCGGTCATGACAAACTGGGTGAGTTCGTAATCGCTTATGAGCCAGTTTGGGCAATCGGAACTGGAAAGGTTGCCACCGCTGAAGAAGCTGCATCAGTTTGCGGAAAGATCCGCGAAGCTTTGGCGGCTGAGTTTGGCGAAGAACTAGCTCAGGCAACCCGAATTCTTTATGGTGGTTCAGTTAAGGCTGCCAACGTAGCCGGTTTCTTGCGCAGCACCGAAGTTGATGGCGTTCTAGTTGGTGGAGCGAGCCTAGACGCTGAAGAATTCAGCGGTATCGCACGCTTCCAGAAGCACATCGCTCTATAATTTCTAAAGACCGCTAAATCAAAGGATTCCCACATGGCAGCGCTACAGGTTGCACTACAGGTGCTTTTGGCTATTACCAGCCTCTTGCTCACCCTGCTAATTTTGTTGCACAAGGGTCGCGGTGGCGGTCTTTCTGACATGTTTGGTGGCGGAGTTACCAGTGCGATGAGCTCTTCTGGTGTTGCTGAGCGAAACCTGAACCGCATCACAATCATCCTAGGAATTGTCTGGGTCGTAGTGATCATTACTCTGGGTCTATTCACTCGCTTCAACTTGGTTGCCTAATCAACTAAAAGGAGAAATCTAATGTCAAACGGGGGTTCGGCAATTAGAGGTTCGCGAGTCGGCGCTGGGCCGATGGGTGAACAAGATCGCGGTTTCAAGGCCGACAGAATCACACTAAATTTCTACTGCTCAAATCTTCACGAGCACATTCAGCATTACTCGGCTCAGGTTGATCCGGCTGAGATTCCTATCGAAATTGATTGCCCAAAGTGCGGTTTACCGGCCGGGCAAGACAAAGCGAACCCACCGGTTATTGCCAAGCATGAGCCATATAAAACCCACCTGGCTTATGTGAAGGAACGTCGAACCGAAGAAGAAGCCCAAGAGCTCTTGGATGACGCCATCTCGCAGGTACGCGAGCGAAGAGCAAGATTGGCAGAACAAGCTGCAGAGAAATAAAAAAATGGACCCGAGTGGGTCCATTTTTTTAGCAGCCGAAAACTTTTGTGGCCGCTGTGCTGTCTAAATACCAGCGGGTCGCTTTTGAACCCTTAACTCGGCCAACCGGCAAATCTTCAGGGCTGTCGCCAAAGGCAACTGAAACGGCATCTTGCTTATCAGCACCGGCAACAACGAACCAAAGCTCATCAACCGAATTCATAGCTTCATAGCTGAAGCTGAGTCGTGCTGGGGGAGGTTTAGGCGAGTCGTGCTCAGCAATAATCGCTTCACCTACAGCAGGAGCCGGCTTACCCGGAAACAGACTGCAAATGTGCCCGTCTGGGCCCATTCCAACAAAGGCAAGATCGAAATGTGGAGACTGCTCTGCGAGTTGGGTGCTGAATTTTGCAGCTGCTTCGTCTAGCGAAAACCCCTCGTCAGATGCCGGAAACTCGTGCACCTTGGTCTCATCCAAGGAAATTTTGCTTAGAAAAGCCTTTCGAGCCTGAACGGCATTTCGATCTTCGTGAGATTTTGGAACAAAACGCTCATCGCCCCACCAAAAGTGAACGCGACTATAGTCAACTTTGTTTTTCAACTCATCTGAACCGAGTGCAGCAAGAGTAGCGATGCCGATTGTGCCACCGGTGAGCATCACGTGAATCTCAGGCTTTTCGGCCAGAAGCTCGTTTGCGCGATTTATGAAATCAGAAGAGATTGCCTCAACAACTGCCTGTGCGTTCGGAGAACGAGTGACGAAAGGTCGAAGCATTACTTGAGACCCTTGGCACCGCGAGTGACAGTTGGCTTCACGGTTTTACCTTTGAAGCTCTTAGTAACCACCTTGCCAAACAAGTCGTCTGGATCAAGTCGACGAAGATCTTCCATCAGGCAGTCGCGCAAACTTGGGCGAGGCAATGAGATGGTTCGTGTCGGCTGCGAAGGCTGAATCAAGGTAGCAACTCCAGGTGCGTTTCGAACGATTTCGATGTCACCTGACTTGCGCATCAACTTGACGCCAACAAGGCCGTGCTTCTGCTTATCTGCCGGAGTGCGAATCAATGAGACCTTCACGCCAAGTTGCAAACCCAACCAAGCCGCTAGCAAATCAACGCTAGGGGAGTCGACCGGGCCAGTGACCTCTGCACCAAGGACCTTGTCATAAGGTGGCTGATCAAGAATCGCTGCAAGCTGCTCACGCCAAGCTGTGAGGCGGGTCCAGGCAAAATCGCTATCACCAGGAGCATAACCCTTGGCTAGTTTGCAAAGAAACGCGTGTGGATCTTTTTGGCTAGCCGCATCGGTGATACGACGGGTGGCAATTCGGCCGATTGGCGAATCTGCTGCAATTTCTGGAGCCTCTTCAGGCCACCAGGCAACAACCGGAGCGTCAGGAAGAAGAAGTCCGGTGACAAGGCTTTCCGGGTCACTGGCAGCTTCGCCGTAGGCGCGAAGCACGATTACCTCAGAGGCACCAGCATCGCCACCAACTCGAATTTGTGCATCGAGCTTGGCATTCTTCTTGCTCTTTGAATTGTCGTCAGCAAGCACAATGATGCGGCAAGGGTGCTCTCGAGATGCGTCGTTTGCGGCCTTGATTGCTTCTTCGATGCCTTTGAAATCGGTTTCGATAACTAGGGTCAACACGCGGCCCAGTGCGACTACGCCGCCCTGCTCGCGAATCTGAACAATCTGCTTTGAAACCTTGCTGATTGTGGTGTTTGGTAGATCGATGATCACGGAATTCTCCACTCACGCCCGTCGCGGGCAAGCATTTCGTCGGCTGAGCTAGGGCCCCAGGTTCCAGGTCGGTACTGCTCTGGTTGACCCTGCTTGGCCCAATACTCTTCAATCGGGTCAAGAATCTTCCAAGACAGTTCAACCTCTTCGTGGCGAGGGAACAGTGGTGGATCACCTAGCAACACGTCGAGAATCAATCGCTCGTAAGCCTCAGGGCTAGCCTCGGTGAATGCGTGACCATAACCAAAGTCCATGGTTACGTCGCGAACCTGCATGCCAACGCCAGGTACCTTTGAACCAAAGCGCATGGTCACACCCTCGTCAGGTTGCACACGAATAACCAGTGCATTCTGACCAAGTGCGCTGGTCTGACTAGCAGCGAATAGTTGCTGCGGCGCACGCTTGAAAACAACCGCAATCTCAGTAACTCGGCGACCGAGTCGCTTACCCGCACGAAGGTAGAACGGCACACCGGCCCAGCGTCGAGTGTTGATATCGAGACGCATGGCAGCGTAGGTTTCAGAGACAGATTTCGGGTTCATGCCGTCTTCATCCAAGAATCCGGTGACCTTTTCGCCACCTTGCCAACCGCCTGAATACTGACCGCGTGCAGTGTGCAACCCTAGATCTTTTGGAAGACGAACCGCAGAAAGTACTTTCTCTTTCTCATTGCGCAAGTCGTCAGCATCGAATGAAACCGGTTCCTCCATTGCAGTCAATGCCAGCAACTGTAGCAAGTGGTTTTGAATCACATCTCGAGCCGCACCAATGCCGTCGTAATAACCAGCACGACCGCCTACACCGATGTCTTCAGCCATAGTGATCTGAACGTGGTCAATGTAGTTAGCGTTCCAAAGTGGTTCAAACATTTGGTTCGCAAAACGAAGAGCAAGGATGTTCTGAACAGTTTCTTTACCGAGGTAGTGGTCGATGCGGAACACAGAATCAGGTGGGAAAACAGACTCAACTACATCGTTCAATACTCGAGATGATGCTAAGTCGTGGCCAAAAGGCTTCTCAATTACGACGCGACGGAACTCATCCGGGGCTGGGTCAGCCAAACCACTGCGCTTTAGCTGCTGACACACCTGAGCAAAGGCCTTAGGCGGAATCGACAGATAAAACGCGTGGTTTCCGTTGGTGCCACGCTCGGCGTCAAGTTCAGCGATGGTTGCCTTGAGACGATCAAAAGCTGCGTCGTCGTCGAATTCACCAGATACAAAACGAATACCGCTAACCAGTTGGTCCCAAACCTCTTCAGACCAAGGAGTTCGCGCATACTGCTTAACTGCGTCCTTCACCACCTTGCTGAAGTCTTGGTGAGCCCAGTCGCGACGAGCAAAACCAACCAGAGCGAAGCCTGGTGGCAGCAATCCACGGTTGGCCAGGTCATAAACCGCAGGCATTAGCTTCTTGCGTGAAAGGTCACCCGTTACACCAAAGATAACCAAGCTGCTAGGCCCAGCAATTCGGTTGAGACGGCGATCGCTCGGATCACGAAGCGGATTAGAACCCGCTGAAAGTTTGCTCATGAAAGATTTAACTCCTTAGAGGGCTGACTTGATCAGTTCGATACCGGCCTTGGCATCAGCCAGGGTCAGCGTCAAAACCGGGCGACCGAGCGAACCAAGAACCTTGGCGTCACCAGCGGCTTGCGAGGCAATGAGTTCACCGAAAGTGAAGTCGCGACCCGGAACTTGGATGTCCTTTTCTGCCTCAGAAACTAGCTGTAGGTAGATTCCTTGGCGAGGGCCACCCTTGTGGTACTGGCCGGTTGAGTGCAAGAAGCGCGGCGCCCAACCAAAAGTCACTGGGCGGCGAGTCTTCTTCGCGAACAGGTCGCGAAGTTCTGCCGCCTCGGCAACTGAAGTACGGTCGAGATAAGCGTGAATAGACACGTAGCCCTCGTCATCGTCAAGCTGAGCAAGCAACTGCGAGATGGCCTGGGCAACTGTGTTTGAAGTGAGGCTCAACTCGGTTGCACGCACCTCGACACCTGAATCAGTGAACAAAGCTGGGATAACCGCGTCGCGCTGCTCAAGCATGCCACGAGCTGCAATCTTGGCCGACTCAACATCTGGTTGGTCAAATGGGTTGATACCAATCAAGCGGCTTGCAATGACGGTTGCATATTCCCAAAGCAAGAACTGAGCACCAAGGGGCCCAGAAACTGAGACGGTGTCACCTGACACTGGCTTTGCATCAGCCTGAACATGAACTGCCACAAGGTCAGCTAGCCCAGAGTGCAATTCTTGACTCTGAGGATCAAGAACAACTGGCAAAATGCCTTTGCCAATCTTTCCGGTTGACTCAGCAATTAGCTGTTCAGCCCAGTCACCAAAGCCAACAATTGAGGTGCCGTCGGCAACAATTCCGATTTTGTCGCGGTTACCCATCTCACCGGGGGTGCGGGCTAGGGCTGCGCCAAGGATGAGTGCTGGATTGTCTACTGAATCTGATGCCAATAGCTCTGAAACTGCAACTGCCTCGGCAAGAAGCTCCTTGATGTCAGCACCTGCCAAACCTGAAGGTACGAGACCAAATGCGGTAAGAGCTGAGTAACGACCACCAACGGTTGGGTCAGCGTTGAACACTCGGTAACCGTCTGCCTTTGCGGCTGCCTCCATAGGCGACCCTGGGTCAGTAACCACGACAATGCGATCTGTTTTGTCAATGCCGGCATCGGTAAAGGCTTTTTCAAAGATTCGCTTCTGTGAGTCAGTTTCAACGGTTGAACCTGATTTTGAAGAAACAACAACAGCGGTCTTAGTCAGGTCACCGGCAAGTGCGGTGCCAACCTGGTCTGCGTTGGTTGAGTCAAGAACTACGAGTTCAACGCCGGCAGTTTGGGTAATGACTTCTGGAGCAAGTGATGAACCACCCATTCCGCAAAGCACGAAACGCGTGATGCCCTTTGCAGCAAACTCAGCGCGAAGGGCAAGAATTGGCTCAACTAGGGGAGCAGAGTCGACAGCCGAATTTACCCATCCGAGTCGGATAGAAGATTCAGATTCAGCTTCTTTGCCCCACAAAGTGAAGTCTTTGGCAGCGATTCGGCTGGCTACTTTGTCGGCTACCAGCGCATCGATGTTGTTCGCTACTGCAGCGGCGGCAGTGCCGGCTACAACTACCTTTAGCGACATTACTTAGCCGCCTTCAATGCAGTGTCAACAGTCTCAACAAGCTCGTTCCAAGAAACAATGAACTTTGCAACACCCTCGTCTTCGAGAACCTGGGTGGCATCGTCTAGTGACACACCAGCTGCTGCAACTGCGGCAAGAACTTCGCGAGCATCTTCATAATTGTTGGTGATTGAGGCGGCAGGAACCACACCGTGGTCGTAGACGGCCTCCATGGTCTTTTCAGGCATGGTGTTGACCAGTTGCGGCGCAACCAACTCGGTTACGTACAAGGTGTCTGGCAGGGCTGGATCTTTTACTCCGGTAGATGCCATCAGTGGACGCTGAACGTTGGCGCCCTGAGCGTCAAGCTCTGACCACTCAGAAGTGGAGAATGACTGCTCGAATACCTCATAGGCAAGGCGTGCATTAGCAAGGGCTGCTTTGCTCTTTAGCTCTGGGTGACCTGCGGCAACCAGACGGTTGTCAACTTCGGTGTCTACGCGAGAAACGAAGAATGAAGCAACCGAGTGAATTTTAGAAATGTCGTGGCCATTGGCCTTGGCTAGCTTGACACCCGCGATGTACGCAGCGATAACCTCGCGATAGCGAGCAAGCGAGAAGATCAAGGTGACGTTCACGCTGATGCCCTCGGCGATCACTGCGGTGATAGCCGCTAGACCTGGCTTGGTTGCAGGAATCTTGATCATTACGTTTTCGCGGTCAACCTTGGCAAAAAGTTCCTTTGCCTGCTTGATGGTTCCCTCGGTGTCGTTTGCAAGACCAGGCTCAACCTCGATCGAAACACGACCGTCAAAACCGTTTGACTCGGCATAAACGCCAGCGAAAATGTCGCAGGCGTCAGCGACATCCTTGGTGGTGATTTCAAAAATTGCGTCAACAGCAGAGGCGCCTGCAGCTGTCAGTTCAGCAACCTGAGCCTGGTAACCCTCACCCTTGGCTAGTGCGCCAGCGAAGATGGTCGGGTTGGTGGTAACGCCAGAAACTGAGCGGTTGGTGATTAGGTCGCGAAGGCCACCTGAGACGATGCGTGAACGGGATAGGTCATCTAGCCAGATGCTTACGCCGTTTGCGTGAAGTTGTGCGAGTGGGCTGTTAGACATGGATTTTTCTCCGTTTTCTTTGAAATCTTGAATTATTTAGCTGCGATGGCTGACTTGGCGGCAGAAACAACAGCCTCTGCGGTCATGCCAAACTCGCGGTAAAGGGTCTTAGGGTCAGCTGATGCACCAAAGTGCTCAATCGAAACGCTCTTGCCAAGTGGGCCAACGTACTTGTTCCAACCGAGGCTGACTCCGGCTTCAACTGAAACGCGAGCGACAACATCTGCAGGAAGAACTGAGTTGCGGTAGGCCTCGGGCTGCTCATCAAACCACTCAAGGCAAGGAGCCGAAACAACGCGGGTTGCAACACCCTGAGACTCGAGCTGCAAACGAGCAGCAACTGCGATTTCAACCTCTGAGCCAGTCGCAATCAAGATAACTTCTGGCTTTGAGTTCGCTGCCTCTAGCAAGGTGTAGGCACCTTTAGCGGTGTTCTCAGCACCGGCATAAACTGCGCCGGTCTCGTCGGCTTCACCACGAGCATAAACCGGAAGGTTCTGACGGCTCAGGGCTAGACCCGCAGGCCCCTGGCGACGCTCTAGAACGGTCTTCCAGGCGTATGCTGTCTCGTTGCCATCAGCAGGTCGAACGATGTCTAGGTTAGGAATCGCACGAAGGGTGGCGATTTGCTCGATTGGCTGGTGGGTAGGTCCGTCTTCACCCAATGCAACTGAGTCGTGAGTCCAAACAAAGATTGAAGGAATTCCCATAAGCGCTGCAAGGCGAACTGCAGGGCGCATGTAGTCGCTGAAGATCAAGAAGGTTCCACCGAAAGCACGGGTGTTTCCGTGAAGGACGATGCCGTTCAGAATCGAACCCATTGCGTGTTCGCGAATACCAAAGTGAAGTACGCGGCCGTACTGGTCGCCGCTCCACTCGTGAGTTGACCATTCGCTAGGCACGAATGACTTTGCCTCAGCGATGGTCGTCATGTTTGAGTCAGCAAGGTCTGCTGAGCCACCCCATAGTTCAGGCATTACTGCCGCAATGGCGTTAATGACTTTTCCTGAAGCAACACGGGTTGAGACTGAGCCACCGTTTTCGAAAACTGGTAGGGCAGCTTCTAGACCATCTGGTGTTGCGCCAGAAACGATTCGATCAAGCAGATTCTTCTTGTCGGCATTTTCAGAAGCCCAAGCATCAAACGAGGCTTCCCAGGCTGAACGCTCGCGGTCGAAACGCTCGGTGCTGCGGGTGTGTGCTAGTACCTCTGGCGCTACATCGAATGACTTTTCAGCGTCAAAGCCAAGAACATTCTTTAGAGCTGCAAGTTCTTCGGCGCCCAGTGCAGAACCGTGAATCTTTCCTGAGTTCTGCTTCTTAGGTGAAGGCCAGCCAATGATGGTGCGAAGAGTGATCAGCGATGGCTTGTCGGTTACCGACTTTGCCTTCTGAATCGCGTCATAAAGCTCTTGCATGTCTTCGACGTAGTTGCCGGTCTTCTTCCAGTCAACAGTCTGAGTGTGCCAGCCGTATGACTCGTAACGTGCGTTTACGTTCTCGGTGAAGGCAATGTTGGTGTCATCTTCGATCGAGATCTGGTTTGAGTCGTAGATAACCACTAGGTTGCCAAGCTGCTGGTGACCAGCGAGTGAAGCAGCCTCAGCGGTAACACCCTCTTGCATGTCACCGTCACCGGCGATTACATAGACAAAGTGGTCGAATGGTGACTGACCTGCAGCTGCGTTTGGGTCGTAGAGACCGCGCTCGAAGCGTGATGCATAAGCAAAGCCGGTAGCCGATGCAAGCCCCTGACCTAGCGGACCAGTGGTGATTTCAACGCCCTTGGTGTGTCCATATTCTGGGTGGCCAGGAGTGGCTGAACCCCAGGTGCGTAGTGCTTTTAGGTCGTCGAGCTCTAGGCCGTATCCGTGAAGAAATAGCTGGTTGTAGATAGTTAGCGAGCTGTGGCCAACTGAAAGGATGAAACGGTCGCGACCGAGCCAGCGGTCGTCACGTGGATCGTGTCGCATTACCTTGTTGAAAAGCAAGTAGGCAACCGGTGCCAAGCTGATCGCGGTGCCAGGGTGACCATTGCCGACCTTTTCAACGGCATCTGCCGCAAGTACTCGGGCTGTGTCTACTGCCTTGGAATCAAGATCGGTCCACTGGAATGCTGACAAGAGCAGCTCCTTATCTTTTTCATTTGATGCACGGAATAATTACTTTGTTGATCCGGCGTCTTTGCCTCAAAGGGGACTCTCTAAATGCTTTTTTCACGGATGAGCTAAGCGCAGAGTTCTTCTGAAAGTCTACACTCCGAGGCTTTTTGAGCGTGGAGGAATTACGAAGTATGTCTTGGATTTAGACTTAGTTGAGATGTTGAAAAAAACCAAGGCCTTTATCGCGCTTACCAAGCCGCGTGTTATCGAGCTACTACTTATTACCACCCTGCCAACCATGATTTTGGCCAGGGGAGAGATGCCTGAACTTGGCGTGGTGTTGGCAACATTGATTGGTGGCGCATTTAGCGCCGGAGCGGCCAACTCTTTCAACTGCATTTATGACACTGACATTGACAAAATCATGGGGCGCACCAAGTCCCGTCCACTTGTAACCGGTGACCTATCGCAGCGCGAAGCTTTGATTTTTTCTTACGCTTTGGTCTTGATTTCGGTGCTGTGGCTTGGCCTTCTGGTCAATTGGTTAGCTTCGCTAATTTCACTAGCTGCGTTACTTTTCTATGTCTTGGTCTACACAATGTTGCTCAAGCGACGCACGCCACAAAACATTGTTTGGGGTGGAGCAGCTGGCGCGGCACCGGTCTTAATTGGCTGGGCGGCCGTAACCAACGAAGTTACCCCAACTGCCTGGATTCTGTTTGTGATTATTTTCTTGTGGACACCGCCACACTACTGGCCGCTTGCCGTCAAGTATCGCGAGGATTACGCCAAGGCAGGCGTTCCGATGTTGCCGGTAGTTAGAGGCGACCGGGTGGTCTCAACTCAGATTGTCCTCTATAGCTGGGCGGTAGCAGCCTGCACCCTGCTCTTAATTCCGATAGCCAGTATGGGTTTGATCTATTCCATCGCAGCTATCGGCGGCGGCGCCTGGTTCATTAGAGGCGCTTATAAAATTCATGCTCAGGCCAAGGCCGGCGAAATCACAAAGCCAATGCCGCTCTTTCACCTATCAAACTTGTATTTGACTTTGCTGTTCGTAGCGATTGCGGTAGATCCACTACTTCACTTTTAGAAGCTAAGCATCTGCTTTCAGCTCTTTCAAACGAGCCAGTGACTCATCACGCTCTTTGGCATGATCCAAAATTGGTGCAGGGTAGCCATTGGCCAGACCATCAATCAACAACCATGGTTCGTGCACCGCAGCCCCGTCAACGTGTGCCAATTCGGGGATGTATTTGCGAACGTAATCTCCATTTGGGTCGAATTTGAGACCCTGAAGAATTGGATTAAACACTCGGTAATAAGGTGATGCATCGGTGCCGCAACCAGCAGTCCACTGCCATCCGTGCGCATTAGAGGCTGGATCAAAGTCACTAAGGTTTTCTTCGAACCACGCGGCTCCCTGTTGCCACTCGAGATGAAGGTCTTTAACCAGAAATGACGCCACTATCATTCGAACTCGATTGTGCATCCAACCAGTTTCAAGCAATTGACGCATGCCAGCATCGACCATCGGAAAACCGGTTTTGCCGGCCTTCCAAGCTTCAAATTTCTCTTCTGCCTCGTTACCGCTGTCGTAGCGCATCTCAGAGAAAATTGGGGAGTAGTACTCGGTCAGAGTAGTTGGGTTGTGCCACAGCACATCTGCGTAGAACTCTCGCCAAGCAATTTCTTTTCGAAAAACGTTTTCGCCAGCCGAATCACCTAGACGATCAAGAATCGTGCGCGGATGAATCTCACCAAATGCCAGGGCGTGAGACAGGTGAGATGTTCCGGATAGGTCGGCGCGATTTCGATTTTCGTCGTATCCGCTCAGGGCACGTGCTTCGAAGCGTGCCAGTGTCTGCAGGGCATATTGTTCGCCAGCTTTGACGGTGAACGGTGCTTGTTTTGTGGCCGCTGGCATCTGGTGCGATTCGTTGCAGCGCATAAAGAATGCACCTTCGGCGAGCGCCTGAGGACGCGGCCAACCGAAATCGAACCAATTTTTGAAGAACGGTGTGTATACGCGGTATGGCGTTGCATCCGGCTTCTTTACGCTTCCCGGAGCGACAGCGTAGTAGCTATCGTCTAGCTTCAAGAAGACACCCTTTGCTTTCAGTGCAAGCCCAACCGCGTTCTGCTCAGCCACACCGGCGGGATCAAATGCTCGAGTTGCGTGAACGATCGATGCGCCCTTATTCAAGGCAAACGCGGTTAGCGATTGAGCGGCATCGCCGCTGAGCACGGTGAGTCGGTTTTCTAGAGACTCATCCAAGGATTTAAGCGAAGCAACCAGGGAATGCTGCCTAATGCCTGACAACTTATCGAAGTCGACTTCGTTTAGTGCGTAAGTCGGCCAGACTACCGAGTCACCTTCACCTTTCGAGCCGACTATGGCAGCGTTGAGGGCTATGTTGTCGGCGAGGCGTAGGTCGCGTCTAAACCAGAAAACTCTTGCCATTAGAGTGCGGTGGCAGTCTTGCCACGGATAGCGAGCCACTGAAGTGTCAGAAGTGCGCACAGTGTGGCGGCCCCCAGCATGTGCAGGGCAACTAACAGTGGAGGCACTCCCAGACGAGCTTGAACTACTCCAATCACAGCCTGGGCAATTGAGATGCTTAGCAGCAGGCCACTCACCTTGGTTTGGTAACTGGCTTTCGAAGCACCTCGATCACGGCGGTAAAGTAACCAGACCTGAATCACTATCAACACCAACATTAGGTATGCAGGGTAGCTATGTAGATGCTGCCATAGCCCTAGATCGAGTCCATTTCGGATGCTCTCGGCATCTCCAGAATGAGGGCCGGCACCAGTTACAAGAACACCTACCAACACGGTTATTGCACCAACAACTGCAATAGGCGTGGCTGTCAACCAGGTTCCACGGCTGACCGGTGAATGCTCAGGCGGTAGCGCGCGAAAGAACAACAGTGCTGCCATAGCAATCATGTAGCCACTTAGAACAAAGTGCGCGCCTACGAACCAAGGGTTCAACTTACTCAAAACGGTGAAACCACCGAGTACGGCTTGAGCAGGAATTCCAAGTCCAAGGATTAGGGCAGGAATCAATAGACCTTTTCGGTACTGCTTTCCGAGTCGAACAATAGTGACAAAGGTCAAAACCGCAATTAGCGCTAGAACAAAGGTCAAAAGGCGATTGGCGAACTCAATAACGCCGTGGATTCCCATCTCTGGCACGTTTACCAGTGATTCATCCGTGCATTTTGGCCAAGTAGGGCAGCCCAGGCCTGAGCCAGTAAGTCGTACGACACCGCCGGTGACCACGATCAAGATCTGTGAAACCAGTGAGGCCCAGACATAAAGTGGAATTCGAGCAGCAGAGAACAGAGGCGAATTCGCAAGAACTGAGCGCAACTTCGTAATCACAGGTAATAGTGCCTTTCAGTGCCGCTTTGGGCTTTCTTATTGAGAGCCTTCAAAGTAAACTTGTGGATAGTTTCAACCATTTCTCGATTGCGATGAGGCAATCTTGAGAACTTTCCTGAATCAATCTTCGCACAGGCATTCATTGCCGCCGTGGGGAATAGATGCATGTGAATTAGAGGTTGACACTCAAGAATTTGACGGACCGAGATAACCACTCGACTCCGAAGCAAAATAAGGGAGGCCGGCTTGTCCGACATCATCATTGACCGCCCCGAACTAGATAGCCTTGGCGTCTACGAGTTCGGTTGGTCTGACAAAGACACCGCAGGAGCAACTGCTCGCAGAGGCATCAGCGAAGAAGTCGTTCGCGACATTTCGGGTCTCAAGAGCGAGCCCGCCTGGATGCTAGAGCGTCGCCTAAAGGGCTATGAATTCTTTGGCAAGAAGCCAATGCCAAGCTGGGGTGCTGACCTTTCAGGCATCGATTTTGACAACATCAAATACTTCGTTCGTTCAACTGAACGCCAAGCAACCACCTGGGAAGAGCTTCCTGAGGACATCAGAAACACCTATGAAAAATTGGGTATTCCTGAGGCCGAGCGCAGCCGTCTGGTTGCCGGCGTAGCCGCACAGTACGAATCTGAGGTGGTTTATCACCAGATTCGCGAAGACCTTGAGGCTCAGGGAGTCATCTTCCTTGACACCGACACCGCTTTAAAAGAGCACCCAGAAATCTTCCAAGAGTACTTCGGAACCGTTATTCCAGCAGGAGACAACAAGTTCGCTGCCTTGAACACCTCAGTTTGGTCAGGCGGTTCATTCGTATACGTTCCTAAGGGCGTTCACGTTGAAATTCCACTTCAGGCTTACTTCAGAATCAACACTGAAAACATGGGGCAGTTCGAGCGCACCCTGATTATTGCCGACGAAGATTCATACGTGCACTACATCGAAGGCTGTACCGCACCTATCTACCAGTCAGACTCATTGCACTCAGCCGTGGTTGAGATCATTGTCAAAAAGGGTGCCCGTGTTCGCTACACCACCATCCAAAACTGGTCAAACAACGTCTACAACTTGGTAACCAAGCGTGCAATCTGCCACGAGGGCGCAACCATGGAATGGATCGACGGAAACATTGGGTCGAAAGTAACCATGAAGTACCCGGCCGTTATCTTGGCCGGCGAATATGCCCGTGGCGAGACCCTTTCGGTCGCCTTCGCTGGCGAGGGTCAGCACCAGGATGCTGGCGCAAAGATGATTCACCTTGCACCTCACACTTCATCGTCGATTGTTTCAAAGTCGATCGCCAGAGGCGGTGGCCGAACCTCATACCGCGGTGAAATTCGCGTCATGCCTGGTGCACACCACTCGGCAAACACTGTTCGCTGCGACGCCCTATTGGTTGACACTATCTCTCGCTCTGACACCTACCCGGCTGTTGATGTTCGTGAAGACGATGTCTCAATGGGTCACGAGGCAACTGTTTCGCGCGTAAGCGAAGAGCAGTTGTTCTACTTGATGTCTCGTGGAATGCCTGAAGACGAAGCTATGGCGATGATTGTTCGTGGTTTTATCGAGCCAATCGCCAAAGAACTACCAATGGAATACGCACTCGAACTTAACAAGCTAATCGAGATGCAGATGGAAGGGGCTGTCGGCTAGTGACAACCGCAACCGAAGCCGTCAAAGACGGCGCAGTTCAACACGGCCTTCAGGCTCACAGCCACGGCGCCGGAGTGCCAATTCAAACTCGCAACGAACGCATGCGTTCGACTAATGTTGCTGATTTTCCTCCGGTTACTCCTCGCGAGGAGCAGTGGCGCTACCTTCCGGCCGCACGCCTAAAGGGTCTTGACGCAGATTCTCTAAGTGAATTCGTTGGTGACTTAGAGGTCAAGCACAGTGATGGCGTCACTACCGCTTGGGTAGGTTCTGACCACCCAGCTTTTGGCGCAGCAGGAACCCCTGAGGAGCGCCCAAGCGCTGCCGCTTGGGGTTCTGCAGAGCAGGCCTACCTGATCACTCTTCCGGCCGAGCAGTCATCAGAGGTTCACATTGCTCTCACTTCTGAGTCAACCGAACCGAGCGCGCTTCACCTAATTATTGAAGCCAAGCCGTTTTCAAAGGCGAGTGTAATTCTCGACCACAAGGGTGACGCAATTCTTGGCGAAAACGTAGAGATTATTGTCGGCGATGAAGCAGAGTTGACCCTAATTTCGATCCAAGACTGGAACGAAGAGGCTGTTCACGCTTCAACTCAGTTGGCCAAGCTTGGTCGCAACGCCAAGCTGAAACACCTGGTGGTTAGCCTTGGCGGCGAAACTGTTCGTGTATCGACTTCGGCCGAGTTCACTGCACCAGGAGCTGAGGTTGAGCTACTCGGTATGTACTTCGCAGATTCCGGTCAGCACCTCGAAAACCGACTATTTGTTGACCATGCAGTTGCAAACTGCAAGTCTCGAGTGACATACAAGGGTGCTCTACAGGGTGAACAGGCACACACCGTTTGGGTTGGCGATGTTCTTATCCGCATGGCAGCCGAGGGTACCGACACTTACGAGCTAAACCGAAACCTATTACTAACCGAGGGCGCTCGTGCCGACTCGGTTCCAAACCTCGAAATTGAAACCGGTCAAATCGCCGGCGCAGGTCACGCGAGTGCTTCTGGCCGCTTTGACGATGAGCAATTGTTCTACTTACAGGCTCGTGGCATTCCTGAGGCTGAAGCAAGACGACTAGTCGTGCGCGGCTTCTTGAACGAGATCATTCAACAAATTGGAAACGAAGAAATCGAAGCCCGACTAACCGATGCAATCGAGGCAGAACTAGCAAGGAGCGACTCATAATGGCCATTCGAATTTGTACTGTCGATGACATTAAGGCCGGCAAGGCCATCCGTGTGAAAGTTGGCGAACTTGCTATTGCCATCGTGAAAACCAAAGCTGGCGA
Organism: uncultured Rhodoluna sp.; assembly: GCA_964539165.1. GTDB lineage: Bacteria > Actinomycetota > Actinomycetes > Actinomycetales > Microbacteriaceae > Rhodoluna. Next base: position 86,862 of record CAZIFS010000001.1, on the reverse strand, counting down.
TGTATATGCGATTGACGACAAGTGCTCCCACGGCGAGATTTCGCTAAGCGAGGGTTTCGTTGGCAAAGACAACACCATTGAGTGCTGGGCCCACGGTGCCAAATTCTCACTTGAGACCGGCGAGGCGCTAACCCTTCCGGCTTATGAACCAGTTGCCACCTACGAGGTGCTCATCGAAAACGATGAGATCTTCCTTGAAATCGACTCAGAATAATCAGCCTCCGCTGACTATCAACCGAATTTAGAAGAATAAGAGAGACAAAATTGTCAGTTCTTGAAATCAAAAACCTGCACGTAACCGTTGAAACCGAACAGGGCACAAAAGAGATCCTGAAGGGTGTCGACCTAGTTATTCGTAGTGGCGAATCACACGCGATCATGGGCCCTAATGGTTCAGGCAAATCGACTCTGGCCTACACAATTGCCGGCCACCCAAAGTACACCGTGACCGAGGGTGAAATTCTGCTAGATGGTGCCGATGTGCTCGAAATGAGCGTTGACGAACGAGCTCGCGCAGGGCTCTTCTTGGCTATGCAATACCCGGTTGAGATTCCTGGTGTTTCAGTTTCAAACTTCTTGCGCACGGCAAAGACCGCTGTTGCAGGCGAGGCTCCGGCTCTACGCACCTGGATCAAAGACGTTCGTAGCGCCATGGATTCATTGAAGATGGACTCGTCATTTACCGAGCGCAACGTAAACGAAGGTTTCTCTGGAGGCGAGAAGAAGCGTCACGAGATTCTTCAGCTAGACCTATTGAAGCCTCAGTTTGCTGTTCTCGATGAGACCGACTCAGGCCTAGACGTTGACGCCCTGAAGATTGTTTCTGAGGGTGTAAACCGAGCAAAAGAAGCAAATGGTTTCGGTCTATTGCTAATCACTCACTACACCCGAATTTTGCGTTACATTAAGCCTGATTTCGTTCACGTCTTCGTTGCCGGCAAGATTGCCGAGCAGGGTGGTCCAGAGCTTGCCGAGCGCCTAGAGGCCGAAGGCTACGACCGTTACGTAAAGGCATAGTCTTTGACCACCACAGAACTTGACCCGAAGCTTTATGACGCAGTCATCGAAGCTTTGAAAGATGTTATCGACCCAGAAATTGGCGTGAACATCGTTGACCTTGGTCTTATTTACGGCCTGCAGAAGTCAGAAGACGGCAACCTGCTGATCAACATGACACTCACCTCAGCAGGCTGCCCTCTAACTGATGTGCTTGAAGAGCAAACCGCAGAATGCTTGGATGGCGTCGTTGACGCGTTTCGAATCAACTGGGTTTGGATGCCACCTTGGGGTCCTGAGAAGATTACCGAAGACGGTCGCGAGCAGATGCGAGCAATCGGATTCTCAATTTAGCTAAAAGAAGCCCTCGACCAACCGGTTGAGGGCTTTAGCATTCAGAACGCACACGCTCACGGGCGCTAGACTAGGGCTTTTGTGGGTTGCCATCTGAGTGCCAGTGTTCCACATCGATTTTTTGGAGTTTTGAATGATTAGCGTGCGCGACCTAGAAATTCGAATTGGCGCACGTGTTCTGATGTCTGAGGTCAACTTTCGAGTCGACAAAGGTGACAAAGTTGGTTTGGTTGGCCGTAACGGTGCCGGCAAAACGACTCTGACCAAGATTCTGGCAGGCGACGGCCAGCCATCGCACGGCAAGGTCGAGCGCGGGGGAGAGATCGGCTACCTTCCGCAGGATCCGCGCACCGGAGACCCAGAAGAGCTTGCCCGAACCAGAATTCTCAATGCCCGAGGTCTCGGCGATCTGCTTGAACAAATGCAGCAGGCAACTCTCGACATGGGCAGCATCGACGAGAATGTTTATGACGCTGCTATGGCGCGTTACTCAACCCTAGAAGAGGCTTTTCAGTCGGCTGGAGGCTATGCCGCTGAGGCAGAAGCAGCTGCCATCGCTAGCAATTTGAATCTCAAAGACCACATCCTTGATCAACCGCTCAAGACTCTTTCTGGTGGTCAGCGACGTCGAATCGAATTGGCCCGCATTTTGTTTTCGAATGCCGAAACGATGATTCTCGACGAGCCGACTAACCACTTGGATGCTGATTCTGTGGTTTGGCTACGTGATTTTCTAAAGGGTTATCAGGGCGGACTAATCGTGATTAGTCACGATGTTGACCTGGTTGAAGAGACGGTAAACCGTGTTTTCTATCTAGACGCGATCCGAACCGTCATCGACGTCTACAACATGGGTTGGCGCGCATATCAAAAGCAGCGTGAAACTGACGAAGAACGCCGCAAGCGTGACCGTGCCATTGCCGAGAAAAAGGCGAACACGCTCCAGATTCAAGCTGCAAAATTTGGTGCAAAGGCGAGCAAGGCTGCGGCTGCGCACCAGATGGTCAGACGCGCTGAGAAACTACTTAGCGGGCTCGAAGAAGTGCGTGAAGTTGACCGAGTCGCGAAGATCAAGTTTCCTGATCCTGCTCCATGTGGACGTACTCCGCTAATGGCAAAAAACCTCAGTAAGAGCTATGGCTCACTTGAGATTTTCACCGCCGTTGATCTTGCCATCGACAAGGGTTCAAAGGTAGTGATCATCGGCCTAAACGGTGCCGGTAAGACCACGATGCTAAGAATGCTGGCTGGTCTAGATAAGCCAGATACCGGTCAGATCGAGCCTGGTCACGGGTTAAAAATTGGTTATTTCGCTCAAGAACACGAAACCCTGGATGTAAAAAAGACCGTTCTACAAAACATGCAGGCAGCTGCGCCACAGCTTGCAGACACCGATGCTCGGAAGGTTTTGGGCTCATTCCTGTTTACCGGTGATGACGTAAATAAGCCGGCTGGCGTTCTCAGTGGTGGCGAGAAAACTCGTCTGGCATTGGCATCGTTGGTTGTTTCATCGGCGAACGTTCTACTTCTAGACGAACCAACCAACAACCTTGACCCAGCTAGCCGTGAAGAGATCCTTCGGGCCCTAAGCACTTTCACCGGTGCCGTGGTGTTGGTATCTCACGATGTTGGGGCAGTGCAGGCGCTAAACCCTGAACGAGTTCTAATTTTGCCCGATGGCGATGAAGACCACTGGAACGATGGTTACGCCGAGCTGATTGCACTCAGCTAAACCTTCAGCTCCAGCCTCGCGCCATGCCGTTTCTAGCCTAGAAGCGCATCCTCAACGGCCTTATCGTCGTCACCGATACGTTTTTTGGTGACCGGCTTGTAGTTCGGATCGGCAGCCATGTGCTTGGCACGAAGTTCCTGACGAACCGCCCAGGTCAGTGCAAAAAACGCCATTAGCGCAAACAAAATCCATTGGAGCGCATAGCTCAGGTGGTTGCCCTCGGTCAGCTCGGGCTTTGACAAAACTTTCGGAAAAACCTGCCCGGCGTTCAAACCCTCAGAGGCACGTATATAAAGCTTGCGATACACCGGCTGGTCGAAGCTTTGCTTCTCAAGCAGCAGGTCAATGTTCACGGTACCGATTTGACCAGCAGGTGCTTCTCGATCCAAACTCGGCTCAGCGGCACGAACACGACCGTGCAATGTTCGGTGGCTTGAATCTGGCAGCGGAATGTCGTCGGGGGAGTCTTGCTTTGAGCCGGTCGGCAACCAACCGGAATCTACAGCGACAATGCGGCCTTGATCGGTCAAGAAAGGAATCACCAGCAAGAATCCGGGTTGCCCATTCAACGGCCTATTGCGAACCAGCACTGACTTTTCTGGGATGAAGCTTCCTTCGATGGTGACCGGGCGCCATTCATCCTTTGAATCAAAAGAATCTATTTTGGCAAGTGAATCAAGCGGAACAGCTTTTTGGTCATAGTTTGCAGCAATCAATTCGTTTCGATTGACCGCTTCTTGCCTTCTACTGAATTGCCAGTTGGATAGAAATACGCAGGCCACCGCAAAAATTGAGGCAAGTACCAACCAGGCAAGCCAACGCTTCCATGATTCCTTGAGCCAATTGCTGCGGTAGTGGGTCATTCGATCTTTTCTGAACCGAGATAGAAGTCTCGGGTTGTTAAATATTCAACCAGAAATTGTTCGTGTTCGAGGCAACAAACCCAGGTCTTAGTTCGACCATCCGTGTGAATATTAGGGTTACGCCAATTCAGTTTTAGCTGTGCCTGATTTTGACAGCCAGCGCGTGAGCACTTGGTGAATGTGGGTGAAAGATCGCCAAACAAACTACTCGGATTCCTTCGTGCTGCTGGTGAACGAGTCGGCCGAAATCACTAATGTTGGGGCAATTGCTTTTGGACTTGAATCTGACTGACCAGAGGTAGACGCGTTAGCGATCACAACTGCAAAATAGGGCAGCAAAATGGCTCCAGCAAAGGCAATCCACATGATTGGGCCTTGGCCAACAGCAACGCCTACCACTAGGCAGATGACGCGAACTGTCATCGCCACCGTGTATTTCAACATTCGTGCTCTGCGTTCAAGCTCAGGTGATTGACCGATAGAGGTGAGGCTCTGTGGTTTTGCCATGCCAGACCTTTCTCGCAATTTTTGTCGACACCTTACAAGCCCCAAGATTAGGGCAAAGGTAGACTTCTATTGTCATAAGCGCTGCAACCTATGTTGTATTCCCTTGAAAGAGATTGGCTAAATGAGCACTCCGAGAACTGTACTAATCACCGGTGGTAACCGCGGCATCGGCCGTTCGATCGCAGAAGAGTTCATCGCTCGTGGGCACCGTGTAGCTGTCACCGTACGCAGCGGTTCAGGCCCTGAGGGCTCTCTAAGTGTGGTTGCTGACGTCACAGACCCAAGTTCGCTTGATACAGCCTTTGCTGAGGTTGAGGCCAAGCTTGGCCCGATTGAAATTTTGGTAGCCAATGCTGGCATCACTCGTGACACGCTCCTGATGCGCATGTCAGACGAAGAATTCGAGCAAGTAATTGACACAAACCTTAACGGTGTCTTTCGTGTCTTGCGCCGTGCCACCAAGGGAATGATCAAAGCCAAGTATGGCCGCGTCATTCTCATCGGAAGCGTGGTTGGTCTATTGGGTTCAGCCGGGCAGGTTAACTATTCGGCAGCTAAATCAGCATTAGTGGGCATGGCCCGCTCAGTTACCCGCGAACTGGGTGCACGTGGCATCACCGCTAACGTTGTGGCGCCAGGCTTCATCGACACTGACATGACTGCTGAACTACCTGAAGCACAGCAAGACGAATACAAAAAGAAGATTCCTGCTGGGCGCTTTGCTCAGCCTCAAGAAGTCGCAAAGGTCGTCGCCTGGCTAGCCAGCGACGAAGCCAGCTACATCTCAGGTGCAGTCATCCCTGTGGATGGCGGCTTGGGCATGGGTCACTAATAATCAACCACAATCTACGGAGTTCAAATGTCTAACCCACTAGCAGCTGGCAGCCTCAACGGAAAAACTGCCCTGGTCACCGGTTCATCTAGAGGTATCGGCGCCGACACACTCGGTTATTTTGCCGAGGCCGGCGCATCAGTTGTTGTGAACTTTAGAAACAAAGAAGCACGCGCGCAGAAGATTGTCGATGGCATTAGGGCCAACGGGGGAGCAGCAATCGCTGTTGGCGCAGACCTAACTGACACCGATTCAGTTAAGGCAATGTTTGAAGCCGCTAAGGCCGAATTCGGCGCCCTTGACATTCTGGTCATGAACGCTTCAGGCGGAATGGAAGCCGGCCTCGGCGAAGATTATGCGATGCGCTTGAACCGTGACTCACAGGTAAACCTGCTTAAAACTGCTTTGCCATATTTGAATGACGGTGCCCGAGTTGTTTTCGTAACTAGCCACCAGGCTCACTTCATTCGCACCACACCGACCATGCCAGAGTATGTGCCAGTTGCTCTATCTAAGCGCGCCGGTGAAGATGCATTGCGCGACATGATTCCGACTCTTGCCGAACGCGGCATCGGATTCGTAGTGGTATCAGGCGACATGATCGAAGGAACCATTACTGCCACCTTGCTTGAGCGCGCGAACCCTGGCGCAATTGAAGCCCGTCGCGAAGGAGCAGGAAAACTTTATAACGTGAGCGAATTTGCAGCCGAGGTTGCACTTGCAGCAGTTGAACCGGTTCCAAGCGACAACACTCGTTTGGTTGGTGACACCAGCGATTTCATCGCTGAATAGAGTCGAAAAAAAGCCCCGAGCCAGAGCTCGGGGCTTTTTTATTGTCTAAAACTAAGCAATTTCGAGAATATCGAGCAATGATCTGAGGTCATTTCCTTCAATCACTACGTCAGCCTTCTCACGAACAATAGGCTTTGCATTGAAAGCTACACCAAGGTTGGCTGTGGCCATCATTTCAAGGTCATTTGCACCGTCGCCCACCGCCACAGTGTGATCCAAACCAGTCAGTTGTGACCATTCCTTGAGTGCATCCGACTTCGCGGTACGGTCGATAATTCCGCCGATAACCCGACCGGTAAGTTTGCCATCGAAAACTTCGAGTTGATTGGCACGAGCAAAGTCCAGGTTAAGGATCTTAGAAAGCGGTTCAAGCAATTGGTTGAACCCACCCGAAACCGCGCCAACTTTTCCGCCGGCTTTTTGAATGGCCGCGACCGTTTCGATTGCACCGGTAGTAATCGTGATGCGCTTTTGAACGTCAGCAAACACTGTTTCTGGTAGACCTTCTAAGGTGCGCACGCGCTCGATGAGGCTTTCGGCAAAGTCGAGTTCGCCGGCCATAGCCCTCTCGGTTACAGCTGCAACTTCTTCACGCTTGCCAGCAACGTCGGCCAACAATTCAATTACTTCGTCTTCGATGAGAGTTGAGTCAACATCGAAAACCACTAGATACTGGGTCACGGAGTAACCAGCACGCCCTTTCCAACTACGGTGATACCCGAGTCGGTGACGTAGAAGCCGCGGTCAATATCTCGTTGCTTATCGACACCGATCGAGGCGCCATCGGCAACGACAACGCTCTTGTCGAGGATAGCCTTTCGAACGGTGCAATCGCGTCCAATTTGAACGCCGTCAAGCAAAATTGAATCAGTTACTAGCGCACGGGAGTGAACGCGAACGTTTGGTGAAAGCACACTTCGCTCAACAATGCCTCCAGAAACAACAGTTCCAAGTGAAACGATTGAATCGGTGGTTCGCCCCTGGTTGCCCTCGCCGTCGTGAACGAACTTTGCTGGCGGCAGGTTGATTTGCTGAGTGTGAACTGGCCATTCGTGGTTATAGAGGTTGAACACCGGCATAACCGAAATCAAGTCCATGTGAGCTTCATAGTAGGAATCCATGGTTCCTACATCGCGCCAGTACGAGTGGTCGCGCTCGGTAGAACCCGGAATTTCGTTGTAGGTGAAGTCATAAACACCAGCGTCGTCTCGGCTGACCATGTAAGGAACGATGTCGCCACCCATGTCGTGAGACGAGCTTTCGAGTGTTCCGTCATGTTCAATGGCATCAATCAACGCCTGGGCGCTGAAGACGTAGTTTCCCATGGATGCCAGAACTTCGCCTGGCGAGTCAGGCAGACCCTTTGGATCGCTTGGCTTCTCACGGAAGGCGGCGATTTTGGTGTTGTCGGCATCATCAACTTCGATGACACCAAACTGGTTTGCCAAACTCAGAGGCTGTCGAATAGCAGCTACGGTCACACCGCGGCCCGACTTGATGTGAGCCTCAATCATTTGCTCAAAATCCATGCGGTAAACGTGGTCGGCACCGACCACGACCACGATGTCTGGTCGCTCATCGCTCAACAGGTTCATGCTCTGCAGAATTGCATCCGCGCTGCCCGAGAACCAACGCTTACCCAGACGCTGCTGAGCAGGCACAGAAGCCACATAGGCGCCAAGGAGCGGAGACATTCGCCAGGTCTGCGAGATATGTCTGTCAAGGCTGTGTGACTTGTATTGGGTCAAAACGACGATGCGACGCAAACCTGAATTGATCAGGTTCGACAGCGCAAAGTCGATAAGTCGATAACTGCCCCCGAAAGGCACAGCAGGTTTAGCGCGATCTGCCGTTAAAGGCATCAGGCGCTTGCCCTCGCCGCCGGCGAGAACCATTCCGAAGATACGTGGCGTGCTCATATACGAAATGTTATTGCGCGTTTATGAACGGTAGATAACATTGCGCTATGAGAATCGATCTGATCACCAAGGAATATCCACCCTTCATTTATGGCGGTGCGGGCGTACATGTCGCTGAATTAGTGAGAGTTTTGCGAAAACAGATCGATGTGAAGGTGCATTGTTTCGGCGAAGACCGTAATGAAACCGATACATTCGCATATCGTCACACCAGCGAGTTTGAGGGCGTAAATGGGGCCCTACAGACCATGGCAACCGATCTTTCGATGGTCAGCGCAATCGCCGGTGGTGACTTAGTTCACTCACACACCTGGTATGCAAACTTTGCCGGGCAGGTTGCCGGAACTTTGCACGGGATTCCTCACCTGATCACTGCACACAGCCTTGAGCCACTTCGCCCCTGGAAAGAACAACAACTTGGCGGGGGATACCGCCTTTCATCCTGGGTAGAGCGAACCGCATATGAGGGCGCCACCGGAATCATCGCGGTCTCAGATGGCATGCGCCAGGATATTTTGCGCGCCTACCCGCAGTTAGACCCTCAAAAAGTCACTGTGGTACACAACGGAATTGACTTGGATGCCTTCCAGGCTGCCGATAACCCTGATTTGGTGCGAGCCAATGGAGTAGATCCAGATAAACGCTCGGTGCTGTTTGTCGGCCGAATCACGATGCAAAAGGGGTTGCCATACCTGCTCAAGGCCGCGCGTGAGCTGCCTAGCGATGTTCAGCTGGTGCTTTGCGCCGGTGCTCCGGACACCCCGCAAATTTTGCAGGAGGTTACAGACTTGGTCGCCGAGCTTCGCAAAGTTCGCGACAACGTGATTTGGGTTGAAAAACACCTAAGCAGGCCTGAATTAATCGCGATGCTTTCTGCTGCGACCGTGTTTGCCTGCCCATCAATCTATGAACCACTCGGCATCGTGAATCTTGAAGCTATGGCTTGTGGCACACCGGTTGTAGCAACGGCCACGGGCGGCATTCCGGAGGTTGTCGCGCACGAAAGCACCGGTTTGCTGGTTCCTATCGAACAACTCATGGATGGCAGCGGTAAGCCCATTGACGAAGCCAAATTTGTCGCAGATTTTGCTGCTGCGCTAAATCGCATGCTGGAACACAAAGACATTGAGGATTTTGGAGCCGCAGGCCGCAAGAGAGTTGAAGACCATTTCAGCTGGGATAGCATCGCAGCCCAAACCATCAGCGTGTATGAAAAGGCAATCAACGGTAATCGCCTAGGCTAAAAGCCATGTCACGCGTCATTGATCTCAATAACATCACCGTGGTTCGAGAGAACCGGTCAATTCTCAATAATGTGGATTGGCAGGTCGAACCTAGCCAGCGGTGGGTGATTGTTGGTCCAAACGGTGCCGGCAAAACCACCCTGTTGCGCGTTGCAGCGGCTCAAATTCACCCGACCCACGGTCAGGCAACCATCCTGGGTAACCGACTTGGTGAAATCAATGTTTTTGAACTGCGAACTCGAATCGGCTTTGCATCAACAGCTTTGGCCGCACACATTCCGAATTCTGAGTCTGTTCTAAATGCCGTTATGACAGCAAGCTACGGTGTGACCGGTCGATGGAACGAGAAATACGAAGACATCGATGAACGTCGTGCCAGAAGAGTTCTGTCTGAGTGGCAGTTGTCAGACCTCGCTGATCGCGCATTTGGAACTCTGAGCGACGGAGAGCGCAAGCGCGTTCAAATAGCTCGCGCAGTCATGCCTGACCCAGAAATATTGCTCCTGGATGAGCCGGTGGCCAGCCTCGACCTTGCCGCTCGCGAGCAGACCATCGATATCATCGGCGAATATGCATCGCACCCGAGCGCACCTGCCATGATCATGGTTACTCACCATCTTGAAGAGATCCCAGAGGGTTTCACCCACGCCATGTTGATCAACGACGGCCAGGTATTTGCCGCCGGTGAAATTCACAGCACTCTCACCTCTGAAAAGGTTTCTGAAGTGTTTAGCTACAACCTAAAAGTTCAGTTTGAGGATGGTCGCTTCAGAGTTCGCGCTCACAAATAAGCAACCAAATCACTACCAAAGCATTCAGCCATCTGTTATGCTTGTCCCTTAGTGCCCTGTGGCACGAACCCCAAAGTTTTCGATTATTACGGAGTTTTCCCATGAAGGCAGACATTCACCCAACTTACGAAGCAGTCGTATTCCGCGACCTAGCATCGGGTGCATCTTTCCTAACTCGCTCAACCTTGAGCAGCAGCAAGACCATCGAGTGGGAAGACGGCAACACCTACCCAGTGTTCGACGTAGAAATCTCTTCAGAGTCACACCCGTTCTACACCGGTAAGCAGCGCATCATGGACACCGCCGGTCGCGTAGAGCGCTTCAACGCACGTTACAAGGGCTTCGGCGCCTAAGGCAAAGCCTCAAAGCGCGTCGGCTTCGGCGCCTAAGGCAAACCGCACAGAGCTTCTGCTCTGAAGCGCAGCAAAACTTCGGTGCGCAATCACCGCGAGATCGAGTTCTGTCCACACAGAACTCAGGTTGAGACCAGAAAAACCCCGCCTAGGCGGGGTTTTTTGTTTAAGTTTGCGAAAGTTATTTCGTTAGCTTGAGTGGCCAGCCACGAGCAACGACAAAATCTGGGTTCACGTTATTTCGCATGTATTTCTCAAACGAGGCATCATTTGCCTCACTCCAAAGAATCTGCAGATCGTGCAGCTCCTGGGCCGATTCAGGCAATTTCTGGGCATAGGTTTTTGCTATGGCCTGCGCAACCCGCCCAGCTGCAACTGCATCAGCAGTGGCGTTATGAGCATCGGTCAGTTCAACACCATAAAACTCAGCTGCGTTTTCTAGCCGACGCTTGCCTTTGCGATATGACAAATACTTGTCAATCACCAACGGGTCAATGATTGGACCAGGGTTCTCAATTGGGGTGAATCCGTGCCTCAGAGCTTCGTAATGCAGAATCGTGAAGTCATAAGGCGCGTTGTAAGCAACTACCGGGATTCCTGATTTGAAAAAATCACGGATGGTTTCAAGTAACTCTTCAACCACTTCAGCAGCCGGGCGGCCATCTCGTCTGGCAATTTCCGTGGTGACGCCGTGAACATCCGAGGCTTGGGTAGGAATTTCAATAACTGGATCTGCAAGCCATTCGCTGTTCGAACCCACGATTTGACCGTTTTCATCTAGTTGAAGCGCGCATGCAGTCACAATTCGAGCGTCGGTTAGATCAAGACCAGTGGTTTCTAGATCAAAAACGGCGAGGTTCTTTGCCCACGCAGGCAAAGCCGGGCCGAAATCAAAACTTAGTTGTTCGTTCATAACTGCAGACTATGCACAACTACTGACATAGCCCGGCACCACGCGCCAGTTCAAGAGCAGCAACGTGCTGGTTCAACGAATAGATGTGGATGCCCGGGGCACCGGCAGCGATCAAGTCATTGGCGAGTTGGATCGAATAGGCCATGCCGACTTTGCGGGCGGCATCATCATCCAAGCCCTCAAGCGAATCAAGAAGCTCTTGAGGCATCGCTGCGCCACTCATTGCAGCCATTCGAATGACCTGCTTGGCGTTTGAAATTGGCATGACCCCAGGAACTATTGGCATGGTCGAGCCTGCAGCCTTGGCGCTGGCAACCAAATCGGTGTAAGCCTTCAAAGAGAAGAAGAGTTGGGTAACGGCAAAGGTGGCGCCAGCTTGCTCTTTGAGCGCAAGAACCATTGAGTCGTGAGCCATATCCGGTGATTCTGGATGCACCTCAGGAAAAGCTGCTACTCCAACCTCAAGTTCAGTTACCTCGTGAACCAGTTCAACTAATTCGAGAGCCGACTTGAGTGAACCCTTTGACAAAGCCTCAGGGTCATCTTTTGGTGGATCGCCGCGAAGCGCGAGAATTGCCGAAACGCCCGACGCTTCGAACTGGCGAATTATTTCGATGCTGCTCTCACGGGTGGCACCTACACAGGTAAGGTGGCCAATGGTTAGAACTGACTTTGCCATGCGGTCGACAACTGCCAATGATCGCTCACGGTTTGAACCGCCAGCGCCGTAGGTTACTGAAACAAAATCAGGGGAGACCTCGAGCAATTTTTCGAAAGTCGCCCAAAGTGTGGCCTCGCTCGCCTCGTCTTTTGGAGGAAAAAATTCAAACGACAGAGTTGGCTCTTTGAGGGCTGCTCGAGCCGACAATACGGAAGTAATGTTTTTCAAAGAGCTATTGGCAATCGCAGTGGTGCGAAGCAAAGAAAATTCGGGCATCCCATAAGTATATTCGACCACCGTCATCGAATACGCCTCAGGTAGACTGAAAGCCTATGTTTGCGCCCCGTTCAGAAGCCCTAATTCAAGCTATTCGTTCAAGAGTGGTCGTCGCCGACGGCGCCATGGGAACGATGATTCAAGAATCAAACCCAACCATGGATGACTTTCAGGGTTATGAGGGTTGCAACGAGATTCTGAATGTCACACGACCTGACATCATCGAGAAGATTCATGCTCAGTACTTGAAAGCTGGCGCTGAGGCAATTGAAACCAACACCTTTGGTGCGAACTTTGCAAACCTAGCCGAATACAACATTGAAGAGCGCATTGAAGAATTAGCTTTTGCCGGCGCAGTAGTTGCTCGCAAAGTAGCCGACGATTTCTCTACCGAGTCAAAGCCAAGATGGGTATTGGGCTCGGTGGGCCCTGGAACCAAGCTTCCGAGCCTCGGCCATGAAAAATTCTCTGTCTTGCGTGATGCCTACCAAAAGAATGCAAGCGGCCTAATTCGCGGCGGCGCAGATGCAATCCTGATCGAAACCGCTCAAGACCTTCTTCAGGCTAAAAGTGCGGTTATTGGCGCTAAACGCGCCATGGCAGAACTTGACATCCGTGTGCCGATTTTGGTTTCAGTAACCATTGAGACAACAGGAACCATGTTGCTTGGTTCTGAAATTGGTGCAGCCCTGACCGCTTTAAGTGCGCTCGGCATTGACGCCATTGGTCTCAACTGCGCCACCGGGCCAACTGAAATGAGCGAACACCTTCGTTACCTATCGAAGTTCTCAGATCTGCCAGTAGTGGTTATGCCAAACGCAGGCCTGCCAATTTTGGGCCCTCACGGTGCTCACTATCCTTTGACTCCGAGCGAGCTTGCAACCGCGCAGTTGCAGTTTGTTCACGATTACGGCGCCGGTCTAGTCGGCGGTTGCTGCGGAACCACACCTGCGCACATTGCCGAAGTTGCAGCAGCAGTGGCCGGTCAGGCTCCAAGCAGGCCATCACTTGTCGATGAACCCGGTCTTGCGAGTCTTTACCAACACCAACCTTTTGACCAAACCATGACCTACCTGTCAATTGGCGAACGAACCAACGCAAACGGCTCGAAGGCTTTCCGCGATGCGATGTTGGCTGAAAACTGGGATGAATGCATTGAAATAGCTCGTTCACAGACTCGTGAGGGCGCACACCTACTTGACGTTTGTGTTGACTATGTTGGTCGCGACGGAGCACGCGATGCTCGCGAGTTGGTAAGCCGTCTTGCTACCGCAACAACTCTGCCGCTTGTGCTCGACTCAACCGAACCTGCCGTGCTTCAGGCGGGTCTTGAGTGCATGGGTGGCCGAGCAATGATCAACTCGGTGAACTATGAAGATGGCGATGGCCCGAACTCCCGATTCGCAAGAATTATGCCGATGGTGCGCGAGCACGGTGCAGCAGTAGTCGCGCTAACCATTGACGAAGAAGGCCAGGCAAGAACTGCCGACACCAAGTTTGCTATTGCTAAGCGCTTGATCGAAGATTTGACCCAGAACTGGGGAATGCGTCTGGTCGACATCACCGTTGACACGCTCACTTTTCCGATTGCCACCGGTCAAGACGAAACCCGTCGCGATGGCATCGAAACCATTGAAGCGATTCGCCGCCTAAATGAATCATTCCCAGGGGTTCAAAGCACCCTCGGAATTTCAAACATTTCGTTCGGCCTTAGCCCAGCGGCCCGACATGTGCTGAACTCGGTGTTCTTGCACGAGTGTGTAAAAGTTGGCTTGACCTCAGCAATTGTGCACGCAGCCCGAATCATGCCACTCAGTCAGATTCCGGCCGAGCAGCTGCAGGCAGCTCTAGACCTAATTTATGACAAGCGAACCTACGACGCCGAGGGCAACACCACCTACGACCCGTTGACTCACTTCTTAGATGTATTCAGCGGCGTTGATTCTGCCGCTCAAAGGCTTTCTCGTGCTGAAGAACTTGCTGCAATGCCGCTTGACCAGCGCCTTGAGCGCCGAATCATTGACGGCGAAAAGAAGGGTCTCGAGCCAGATCTCGACGAGGCCCTCAAGTCAGGAATGACTGCGTTGCAGATCATCAACGACCACCTCCTCAAGGGCATGCAGGTTGTTGGCGAACTATTCGGCAAGGGTGAGATGCAGTTGCCGTTCGTGCTTCAGTCAGCTGAAGTCATGAAAACTGCTGTTGCGCACCTAGAGCCATTCATTGAAAAAACTGATGACACTGGCAAGGGTCGTATTCTGCTCGCCACTGTTCGCGGTGACGTTCATGACATTGGCAAGAACTTGGTTGACATCATCTTGAGCAACAACGGTTTTGAGACCGTAAATATCGGCATCAAGCAACCGATTAACGAAATCATCCGTGCAGCTGAAGAAAATGACGTTGACGTGATTGGCATGAGCGGCCTTTTGGTGAAGTCAACGCAAATCATGCGCGAAAACCTCGAAGAGATGAACCTGCGCGGACTAGCCACCCGTTGGCCAGTAATTCTCGGTGGTGCCGCGCTAACCCGCAGCTTCGTCGAGCAAGATCTTGCCGAAATTTATGAGGGTGAAGTTCGCTATGCGCGCGATGCGTTTGAGGGTCTGCGTCTCATGGACGCCCTTATCAAAATCAAGCGCGGAGACACCGATGTAGTTCTTCCTGCTCTTAAAAAGCGAGTGGTCGAGCCTAAGAACCTTTTGGTGCGCACTGTTCCAGACATGATGCCTGAACGTTCCGACGTCGCTTCTGACAACAAAATACCTTCCCCGCCGTTCTGGGGTGTTCGAGTGGTCAAGGGTGTTCCGCTTCGCGATTACTCATCATTCTTGGATGAACGTGCAACTTTCATGGGGCAGTGGGGCCTAAAGCCATCCCGTGCCGAAGATGGTGCCAGTTACGAAGAGTTGGTCGAAACCGAGGGTCGCCCACGTCTGCGCTCTTGGTTAGAGAGAATTCAAACTGAGGGCCTACTCGAAGCCGCAGTGGTCTACGGATATTTCCCTGCGGTCTCTGATGGAGATGACCTGGTAATCCTTCACCACGGGCCTGAAGGAGCCACAGACGGTGGTTCCGGTGGCGTTCCTGGAACCGAGCGCATGCGCTTTAAGTTCCCACGTCAGGGGCGAGACCGCCACCTTTGCCTAAGCGATTTCGTGAAGTCGAAAGAGAGCGGTGAGATAGACGTCGTTCCATTCCAGTTGGTAACCATGGGAAACCGCATTTCTGAATTCGCCAATGAGCTCTACCAGGCCAATGACTACAGAAATTATCTGGAGATTCACGGACTCTCAGTACAGCTAACCGAGGCACTCGCAGAGTTCTGGCATGCCCGGGTGCGCGAAGAACTAGGATTCTCGTCTGAAGACCCGAGCGACATGGAAGGCCACTTCAAACTGGACTACCGCGGCGCTCGATACTCATTCGGCTACCCAGCTTGCCCAGATCTTGAAGACCGAGCAAAACTGGTCGACTTGCTGAAGCCTGAGGTAATCGGAGTCACGCTGTCTGAAGAGCTTCAGCTTCACCCAGAGCAGTCAACCGATGCGATGGTTCTGCACCATCCAGAGGCAAAGTACTTCTCGGTCTAAACCGTCGAAAAGTGAGTGATTAATTGACGCTGGTATCCGAGAAACTTACTCAGGCGGCACGCATCCGTGGAATTCGCCATGAAATGCACGCAGCTGGCACGGTCACTCGCTATTGGCACTACCCAGCTGATGGTGCCGATGCACCAGCAGTAGTTTTCATTCATGGATACCGTGGAAATCACCGCGGACTAGAGGCAATTGCTGGGGCACTGGAAAACCTAAATATCTACATTCCAGATCTTCCTGGTTTTGGTGAAAGCACTCCGTTTTCTGGCGAACACACCATCGAGTTGTATTCGAAGTGGGTGGGCGAATTCATCAACGGGCTTCAGCTTGACGCGAAGCCACACCTACTGGGCCACAGTTTTGGAAGCATCGTCGTGGCCAAGCATGCCGCTGAAAGCGATGATTTTGAGTCGCTAATTTTAGAAAACCCTGTTTCATCACCGGCACTAAAAGGGCCAAAAGCCGCTCTCACCGGTGTTGCTAAGAGCTTCTTTTGGTTGGCACAAGCAATGCCGCTGAAGCTAGGGGAGGGCGTGCTAAAGAGCTGGCCCATGGTGCGCGGCATGAGCATTGTGATGACTAAATCAAGAAATGCAGAACTTCGATCATGGGTGCACGCCCAACATGATGCCAATTTCAATGATTTTGCCGACCGGCGCGTTGCTGTAGAAGGTTACAACGCTTCAGTCTCAGACTGTGTGTCTAATTACTCAGCTAAGTTCAAAACTCCAGTTCTAGTGATTTCTGGAGGCAAAGATGACATCACCAGCCCGAGCCAGCAACTTGAAATGATTTCAACAATCGCCACTCCTGTGACCCACGTAGATTTCGCAAAAGTTGGACATCTGACTCACTATGAAGTTCCAGGCGAGGTGGCTCTCGCGATCCAGAATTTCATCTCGAAACAGGGCTAGTCACATGACAATTTATTTTGACGCGCGATTCATTCGGATCGACCACCATGACGGAATCAGTAGGTTTTCTGCCGGTCTCTTTTCAGCTCTTCAAAAAAAGACTGAACTAATTGCAATCGTGAGTGACCCGCGACAACTTGAGAAGCTTCCGCCATGCAAATCTGTGTTGCTAAATGACCCGACTAAGGCCAGTGAGCTATTCATTGCCTTCAAGTTAAATCGCCTTGGCGCGCAGCAAGTGTTTTCTCCAATGCAGACCATGGGCAGCTTAGGACGAAAATATCGCTTGGTACTCACCTTGCATGACCTGATTTATTATCGTCACCCAGCGCCGCCACCGAGCTTCAGTCCACTGATTCGCGCGGTTTGGCGCCTTTACCACCTGGTTTACTGGCCGCAGCGCCTGCTTCTTAATCGCGCCGATGCCGTGGCTACAGTCAGTGAAACTACCAAAAAGCTAATGCTCGAACATCGACTGACGAAGCGGCCAATATCGGTCGTGTACAACGCCGCCGATCAAATTGAGGGCGAAGCACTTCCGAAGCAGAGACCTAGGGGGCAACAAACTCTGGTGTACATGGGTAGCTTCATGGACTATAAAAACGTTGAAACGCTTATCAGCGGCATGGCACATCTTCCAGGTTATGAGCTTTTGCTGTTGAGTCGGGTCGCTCCGCAGCGCAAGGCTGAACTCGAGAGTGGAATATCAAAAAATGGCGGCTCGGTTCATTTTTTGAACGGGGTATCAGACGCAGAGTACGCAACATTGATTGAAAGCTCAGTTGCCTTGGTGCATGCATCCCAGGATGAAGGATTCGGAATTCCGCTAGTTGAATCGATGGCGCGTGGTATTCCCGTCGTGGTTTCAAACATCGATATTTTCAAAGAAATTGGCGGCGACGCAGCGACTTACTTTGATCAGAACTCTGGTGCAGATTTTGCAAAGAAAGTGAAACAACTCGAGGATGATTTTGCTTGGGCGACCAAGTCAAAGGCTTCGCTAGAGCAGGTCAAAAAATTCAGCTGGAACAACTCGGCCGAGTCGCTTCTAAAAATATTTAACGAGAAATAATTCAATTGCCGAGAGTGCGCGGCTCATAGCTCTCTAGCTGCCAGCTTTCTCCGTCATGGACCAAAACACTTATTGATGCATTTCCAAGTCGTTCACCTTCGCGAGGCAGCTCACCAGAACTAAGCATGTTGACGAGTTTACGAATCAAAGCACCGTGTGAAACCGTAAGGATTCGCTTACCCGCGTGCTCACGAACTAGTTGATCAAGTAATTGATTTGCCCGATCCTCAAGTTGTTCCAGCGTTTCGGCGCCAGGCACAGCATTTGTATCCGGGTACTTGGCTTTCCACTCCTCATGACGCAAGCCCTCAGCTTCGCCGAAGGATCGCTCGAGCAGTAGCGGTTCGATAACAGGTTGCTCCCAGCCAGCGTCTTCAACCAAGATTGCCGCAGTCTCTCGAGCACGCGATAGGGGAGAGGTGAGAAGTAAATCCCAATCAGTAGGGTTCAAAATTTGAGAAGCAACACGTGCCTGCTGGCGCCCGGTTTCGTTGAGGTCGACGTCGGTAACACCTTGCAGTCGATAATCGATGTTCCAGTCGGTCTGGCCATGTCTCAGCAGGCCGATTACGGTTTTAGTCAAGTAGCAGCCTTTCGAGCACTTGAGAGGTATTTGCATCAATCTTGATCGAGGCCTGCGAATCACCCTTGGTTTCACCAAGATTGACAATGACAATCGGCTTGCCAGCCCTGGCCGCTCGCCTAACAAATTTGAGTCCTGAGTTCACCTGTAAAGAAGTGCCTGCAACAAGTAGGGAATCTGCGGCATCTAGTTTTGCCATTGCTGCCTCAGCTCGCTGTTGAGGAACTGATTCACCGAAAAACACCACGTCTGGCTTCAGCACACCCTCGCACCTCGGACACTTTGGAATTTGAAAGCCCTCAGCCGCCTCAACCTCAGCGTCTCCATCCGGTGTGAATTCAAAATCTGCGGAACGATTTATGGTCGGATTCAACGCCTGTAGGTGCTCATCCAGATCTGTTCGGGTCATGTTGAAGCCGCAGCTCAGGCACGAGACCAAGTCGAGGCGGCCGTGAAGGTCAATCACGCTTTTCGAACCAGCTTTTTGGTGCAAACCATCAACGTTTTGAGTAATGATCTGCGTAACGCGACCCAAATTCTCGGCGTGGGCAAGAGCAAAATGTCCGGCGTTCGGTTGAGCCTCGGCGATTCGGTTCCAACCGACAAAACTTCTAGCCCAATAGCGTACCTGCGCCTCGTGAGAGCCGACGAAGACATCGAATGTCATTGGGTGACGGGCGACTCTACCTTCGCCCCGATAATCGGGAATTCCTGAGTCTGTGCTTAGCCCAGCACCAGTGAGAACAACCAGCGATTTACCTTGGATGCGATCGCGCGCAAAGTCAACGCTGTAAGAAACAGCGGCGCCAAGTGGTTCTCTCTCTACCATCGAATCAAGTCTAACTTCTGGCAGTCACGAGCCAGGTTCGAGTATAAAAAAGCCCTGGTCGTGGAGGACCAGGGCTTTAGTGTCCAAGAGGGGACTTGAACCCCCACCCTCATAAGAGGACTAGCACCTCAAGCTAGCGCGTCTGCCATTCCGCCACCCGGACAGGTGATTGCCGCTTTCGCGACAACAAGAAGCAACAATACCAGATAAGGCCTGGCGAATTCTTGCCAGATTTAAACCCGGGGTTGCTATCGCGAGGGCATTTTTCGGGGTAGTTTTGCTTTATGGCTCAGGAACCCCGCATCGCACTTCAACAGTTCATCGCTTCGCTAGAGCGTCATTTCGAGGCCGTTTCTGCTCGACGTGGTGAAGATGATCCAGCAGTAGAACAAGCCTTCTACCAACTCGAAGACGCCTTTTTGAATTACGAAGAAGCTCTCGAAGAGAAATACGAGGAGTACCTTCCAATCACTCTGAGCGAAGAAGACGAAGCAGAGTGACTCCATTCGAAGCCATAGTTCTCGGTTTCGTTCAAGGGTTAACTGAGTTTCTGCCAATTTCTTCAAGCGCTCACGTGCAAATCGCACAACAAATGCTTGGCCTGCAGTCGATGAGCAAGCCAGAACTCACAGCGTTTATTGCCACCATCCAACTCGGTACCGAGTTAGCCGTACTAATTTATTTTTGGCGAGATATCACACGAATAACCGCAGCGGTATTTCGCGCCATAGTTCTCAAATCAAAAGTTGACCAAGAGACCCGCAGAGACGCAAAACTTGGTTGGCTTATTGTTATTGGAAGCCTTCCGGTAGTTGTCATCGGCCTGGTTTTCAAAGACCTTATAGAGAACCAACTTCGTAGCCTTTGGGTGATTGGCTTCATGCTGATCGCATTCGGTTTAGTGCTAGGTGTAGCCGACAAATACGGAAAACGCAATCGTTCGATTGATTCCCTCACTACTAAACACGGAATCCTATTTGGGTTAGGGCAAGCCTTGGCGGTTATCCCAGGTGTTTCGAGATCAGGTGGAACCATTTCCATGGGTCTTCTACTCGGATACTCGCGACAAGCAGCTGCTCGCTATAGCTTCCTACTTGCCATTCCAGCGGTTGTAGCGAGCGGGCTATACGAGTTTGCTAAGACTTATAAAGATTTGCCTGCGGCGGATCTTGCTGCAACTGCAATTGCTACCTTTGTATCTTTTGCCGTTGGATTTTCAGTCATTATTGGCTTACTTCGCTACCTGAATCGCGGTTCGTTCTTGCCATTTGTGGTTTGGCGAGTCGGTTTGGGTGCGGTTGTGCTTACCCTATTGGCAACCGGAGTTTGGGCAGCCTAAAACTACTCGGTTTTCTTTTCGTCTTCGCCAGGTTCTTCACTGGCTCTCAAAAACTTCTCAAATTCAATAGCTAGCGCGTCACCGCTTGCTGCCGGCGATTCAGCTTCGTCGCGGTTTTTTTCGAGTTGAGCGATGTAGCCTGCCATATCTTCGTCGGCCTCAGCAACCTCATCGATCCCACGTTCCCAAGCAAAAGCATCATCAGCCAGCGAACCATGCTCAAACTGAACACCGAGGTACTTCTCGAGTTCAACTAAGAGGGCCAAAGCGGCTTTGGGCGATGGAGTGTTGTGAACGTAGTGGGGAACAGACGCCCAAAGTGCGATGCTCGGAATCTTTGCCTTTTCAAGTGCAATACCCAAAACACTTAGAATCCCAACCGGGCCTTCGTATTGACTGCGCTCAACATCGAATGCCTTACGAACCGCTTCATTTTGGCTGGTCGCAACCACACTGATAGGCCTTGAATGCGGTACATCGGCCAACATGGCACCTAGAAAAATGACGGCATCGATTTCGCGATCCTCAATCATCTCCATAATTTCGGCCGTGAAGGTTTGCCAGCGGCGAGAAGGCTCTATGCCTATCAGTAGGTTTAGTCGCGAGAGGGCAGGGTCTAGCGCTACAACCTCAACTCCGGGAGCACAAAAATCAGTAGATGGCCAATTTAGCTGGCGGTTACCCTCGGCATCGTATGAAACAGTCGGGCGGCTGAACTGAAAGTCGTAATAATCCTCAGAATCAACCGTGGCAACTACATCCGCGCTAAGTTTCTCGGCAACAAATTTCACTACCGAACTTGCCGACTCTCCGGCGTCGTTCCAGCCCTCAAAAGCCACGATTAGAGTGCGGCCAGCAAAAATAGGCTGATTCAAGGTGTTTCCTTTGACTAGAGAAATCTTTCTACTAAAACTCTAAGCCAATGACCGCCTAGTAAAATCGGAACATAATGTTTGGAAGAAAACTACCCGCTGCAGTCTTGTGGGACATGGATGGCACGTTGGTTGACTCTGAACACTACTGGATGAAAAGCGAGCGAGCTTTAGCTGCCGAGCACTCGACCGAGTGGACTCAACAGGATGGTTTTGATCTCATCGGCATGAGCCTTTTTGACTCTTCAAAAATCATCAAGAAAAAGCTGGGCAGCGATTTAGAGCCTGAAGAAATCATCCATAGACTCACCAATGGTGTTCGCGAGCAACTAGCGCGCGAGATTCCGTGGCGACCCGGTGCCAAAGAACTTTTGCGCGAGTTGAAGCGAAAGGGCATCAAAACAGCTCTAGTGACGATGTCGTTGCATCACATGGCGCAAGAGGTTGTTGATCAAATTCCATTCAAGGCTTTTGACGTCGTCGTCGGGGGAGACGATGTGCGATTTGGCAAGCCGTACCCTGAACCTTACCTAAAAGCCGCCGAACTTCTTGGGGTAAACCCTGGCGACTGTGTTGCCTTTGAAGATTCTCTAACCGGCCTGAAATCGGCTGAGGCAGCTGGTACCAAAGCCGTAGGCATTCCAAATTTCATTGAAATTCCAGAAGCCCCAGGGCGAATCATCTGGCCAACCCTAGAGGGCGTCAGAGTCAAAGATTTAAAGCAACTGTTTAGTTAGGAAATCGATTGTCAAAATTAAGCGACGCAGCTCTGCCAACCGGTGCTTTTCGCGCCGGAGATAGAGTTCAGCTCACCGGTCCTAAAGGTCGTCTTAACACGATCACTTTGGTAGCTGGTGCTAGATACGGCACCCACCGTGGCGACCTAATGCATGATGACATAATTGGGCAGCCAGAAGGTTCTATCGTTGCGAATCAAAGCGGAGTTGAATACCTAGCCTTTAGGCCTTTGCTGAGTGACTTTGTGCTTTCTATGCCACGCGGCGCAAACATCATCTATCCAAAAGATTCTGCCCAGATCATGGTGATGGGCGACATTTTTCCGGGTGCTCGGGTTGTCGAAGCCGGCGTTGGTTCTGGCGGACTAAGCATGTATCTTCTTCGCGCTATCGGTGACCACGGAACGCTCGACTCTTTTGAACGCCGCTCAGAGTTTGCCGAAATTGCCTCGGCGAACGTGGCTACAAATCTAGGGCTCGTTCCAGAGAACTGGAATATCCACCTCGGCGACTTGCAAGATGAACTTCCTAAGAAGAAGCAAGATGCCTCGGTCGACCGAATCATCCTTGACATGCTGGCCCCTTGGGAGTGCATCGACGAATGTGCAGCAGCACTTGTGCCTGGCGGTCTAATCATGGGTTACGTGGCTACGGTTACCCAGCTTTCTCGATTCACCGAAGCACTCAGAAAGAGCGGCCAGTTCGCAGAACCAGAGGCTTGGGAATCGATGGTTCGAGGTTGGCACCTGCAGGGCCTTGCCGTGCGACCAGAGCACCGCATGATTGGTCACACCGGTTTCTTGGTGACGGCACGTCGCTTGGCTCCAAATGCCATACTGCCTGATTTCAAGACCACCAAGGCCAAGCCTGAATTCGCGGATGAAGACATTGCGGTTTGGAATCCTGACCACATGGGTGAGCGAAAAGTCTCTGACAAGAAGCTTCGCAAAACCATTCGCAGCGCCAGTGCTGCCGCCGCAGCAAAGTCGGAACAGGGCGAGGCCTAACCTGCTGGTTAGACTTAGATAACTTCGAATGAAAGATCAAAACTTGCGCAAAATTTCAGCACTTCTTGCCATCGCCGCACTGTCAGTCGGCTTGACCGCTTGCTCTGGCCTCAAGCCTGAAGACGCAGTTTTCGAGGGGGTAAAACAAACCTGCGACACCTTTACCGGTGGCAAAAATGTTGAACAGATTCAGGTCACAGAAACTGATGGTGCTGCACCAACCATGGATTTTCCAACCCCGCTAAAGGGTGGAACCGCTATTGAAACCCGAGTGCTTAAAGAAGGAACTGGAGCCAAGTTCACTGGTAGCGAGCAAGTAACCGTTGAATTCTCTGCCAGTAATGGAACAACCGGCGAGGCATTCGGCGGAACTTCATTCGACGGTACAGGCCCAGCTCAGGCACTATTCACGCCCGGTCAGACTCCTGATCTTTGCCATGCACTTTCAGGCGTTCGCATCGGTTCTCGTGTCGTCGTTCTAGTTCCTGCCAAACTTGCACACGGTGGCCAGGGTATTCCAAATGCCGGTGTTGGCGCAGATGACTCTGTAATCTACCTAATCGACCTGGTTGATGTGGCTCTTCCATATGCGACCGGCTCAGAGCAACCAGCAACAACTGGTTTCCCGGCTGTTGTGCGCGCACCAGATGGTACACCTGGAATCACAAACCCAAACGGTGACGCCCCAACCGAAACCAAGGTTGCAACCTTGCTCAAGGGTGTGGGTAACGAGGTCAAACTTGGCGATGCAATCACCGTTCACTACAGCGGTTTCATCTGGGGTGGCGAAAAGTTCGAATCAACCTGGGATACCAAGCAGCCAGCTAACTTCACTTTGACCGAGGGCAACCTAATCAAGGGATTCATCACCGGATTGGTAGGCCAGACAGTCGGTTCGCAGGTGATTGTCGTAATCACCCCTGAAGACGGCTACGGTGCCGCCGGCAGCGGCAGCATTCCGGCAAATTCAACGTTGATTTTCGTAATTGACATTCTTGATTCAGCAACACCAAGTCAGTAGCAAGTAACGGGGGCTCGCTTTGACTTCGAAAGGCAAGGATGCTTGGCAGCCAACGCGCAAAGATAAATCTGAGCGTCTGCTTCAACTAACCTGCGCACTTTTATTTGCTGAGCGAGGGCTGAATAAACAGCAACTATTTTCAGCAATTTTGGGGTACGCAGCAGCGAATGAACCTGGCAACGAAGATGCCTTAAACCGCATGTTCGAGCGAGATAAGGCAGAGTTGCGTGACATTGGCGTTCAGATTGAAACTCAGAATCCTAATGGTGACCCTGAAGACCTCCGGTACATCATCGCCAGCGACAGTTATATTTGGCCTAAGCACATTGAACTTACCCCGAAGCAGCTACAGCTGCTCGACATGGCTGCTCAAGCCTGGGCGCAGGCCTCTTTGCAGTCAGAGGCAAATCAAGGCCTGGTTCGTCTTCGAGCCCTAGGTATTGCGCCAGCTTCATCTGAGATACTCGGCTTTGCACCCAGAATTCGAACCCATGAACCGAGTTTCTATGCCCTCACGAACGCCATAGAAGATAGAACGGTTGTTTCATTCAACTATCGAAAGCCAGATGGAACCGTTGAAGAGCGAACCGTCGAACCGTGGGCACTAAAGAATATTGGTGGCCAGTGGATGTTGCAGTGCTTTGATCTTGAACGCGGGCAGTCCCGAAACTTTTTGCTAAAGCGAATAACTTCTAAAGTCAGCCTGGTCAAGATTAAAGACGAACCCATCTACTTTGATCAGCCAGACTCTATCTCGGTACAGCAAAGCGATGATTCGCTTGCTGAATTTATCTCGAAAAATGTCGCTGAACTCAAAATAAAACGTGACTCTCAGGCGTGGTTTCACTTTCGCCTAGATGATGAAATAAATACCGAAGAGCAGGCTACCGTGCGGTTCGAATTCATGGATCTTCACCTGCTAGCCGAAGAGCTTCGAGACTTTGCCCTAGACATAAGGGTGATTCAACCCAAGGAACTTGACGATGCAATCAAATCAGGTTTCGCGAAGGTGGCCTCTGATCATGCCTAAACTCAACAGCTACAACGGCGAAGAGCGTTTTAATTTCTTGATTTCACTCATCGGCTATCTTCAGAATCGCGGCACGGTTTCAATTGAAGAGGTGTCTGAGCACTTTAGCCTCGAACCCACTTACATACGTAAGGCCATCACGTCGCTGAATGACGCTCGTGCTTTTTTGAATGGGCATGAGGAGTGTTTTTTCTATATTGATCCGAGCGAAGTTGACGAAGGCTATATTTCGTTGAGTGAAAATTTGGTCATAGAAGAAGCACCGAGGCTATCAACCAGACAAGCCGCTGCTATAGCCGCTGGCATAAATTATCTTCAGAGCCTGCCTGAGTTCGCACAAGATGCTGACATCCCGGTGCTTCAATCATTGCTTGCCGAGGGTACCGGTCGCGGGTTGAGTCAAATTCACGAATTCAAACCTGGCTCGACCGAAGCTGGAGCAGAACTCATTCGCACGGCGATTCTTGAAGGCCTTCAGATTAAGTGCGAATACTTCAACCAACGTGGCGAAAGGTCAGAGCGAGTCATTCACCCGCTTCGATTAGATCCACGCCCAGATGGTACTTATCTCCGTGGTTACTGCCCAAGGAACCAAGATGTTCGCAACTTCAAACTCGACCGAATGCGAGCGATTTCGGTTTTGCAAGAACCAATTAGCGATTCAGCCAAATCGGTTGGCGAGATTGAAGATGCGCTTTACGTTGCTGGCCTAACCGACACAGAAGTCGTGGTCGAGGTTCAGCCAGAGGCCTACCGATTGATTTCCGAATTTCAGACGGTGAGTGAACCGACGGCGGATCAAAGCGGAACAATTCGAGCCACTATTAAGGTCGGACACCTTCCGAACATTGGCAGGCTGATTGCTAAATATGGGGGAGCGGCACGAGTGATTGCGCCAGAAGAGGCGCGAAAACTGGTCAGAGAGTACGCACTTCGAGCGCTAGGGCAAACCGATTCCATTGGGGCTCCAACCGGGCAGGAGGGTTAGTCATGGGTTTTTGGGCATGGTTCTGGATCTGGACAACATTGATCGTTAGTTCAGTTGCAGTACTCGGCATCATCACAATCGGGCTCTGGAATCGATTCAGCGAGGTGCTGCACCAATTCGAGAGGCTCGCTAAGAACTCAGAGGCTCTTCAGTCGGCGATGGTCAAACCCGATGATGTCGCAAGGCCTGATGACAATCTGCTTGATGACCCTGCGGTGCTCGTAGCTGAGCGTAGACGGCTATTAACCGGCAAGCAAAAGAAACACGATGCGCGACAGCGTAGGCTTATAGAGTCTTTAAAGCACTTCAACCCCGATGAAAGCAGATTTAAAAAATGAGACTAAACGGCTGGGAATGGATCATCATCCTTGTTATCGTCCTATTGCTGTGGGGCGGCCCTAAGTTGCCTGGTTTGGCTAAGAGTTTGGCGCAGTCACTCAAGATTTTCAAGACCGAAATTAAGAGCGACAAGACTGACTCGACGAAAAACGACTCAGACTCAACTAAGTAGTTTTCGCTAGGCAAAAACATGGCCAAAAAGCGCAATCCCGAGGCAAAAATGAACCTCGGCGGGCATCTAAAAGAGCTTCGCAAAAGATTGTTTTGGTCTGCCCTATTTATCCTCGCGGGCACGGTCTTCGGTTGGTTTATCTTCGACCCAGTTTTTCAAATTCTTCAACAGCCGGTACTCGATGTTGCTAAAACTCGTGGTGTAAATGCCACGCTCAACATTGGCACGGTCGCCGGCGCCTTCGACCTTCAGCTGCAGGTATCAATATTTCTCGGCGTGCTGATCACAAGCCCGATTTGGCTCTACAACCTTTGGGCTTTTATTACCCCCGGCCTGAAAAAACGCGAACGTAGATTCACCCTCGGATTCCTTTTTAGTGCAATTCCTCTTTTTGGTGCCGGAGTTGCTCTGGCCTGGGTCTCATTGCCGAGTTTCGTTTCGACTCTGATCGGTTTTACTCCAACCGGAGCAGCAAACGTAATTAGCGCCAACGAGTACATTCTGTTCACTATCCGCATTTTGCTGGTATTCGGCATCGCATTTGTTTTGCCCGTGGTGCTTGTGCTACTCAATTTTGCAGGCCTGATCACGACCCAAAATATTTTGAAATCATGGCGAATTGCCGTTTTCATCATTGCAGTGGTTGCAGCACTTGCAACGCCTACCGCAGACCCAATGTCGATGTTCCTTGTGATGGTGCCGCTTTTGATGCTCTATTTCTTGGCAGCCGGCGTTACCTGGTTTAACGATCGGCGCCGGGCTAAAAAAGTTGCCTCTATTGATGCACAGATTGCGAATCTAACTTGAAAAACGGCGAATTCAGCCCAGCTGAGAGATTTGCTCTCGCAAAGAGCAAGGCTAAAGCGCCTTCAATCGATAGTTTTCTAAAACTGCTCAGCTTTCCCCTTGATGATTTCCAAGAGAGATCTTGCATGGCACTTGCTGCCGGCAAGGGCGTCTTAGTCGCCGCGCCAACCGGTGCTGGAAAGACCATTGTTGGTGAGTTTGCGATTCACCTAGCCATCGAAAAAGATCTCAAAGTGTTTTACACAACCCCAATTAAGGCCCTTAGCAATCAAAAGTACGCCGAGTTGGTCAAGCGCTACGGTGCAGAGCGAGTGGGGCTTCTCACCGGTGACACCAATCAAAACTCTGATGCTCAAATTGTCGTGATGACAACCGAAGTCCTGCGAAACATGATTTACGCAAACTCGAATTCATTGATTTCACTGGGTTATGTAGTCATGGATGAAGTGCATTACCTAGCTGACCGATTCAGAGGAGCTGTGTGGGAAGAAGTTATTCTCCACCTGCCAAAAGACGTCAAATTGGTTTCACTTAGCGCAACTGTTTCGAACGCCGAAGAATTTGGCGCCTGGTTAGACGAAGTGCGTGGCGACACAGAAATTATCGTTTCTGAAATTCGACCAGTACCTCTCAACCAGCACGTGCTGTTCGGCGATGAAATGATTGAGCTCTTTGACGAAGGCGATCGCGACGTTCGGGTTAACCCCGAATTGGCTCAAATGCATGCTTCTAAAATGCGACAACCAATCAACCGACCTCAGCGCGGAAAGCGCCAGTCTTTCTATGACCAACCACGCGGGCGAGAAGCACGCATCGAGCGAATTTCGAAGCCTCGAATCGTTGACATCTTGGATGAAGCTGACCTGCTTCCGGCGATCTTTTTCATCTTTTCGCGAGCTGGTTGTGAGGCAGCGGTTAAGGCTTGCCAGTCAAGCACGGTACGCCTAACCACCACTGAAGAAAAGCAAGAAATTCGCCGAATTGTTGAAGAGAAGTGCTACAACATCGCCGATGAAGACCTATCAACCCTTGGATACTTTGATTGGCTTAGCGCGCTCGAAAAAGGTGTCGCAGCCCACCATGCGGGCATGTTGCCGGCTTTCAAGGATGTTGTCGAAGAACTGTTTTTGCGCAAACTGGTCAAGGTGGTATTTGCTACCGAAACTCTGGCACTTGGCATCAACATGCCGGCTAGAACGGTTGTTCTCGAACGCTTAGACAAGTTCAATGGCGAAGGTCGCGTTCAAATCACACCGGGGGAGTACACCCAGCTCACCGGGCGCGCAGGACGACGCGGAATTGACACCCAGGGCCACTCAGTGATCCAGTGGAGCGCCAACATGGATCCAAATAATGTCGCCGGTTTGGCCAGCAAGCGCACTTATCCGTTGGTTAGTCCATTTAGGCCCACCTACAACATGGCCGTCAACCTAATCGAAGCTTTTGGGCGAGATCGTGCTCGAGAAGTTCTAGAGACCTCGTTTGCGCAGTTCCAGGCCGACCGATCTGTCGTCGGTTTGGCTAAGGGAATTCGCGAGAAACAAGTTTCACTCGACGGTTATGCCAAAGCCATGGAATGCCACCGCGGCGATTTTGCTGAATACGCCTCGATGCGTCGAGAGATCAGCGATCTCGAGCGATCACTTGCTGCCGGTAGAGTTCGCGCCGAGCGAGGCAAAGACCTTCGCCAGAGCAAGGGGCGTCACTTACAAGAGCAGCGTTTGAATCAACTCAAGCGCGACATGCGAGCACACGCTTGTCACTCTTGCGCTGACCGCGAGGCTCATGCACGCTGGGGTGAACGTTGGTTCAAGTTACAACGCGAACTTGAGGGAATCCTGAATCAGATTGAAGGTAGAACTAATCAGGTTGCCAAAACCTTCGATCGAATCTGCGACATGCTTGATGACCTCAAATACATCGAATTCGATGGCGAAGACTATGAAGTTCTCGAGGCCGGCAAAACCCTAGCGCGCATCTATGGCGAACGAGACCTATTGATTTCAGAGTGCCTGCGAGAGGGTGTTTGGAACAAACTAGATGCGGCAAGTTTGGCTGCCATGGCCGCTGCGTTGGTCTATGAAGCTCGTCGAGACGAGGAGTGGGAACCACGATTGCCTAAGGGTGAGTTTGTGCAGGCCATCGAAACAACTCAAGAAATTTGGTCTGATCTAGAAGAGTTATCGCGTGAACACAAACTTAGACACAGCAACCCTCTTGACCTAAGCCTGGCACTTCCAATTCACCGCTGGGCATCAGGTGCTCGTCTAGATACGGTTTTGGATAGCGCCGACTTGCTCGCCGGTGACTTTATTCGCTGGACAAAACAGATTATTGACCTACTTGACCAGATTGCGCAGACCGCGGGGCCCGAACTCGCCGAAGTTGCCAAGAATGCCGTAGATAAGGTGAAGCGCGGCATCGTCGCGTATTCGTATTATGGCTAAACGACTAATCGCAGTTTTCAAAAAACTGCCACTTTTGCGCCTTCTACTCGCGGTTGTTGGCGGGGTCTGTTCAAGCCTTGCAATGCCTCGCGAGGGCATTTGGCCGCTGATTTTCGTATCCGTGGCGCTTCTTTTGGCCTCTATTTATAGACAGAAATTTTCAACAGCAATCGCAATTGGATTCGTCGGCGGACTTTCCTTTTATCTCAGTCAGATTGAGTGGCTAAGTCTCTATTTGGGCCCAGTGCCTTGGCTTGCACTGTCAGTTCTCGAGGCAGCAATTTTTGCAATCGGCATGGCCGCCACGGCTGTTGTCTGGAATTGGCTCGACCGCAAGTTGCCGAAAACTCGGCTAGGTGCGATCTTGACCGCAGCAGCTATCGGGGTCATTTGGACCTCAAGAGAATGGGTTTCAATCACCCTGCCTTACGGGGGATTCCCTTGGTCTCGACTGGCTCAAACCCAGTCAGAATCAATTCTGGCCAGGTGGGTCTATGTAGGCGGTTTGGGCTGGTTGACCTTCATTGTTGCCGCACTAAGCGCACTTTTGGTAATCGCAGCACTCAACTTTTATAAACAGGGCTTCCGAATCAAACACCTGGTGCTTCCGTTAGTTTCGACCGCCATGATTTTTGCAATTCCTGCTCTGATTGTCATTCCAGCCAATGCTGAGGCGGGCACGCTGACAGTAGGTTCGGTACAAGGAAACGCCAACGCCGGCCTATTCTCAAACGAGGTTCGGGGAACAATCTTGAACAACCATTTGAGTGCCTCGAAATTGCTTCAAAATCTTCCACTGAGATCATCCATGGATGTTGTGGTTTGGCCTGAAAACGCGTCTGACATCAGCCCCCTTAGCGACATTGGGGCAGCAGCCAAAATCACTGACTTCGTTGATAATGAAATTCAAGTGCCATTGATTCTTGGAGCAATTAGCTCTAGAGGCGATGAGCTTTATAACAGCTCTGTGTTGTGGGAACCCGGAGTAGGCCCGACTGACTGGTACGACAAAAAACGGCCCGTTCCGTTCGCCGAATACGTTCCTGACCGTGATTTTTGGTACCAGCTAGCCCCAGATTTAATCGGATTAGTTTCACGCGGTTATAGCTTCGGAACCAGAGATGGGATCTTCTCAATCCAGAACAAAGCTGATGCCGGAGTGCTAATTTGCTTCGAGATAGCCATCGATGACGTTGGTCGAGACCTTGTCTCAGAAGGCGCGCAGGTTATTTTCTCTCAAACGAATAACGCAGACTTCGGGCACAGCGACGAGACCTACCAACAGGGAGCCTTCGCCAAACTAAGAGCCATTGAAACGGGCCGCGCGATTGTCAATATTTCAACTGTCGGGCTATCGATGGTCTATGCCCCTGATGGCGCAAAACTAGATTCCCTCCCAGTATTTGAACCTGGTGCAATGATCACCCAAGTACCACTCAGGACATCCAAAACGCCCGCAATGATTATTGGTAGCAGTGTCGACTTTTTCTTCAATCTAGCTGCCGCACTCCTCACGATGATCGTTTTGATGACCTGGCTTCGAAAGCGCAAGCGAGGAAGTGGGCAATGAACACGCTAGTCATCATGCCAACCTTCAACGAGATAGAAAACCTCGAGTGGGCAGTCGGACAAATCAATCTCTTCGCACCAGAAGTGGAAATTCTCATCGTTGATGACTCCAGCCCAGATGGAACTGGAAGGCTGGCTGACAAATTAGCCGAGAATCTATCAAATGTTCACGTTTTACATCGTGACCAAAAAGATGGCCTTGGCGCCGCATATTTAGCTGGTTTTAGTTGGGCAATTTCAAAAGGCTTTGAATTCGTTGTCGAGATGGATGCAGACGGTAGCCATCGCGCTGTAGATCTACCAAAACTTTTAGCCAGGGCATCTCAAGCCGATTTAGTCATCGGTTCACGCTGGATAAGCGGGGGAGAGGTCGAAAATTGGCCTTGGTATCGCAAGGCGATTTCTCGTTTTGGAAACACCTATGCAAGGTTCATGTTGCAAACCGGAATCAGAGACATGACTGCCGGATTCAGAGTTTTCAAAGCCAGTTTCCTGAAGCAATTACACCTGGATGGAGTAGCTGCCAGAGGCTATGCATTCCAAGTTGAAATGGCGCTAAGAAGCCATCGTGCCGGGGGAGTGATTCTAGAAGTGCCAATCACTTTCGTAGAACGCACCCGAGGTGCTTCAAAAATGACAACAGCCATAGTGCTCGAGGCACTATGGCTGGTCACAAAGTGGGGCTTTTACAAGTCAGCCTGACCACCGGCACGACGTGCACGGATGTAGTCCAGGCGCTCCTGAAGAATCTCTTCTAGCTCTTCGCGGGTGCGACGCTCTAGCAGCATCTCCCAGTGTGAACGAGGAGTCTTGTCATCGTTTGCCTCTAGAACGACCATTTTGCCGTCTTCAAGGAGAGTTGCCTGTTCAGGGCACTGCTTGCACTGCCAGGTCTGAGGAAGTTCGGCGTCAGCAGCAAAAACCATCTCAGAAACGTGGTTGTTGATGCACTGGTATGAGTGAGTTGAACGAGCTGAGTAGTTAACTCCACGCTCACTTTCAAGACTCTGAGTGCCAAGACGCATTCCGCGCATAGTTTGCTGGGCCATGTTTCCTCCTGATTGGGTTCGCCTTTTTGAGGCTCGTCGCCAAGGTATAACAAGGCGATAACGTTCAATCTTCCCGCAGTTTGCACCTAAAGAGCAAACTCAACTCACTTTTCGAAGGGTTTTCACAGCCAAATCTGCGCGATCGGTCACAATTCCGTCGGCTCCGAGAGAAACCAAACGTTTCATCTCGTCAGGTTCATTTATGGTCCAGAAGTGAATTTCAATGCCTGACCGATGAACAGCTCGAATGAACCGAGGCTTATCCAGACGCAAAAATCCGGCTTTGGTTGGCACCTGAAGTGCTTTTACTCGTTTGCTACAAACCGGTAAGAAAAAACTTAGACCTAGGGCGATGAGCACATAGATGGCAATTAGCAGTGCTGCACTGGCTGAACTAGCAGTTTTCAGGGGGAGTAGGGCCAAAGTTTTTGAGCGCCTAGCTTCGCTAAAAGAAGTAATCAGCACTCGATCATTGCAACCCAATCGATTCACAACCTCGGCAACGGCTCCAATGGCAGCTCCTGATTTGACATCCAAGTTGAATTTTGCCGCCGGAAAAGCCATCAGAACGGTCTCAAGGCTCGAGATGCGCCCACCACCTAGAAGTTCGATTTCAGCCAACTGTGCATAATCTAAATCGATGACAGACTCAGGCCGGCCGGCAAGTCGGCCCAAATCGGCATCATGAAAAACAATTGCCACACCATCTTTTGAGGCTTGGATATCTGTTTCTATGATGTCTGCACCCGCTTCAAGCGCAGCAGCAAAGGACTCCAGAGTGTTTTCGACTGGAGAATTCGTAGAAACCAACCCACGATGCGCCAAAATGCGCGGCTTTGAGCCAGCCCAATAACCAAATCCCGAGTTCACAAACCGAGCATATTAGAAAAATGACAAACTTGACTCATGCAACCAGGCCAACACCGCGAAACGGCAAGAATCCTGCTGGTCAATGACCGAGATGAAATCTTCTTGCTTTTGACACATTTCGATCCGCAGGTTGGTCTGCCACCGCGTTGGATCACTCCAGGGGGCGGCATAGATGATGGTGAAACACCTGCACAGGCGGCAGTACGCGAACTTTTCGAAGAAACTGGCATTCAAATCGACATTGAAACTCTTGAGAAGCCGATTTGGCAAACATCAGGGCGCTGGGATTGGTCTGACGGCAAAAATCATCACACGTATGTGGATTATTTCTTCAAACTGACAGTTACCGACTTCGAACTAGATACATCGAACTGGACCGAAGACGAACATCGAGATGTTTTGGAATACCGCTGGTGGAAGCTCTCAGAACTTATGGAGAGCAATGAAGTAGTTGGTCCACATGAGCTAATTGCCTTCCTTCGAGACCACTTCTCAGCACGGCTGCAATCACACCCAAAACGCCGATAATGAACATTATGTCAAGTAATGTTTTATTTGCACAGATAGCGCTTCCCTGGGTCAGGGCCTACTTTGAGTTAGTTGCTGAGATCCAGTCCTGCAGCTTTTGGGCTGTCGCTCCAGACTCAAGTGCAGTCGTAGCCTTTTCAAGCGCATCCTCGAGGCGAAGCTCGAGCGAAACGTCTGCACGCGATGCATCTTTGGCCAATTCATAAGAAACAATTCCGCCTGCCGCGTTTAGCAGCACAATGTCGCGAACTGCACCAAGATCGCCGCGCGTATTCCCCGCGAAAATCTTTCGAGCAATCTCAGCGTTCTCGGCAGCATCGCCACCGATTAGCTGGTCAATCGACGCTCGCTTGATTCCAAGTTTCGTTGGATCCAACTCAGATTTTTGAACCTCTCCCCCAGAAACCTGCCAAATATCACTGTCTTCAACAGTCGAGAGTTCATCCAAGCCGTCACGGCCTCTAAACACTAGCGAGGTTCTGCCTCGAGCCGCCATTTCAGCCGCCAATAGTGGTGCAACTGCGGCATTCGACACTCCAAGCGAGGTTGCGATTGGTTGAGCAGGGTTGGCCAGCGGCCCAAGAAAGTTGAAAGTGGTCGGGATTCCCAATTGGCGGCGAACTGGTCCAACGAATCTCATTGCCGGGTGAAAAACTGGTGCGAAGAAGAAAGTTATGTCAGTTTCAGCAAAAACGGCCGAAACCGCCTCTGGGTCAAGGTCTAATCGGAGCCCAAGGGACTCGAGCATCTCTGAAGATCCAGTCTTGCCTGATGCCGAGCGTGAACCATGTTTTAGAACTGGAATACCGGCACTGGCAACAACAACAGATGCCATGCTCGAAACATTCACGGTTCCCAGCTGGTCTCCCCCGGTTCCCACGATATCTACCGCGTTGGCTCCGGTGGTGAGTTTGAGAGAATTTTCAAGCATCACATCGACAAGACCCGAGAATTCCTCGACGCTTTCGCCTTTAGAGCGCAAGCCGACAACGAAAGCGGCCATGATCGACTCGGGGGTCTCCCCCGACATAATTTCTGACATCGCCCAGTTAGCTTCGGCGCGTGAAAGATCGTTTTTTGATACGAGTTTGCCGATAACCGAGGGCCAAGTGAATTCAGAAGTCATAGCCCAAAGTTTATTAGTGAAAATCCGCGCCATGGTCGACAAAAATGCCATTTTTAGGGCTTTCTCGGGGTTAGGATTAGAACTATGACGACCTTAAGCGCCCCAGTCATTAACCGCCCAAGTGCAACCTCGGTTGGCACCATTGTTTGGCTTGGCAGCGAGGTGATGTTCTTCGCCGGCTTGTTCGCGATGTACTTCAGCCTTCGTGCCAATTCGCCAGAGATTTGGGCAAACGACTCAGCCATTCTTAACGTGCCTTTCGCACTAACCAACACCATCATCTTGGTTGCCTCTTCTTTCACCGCTCAGTTCGGTGTTTTTGCCGCTGAGAGAATGCAGCCTCGCGCAACAGGTTGGTCACCAACCAAGTGGGGTGTCGCGGAATGGTTCCTACTGAGCTACCTTCTGGGAGCAGTTTTCGTTGCCGGCCAGGTTTGGGAGTACGCCACTTTGATCTCTGAAGGCGTTGCTCTAAATTCAAACTCATACGGAAGCGCTTTCTACATCACCACTGGCTTCCACGCACTGCACGTTACCGGTGGATTGGTTGCATTCCTTTTGGTGATTGGTCGCACATTTGCCGCAAAGAAGTTTGGCCACTATGAGGCCACCAGCGCAATTGTTGTTTCTTACTACTGGCACTTCGTCGATGTTGTTTGGATCGGCTTGTTCCTTATCGTTTACGTTCTGAAATAAAGAGGTCGCTGAATATGGCATTCATGAAGAAAACCCCAAAGGCGAACCGTCGCAGCCCTTTTGCAGCGATTTTGGTAATGGCCGCAGCACTGGCTCTTACCGGAGGCGGTTACGCGGCAGTCACTGCAACCGCTGAAGAAGCTGCATCAAACTCTTCTATCTACACAGCAGCACAGATCGAAGAAGGCAAGAAACTTTTTCTAGCTAACTGCGCCAGCTGTCACGGAAGCAATGCTGAGGGCACTGCCGCTGCCCCGACCCTAATTGGTGTTGGCGCAGCTTCGGTCGACTTTCAGGTGGCTACCGGACGCATGCCTGGTCAAGCATCTGGCCCACAGCTTGAGAAAAAGCCAGTTCAGTTCACTGAGGAACAGATTGATGCAATGGCGGCCTACGTTTCTACCCTCGGCCCTGGCCCTGCAGTTCCTACCGACGAGATGATTGCCGCCGACGGCGATACCACTCGCGGCGGCGAGCTTTTCCGCATCAACTGTGCGATGTGTCACAACGCTGTAGGTGCTGGTGGAGCCTTAACCGAAGGTAAATACGCTCCATCTTTGATGGGCGTCGAATCTCGCCACATTTACGAAGCCATGGTCACCGGCCCTCAGAACATGCCCGTCTTCAATGACGCGAACCTCACTCCCGAGGACAAAAAAGACATCATCACCTACCTAAAGTACGTGGAATCAAATCCATCTGCCGGTGGTTATGAATTAGCGAACCTAGGTCCAGTTGTTGAGGGTCTGTTTGCTTGGGTCTTCATCCTTGGTCTGATCATCGCAATCACCATTTGGCTTGGCGCCAAGTCAAACTAATCTTCTTTTCCGAATAGAAACTCAAGGGAGCACAGAGTGAGCGACAAGAGCATCGCCTCAACCGGTTCGCACGAACCAGAGCACGAGTACTCAGCGGGTCTAGCGACGATCGCAGCTGATGCAGTGGTTGACCCAGGTATGGAGCCACACCGTGTGCGCATGACAGACAAGAGCAAGAAGCATGAGAAGGCTGCAGCCCGTCAGGTAGCTGCTTTCTTCTTCGCTTCAATCTTCGGTAGCGCATTTGCAATCTATGCTTACTTCGCATTCCCACTGACCGAAGACTTAGGCACTGTTCGCAACAACACTCTGTGGCTTGGTCTTGGTATCGCTCTTGGCCTTCTGGGTATCGGTATCGGTGCAGTTCACTGGGCTAAGACCCTTATGCCAGACGCCGAGGTTTCAGAAGAGCGTCACATGGCACGCGGTTCTGAAGAAGTTCGTGCACGAGCAATTGAGATCGTTCGCTTAGCTGATTCAGAGTCTGGCTTTTCACGTCGCAAGCTGATCCGTCGCTCGCTTTATGGCGCATTGGCTTTGTTCCCACTTCCTGCAATCATGATTTTTGGTGACCTCGGGCCAAACCCAGGTGACTCTCTTCGCCACACCATGTGGAAGAAGGGCACCCGCCTTGCTAAAGACCCGTCTGGCCTACCAATCAAGGCTTCAGATGTCACCCTCGGATCAGTTTTCCACGTTATCCCCGAGGGCCTTACCGAACTTGAACACCACAAGCTCGAAGAAAAGGCTAAGGCAGCAGTATTGCTAGTTCGCCTTGACCCGTCTGACCTAAAAGAATCTGACGAGCGTAAAGACTGGTCTTATGACGGCATCGTTGCCTATAGCAAGATCTGTACCCACGTTGGTTGCCCAGTTGCGCTTTATGAGCAGCACACCCACCACCTGCTTTGCCCTTGCCACCAGTCAACTTTTGATGTGACTGACGAGTGCAAGGTTGTCTTTGGTCCAGCATCTCGACCACTGCCACAGCTACCTATCACCGTTGACGCCGAAGGCTACCTAATCGCACAGAGCGATTTCACCGAGCCTGTTGGCCCTAGCTTCTGGGAGCGTTAAGAATGTCTAATGCAGTTTCTGCACCTAAAAAGGGTGGCTTTCTTGCAGGCACCGCAAACTACCTAGATGAGCGTGTTGGCGTAGCCGGCATTCTCAAGGAGTTCGGACGCAAGGTCTTCCCGGACCACTGGTCGTTCATGCTTGGCGAGGTTGCCCTTTACAGCTTCCTTGTGTTGTTGCTTTCAGGTACCTTCCTAACCTTCTTCTTCCAGCCATCAATGGAACCGGTTATCTACGAAGGCGTTTATGGTCCTCTAAAGGGTGCCGAGATGTCTATCGCCTATGCATCAACCTTGGACATCTCATTTGAGGTGCGCGGTGGTCTGCTTATGCGTCAGGTTCACCACTGGTCAGCTCTACTATTCGTAGCTGCTGCCGGTTTGCACATGCTTCGCGTTTTCTTTACCGGTGCGTTCCGTAAGCCACGTGAAATCAACTGGCTAGTCGGTGTCGTGTTGTTTGTCTTGGGCATGGGTGGCGGTTTTACCGGTTACTCACTTCCTGACGACCTTCTATCAGGTAACGGTCTTCGAATCATCGACGGCATGATCAAGGGTGTGCCAGTAGTTGGCGCTTACATCTCTTCATTGCTATTCGGTGGCGAGTTCCCAGGTGAGGCAATCGTTGCTCGACTTTATGGTCTGCACATCCTGCTGATTCCAGCATTGATTCTGATTTTCATCGTGATTCACCTGTTCATGGTGGTCATTCACAAGCACACCCACTATTCAGGCCCAGGTCGTAAAGACACTAACGTGGTCGGCTACCCGCTGATGCCTGTTTACGTGGCAAAAGCCGGTGGATTCTTCTTCATCGTGTTTGGTGTTATCTCGCTGATTGCCGCTACCTTTACCATCAACCCGGTCTGGAACTACGGCGGTTACGACCCGTCACCGGTTTCTGCTGGTACCCAGCCTGACTGGTACATCGGTTGGGCAGACGGTGCTCTTCGTTTGGCTCCGAGCCACCTAGAAGTTACTGCAGGCGGCGTGACCTGGTCATGGAACATTCTGTTGCCAATCATCGTTCTGGTTGTCTTCTTGGCCCTGGTAGCCCTCTACCCGTTCATCGAAGCTTGGGTCACTGGCGACAAGCGTGAACACCACGTTCTAGACCGTCCAAGAAACGCTCCTACCCGCACTGCTATCGGTGCAGCAGGTGTAACCTTCTATGCGGTTCTTTGGGCTGGTGCAGCGACTGACTTGATTGCTACCAACTTCAAGATGTCGCTCAACCTGGTCTTGACCTCGATGCAAATTCTTCTGATCGTAGGACCAATCATTGCCTACATCATCACCAAGCGCACCTGCTTGTCGTTGCAGCGCAAAGACCGTGAAATCGTGCTGCACGGCCGCGAGACTGGCCGCATCGTGCGTTTGCCTCACGGTGAGTACGTTGAGATTCACGAGCCTCTAGACGAGTTTGAACAGTGGAAGCTAGTTGACTTCGTTGACTACGCTCCTACCCTTGCTCGCCCGAATTCAAAGGGAAAGATTACTGTCGCAGCACGCATGCGATCAGCTCTATCACGCTTCTACTTTGAAGACCGCATCGCCCCAGTCACCCAGGGTGAACTCGATGCGGCCCACCACGACCACGCAGCAGTAGAGTCTGCTCCGAAAAAGGCCGTTACTTCTAAGAAGGCGACTCCAAAGAAGAAGTAATCAAGCTAGCTAATTGGGCCGGTCATTTTGACCGGCCCAATTTCTTTAACCGAAATAGACTGTCTCTGTGAGTACGCAATTTGAATCCGGGCACCATGCATCAATGCATCCGGGCATGAGCCAGACCAAGTACAACGAATACCGTGACGGACACGATCACATTGCTAAAGGCATCGCAGCGTTGATGGTTGCAGGAACCACTACTGACTCCCCCGAAGTTCAAGTCTGGATTGGCAAACACTACGAATATGTCTGTCAGTTCTGGACTCCCAACAGAATCGCCTACAAGTCGCTAGCGCTCACCTACACCATGGATCCGGCATTCAAGGCGACCTATGATGCCTACGAGGCTGGGTTAGCGCTTTATATTCAGCAGGCAATAAACCTTTGGGCTGACAATAATCTCGAGTAATAAAAAGCTCCCTGCCGATCTGGCAGGGAGCTTTTTATAGAACTATTTAGTGGGCGTTTTGGCCACGGCTGCGTTCGTACACAAAACCGATCAAAGCAACCAAGCAAAGTGGGAACGCGATGATGAACAACCACCAACCCACAGCAAGTGCTGCGAATGCCATTGATGCAAATAGGCCTAGGAAGAATGGCCACCAGCTCCATGGAGCGAAGTAACCAATTTCTGAGTCGCCATCTTCGATGTTTGCGGTGAGGCTGTCTTCGGGAACCGGGCCCTGCGAGGCGTGAGTCTTCTTGATGTAAAAAGCCAAGAATGCACACATGAAACCAAGCATTGCGATAGCCGCAGTACCGATCGGCTCATAACCACCGTTGGTGTTGTAGTACCAGATCGCGTAGCCCGCTGAATCTACAAAGTAGAAGGCGGTTAGGAACCAGAAAAGGTTTCCGTTGAACTTCATTTGGATTAACCCTTCTTAGCAGCTGAAGCCTTAGCCTCAGGCGCTGCGAACTCTGGGTGGTTCAGGTCAAATGCAGGTGACTCTGAACGCACACGTGGAATAGAGGTGAAGTTGTGACGAGGGAACGGAGTTCCGGTTGCCCACTCCAGTGAGCGGCCAAAGCCCCACGGGTCGTTCAATGTGGTCTTCTCACCCTTGCGAGCGGTGATGTAGATGTTCCAAAGGAATGGAATGATCGACAGCGCAAGCAAAGCTGAACCAACGGTTGAGACGCCGTTCATCCAAGTGAAGCCATCTTCAGGCAGGTAGGTCGCGTAACGACGAGGCATGCCGATGATGCCCAACCAGTGCTGAATCAAGAATGTGGTGTGGAAGCCAATGAATAGCAACCAGAACTGAATCTTTCCAAGACGCTCGTTCAGCATCTTTCCGGTCATCTTTGGGTACCAGAAGTAAATGCCCGCGAACATTGCGAACACCACGGTACCGAACACTACGTAGTGGAAGTGAGCAACCACGAAGTAGCTGTCTGACAAGTGGAAGTCAAGAGCAGGTGAAGCCAGAATTACACCGGTCAAACCACCGAAGATAAAGGTGGTCAAGAAGCCAAGGCTGTAA
Organism: uncultured Rhodoluna sp.; assembly: GCA_964539165.1. Classification (GTDB taxonomy): domain Bacteria; phylum Actinomycetota; class Actinomycetes; order Actinomycetales; family Microbacteriaceae; genus Rhodoluna. The sequence continues at coordinate 45,986 of CAZIFS010000001.1, read as the reverse complement.
AGCATCGGAGTCTCGAATGAAACCGAGCCCTTCCATAGCGTGCCGATCCAGTTGAAGACCTTCACACCGGTTGGAATTGCGATCAACATTGTGGTGAACGCAAAGAACGGTAGCAATACTGAGCCAGTTACATACATGTGGTGAGCCCACACGGTCATTGACAACGCAGCAATCGCGATGGTCGCGTAAACCAAGGTCTTGTAACCAAAGATCGGCTTGCGGCTAAATACCGGGAAGATCTCAGAAACAATACCGAAGAACGGCAAAGCAAGGATGTAAACCTCTGGGTGTCCGAAGAACCAGAAGAGGTGCTGCCAAAGCATTGGTCCACCGTTTGCTGGATCAAAGATGTGGGCACCGAAGCGACGGTCAGCACCAAGTGCGAATAGAGCAGCCGCAAGCGGAGGGAAACACATGATTACCAAGATTGAGGTAACCAAGGTGTTCCAAACGAAGATAGGCAAGCGGAACATGGTCATGCCAGGAGCACGCATGGTCAAGATGGTGGTGATGAAGTTGACACCACCCATGATGGTTCCGAAACCACCCAGAGCAAGACCGAAGACCCATAGGTCTCCACCCAAACCTGGTGAGAATGTGGTGTTAGAAAGCGGCGCGTAGGCAAACCAACCGAAGCTGGCAGCACCCTGAGGGGTGAAGAAACCGGCAACTGCTACTGCTGAACCGAAGAAGTAGAACCAGTAGGCAATCGCGTTTAGGCGAGGGAACGCAACATCCGGGGCACCAATCTGAACTGGCATCAGGATGTTTGCGAATGCCGCAAACAAGGGAGTTGCAAACATAAGTAACATGATGGTTCCGTGCATGGTGAACAGCTGGTTGTACTGCTCTTTAGTCTCAACGATGTTTAGACCTGGAGCGGCAAGCTGGGCACGGATAACCAACGCCATCACACCACCGATGAGGAAGTATGCGAACGAGGTAATCAGGTAAAGGTAACCGATTTTCTTGTGGTCGGTGGTCGTTACCCAGTCGACAAGAATCTGACCCTTGGTCTTCTTAGCAGCGCCGTAGGTTGACTTGGTTGCAGTAGCGGTAGCCATCGTCCTTATCCTCTGATCTCTGGGTTGTCGCCAGGAAGGTTCTGGTTGCGGTTATAAGTGTCGTCTAGCTGACCGACGTTACCCGCAGCCTCAAGTGAAGTGATGTAGGTCTCGTATTCAGCTTCTGAAACCACCTTGACGTTGAACAACATCATTGAGTGGTACTCGCCACAAAGCTCAGCACACTTGCCCTTGTAGGTGCCCTCAACCTGAGGAGTCACGTACATGACGTTGGTGCGGCCTGGGAACATATCTTTCTTGTAAAGCCATTCAACAACCCAGAATGAGTGGATCACATCTCGTGAGGTCAGCTCAATCTTGGTGGTTTTGTTAACCGGAAGAACAAGGGTAGGTAGAGCTGCTTCAGAGCCCTCTTCACCATCGAACTGTGACTGAATGCCGCTCGAGTAGACATTCTCGTTCTGGTAGTTGAAGTCCCAGCTCCACTGCTTTCCGATGACCTGGATGCTTACGTCTGGGTTTTCTACAGGCTTCTCGATGGCTGCCATGTCGCGTGCAGTGAAGGCAAAGAAACCAATGGTGATGATTAGTGGAACCACGGTGAACAATGTCTCAACCGGGTTGTTGTAACGCATCTGATTTGGAAGGTGGTTGTCACCCTTGCGGCGTCGGTAAACGATGATTGCGTAGATCATCAAAACCCAAGCAATTGCACCGACAACCCAGAGAACTGTCCATGAGGTGGTCCAGAGGCCAACGATGCGGTCAGTGTGATTTGTCACACCTGGAACACCTGGCAAAAGACCACGTTCGAATTCCTGCTGGGTACAGCCGGATAGAAACAGCATCACAGATGCTGCTAAAGGCAGAGCTGCCCACTTAATTGCACGCTTTTTTAGCACAATCGACCCTTCAAATATCGAATCGTTACGTTGTCTATCCTACGCTCTTCAAGAGTCTTTTAGAGCCAAAAACCGCGTGCTTCAGGGTGTTTTGTATGAGAAAACCCCAATCAACTTGAGAGTTGATTGGGGTTGCCTTAGAAAAATCTTTTAGTTAAACGAGTCACCGCAGGCGCATGAGCCAGCCGCGTTCGGGTTGTCGATAGTGAAACCCTGCTTTTGGATGGTGTCTTCAAAGTCAATAGTTGCGCCATCAAGATAAGGAACGCTCATTTTGTCGATAACCACTGACACATCGCCGAATTCAGTGATCTGGTCGTCTTCGGCAAGTTGCTCATCGAAATAAAGCTGGTAAATCAAACCAGAGCAACCACCTGGCTGCACGGCTACGCGAAGGCGTAATTGCTCTTCGGTTGCCTCGGCAGAAATCAAAGTGCGAACCTTGTTTTGAGCCTGCTCAGTAAGTTTGATTCCGGTTACAGCCTCAAGCTGAACTGCTTCGGTCTGCTGTGCTTCGCTCATGGTTTGCTCTTTCTTCTTGAAAACTAGTTAAATTCTAACTTCTGCTTACTAGAGACGGAACCTAGTTAGCCTTCAAATCATTCCCTGCCAGCAGGAACACGGCTTCGCTAATCATTGCCTTACGCAAGCTTTCGATGTGCACTGATTCATTAGGGCTGTGAGCGCGCGAATCAGGGTCTTCTACACCTGTTACCAGAATCTGTGCAGAGGGAAAAACCTCTTTGAGATCGGCGATGAATGGGATGCTGCCGCCGATACCAATATTCACCGATGGCACTCCCCATGCGCCTTGTAGCGCATCGGCAGCTAGTTCAGCAGCCCAGCCGGAGGCATCCAAGTTGAAGGGTTTACCAAGCTCTACTTCACCGAACGTCACCTTGGCGCCAAAAGGTAGGTGCGTCTCTATGTGTTTACGCAAGACAGCCAGGGCGGCCTCGGGTTCTTGGCCTGGGGCAATACGCATACTGATCTTGGCGCTGGCTTTTGGCAACAACGTGTTTGACGACATCGCAACTGACTGACCATCGATGCCGATTACGGTGAGCGCGGGTTTTGCCCAGATTCTCTCTAGAAAGTCACCATCACCGATTGCACTGACTCCTGGCAATAATCCGGTGTCGCGTCTAAGGTCGGCCTCGCTGTAATCAAGTCGTTCGGCCTCGTATTCAGCTAACCCGGCAACCGCAAGATTGCCTTGGTCATCATGCAGACTGGCCAGAACTTTGATCAGCGCCATCATGGCATCGGGAACAGCGCCGCCATACATGCCAGAGTGCAGAGCGTGGTCAAGTGTCGAGACTTCGATCACCTGTGAAACCAGCCCACGCAAGGTGGTTGTGAGCGCCGGTACTTCAGTCGACCAGTTTCCGGAATCGGCCACGATGATGACATCGGCCTTGAGTAGTTCAGAATTTTCGTCCAAGAAGTTTCTGAAAGTTGGCGAACCAGCCTCTTCTTCACCCTCGACAAAAACGGTGACACCTAGATCAAAATCTTGACCAGCAACTTGCCTCAGCGCTCGGATAGCCGCCAAATGGACCAGAATTCCAGCTTTGTCATCGGCCACTCCCCTACTAAAAATTCGATCATCGGTGCGATGTGGCACAAAAGCCGGTGTCTTCCAGGCTTGCTCATCACCGGGAGGTTGAACGTCATGATGTGCGTAGAGCAAGATTTGTGGCTGACCCGCTTTAGCAAGGCGCTGGGCTACGACCGCAGGTGCTCCAGGAACGCCATTTGCCTGCGAACGCCTTATCTCAACCGAGTCAAATATGGCAGTTCCCTCTAAAAGCTTGGCAACAGCCTCAGCACTGCGATCTAGTTCAGCTGGGTCAAAGGCGGTCCAGGCGATTCCGGGAATGCGAGCAAGTTGCTGCAGTTCATCCAAGTAAGCTTCAAAATTGCTGTCAATGAAATCTTTGGATTTCTCGGTAAATGCTTGCAGCGCATCGGGGCTAAGTCTCATGAGAGTAATCTATAAGTTCAAAGCATTTCACAGAGGATTTTTATGACTGAGCAAGAAAAAACCACTGCCAAACCTTCAAGCAAAGGCCGCCCTACCCCATCACGCAAGCAGCAAGAAGCAGCAAACGTGAAACCGCTAGTTGGCGCAAAGAGCAAAGAAGCCAAACAAGCCGCCAAAGCGGCCCTAATTGCAGAACGCCGCAAGGCTCGCGAGGGCATGGCAAATGGCGACGAACGCTACATGCTGGCCCGCGACCGTGGCCCGCAGCGCAAGTTCGTTCGCGACTATGTTGACGCCAGATTCACCATCGGTGAGCTTCTGATGCCGGCACTTTTTGTGGTCATTCTGCTATCTGCAATCGATGACCAGACAGTTCAGGTTGCACTCCTGGGTGTGATGTGGACCTTGTTCTTGGGCGTTTTCATCAACGCGTATTTCTTGGGTCGCGGCGCAACCAAGGCGCTGGCAGCTAAGTATGGCGAATCTAAGGTTGAAAAAGGCCTTCGCTGGTATGCCGGCATGCGTTCAGTTCAGATGCGTGCACTTCGCCTTCCAAAGCCTCAGGTGAAACGCGGAAACAAGCTCTAAGAAAAAACTTTTCAAATAAAAAATGGCCGCTGATTATCAGCGGCCATTTTTTATTTGGTCAGTTGCTTATTAATTTTTCGAGCCCAAAATGGGCCTTCATAGATGAATCCGGTGTAGCCCTGAACCAAGGTAGCACCATTGTCTAGACGCTCCTGTGCCTCTGCTGCGGTTTCAATACCGCCGACTGAAATGATGGCAACCCGGCCATTCAATCTCGCACGGAGCAATCTAAGCACCTCTAAGGACCTTGCCTTTAGCGGTGCACCTGACAGCCCACCAGCCCCAGCACCTTCAACCTTGGCCTTGGGTGCGGTTAGCCCAGCTCGCGAGATCGTTGTGTTAGTTGCGATTACTCCGGCGAGACCCAGCGACAGAGCCAATTCGGCAACCGCATTGATGTCTTCATCGGCAAGATCAGGAGCAATTTTCACAAGTACCGGCTTGCCCAGAGATTCGGCCAGCACAGCCTTCAGGATTGGCTCAAGCGCCTCTACTGACTGGAGTGAGCGCAGACCAGGCGTGTTTGGCGAAGAGACGTTTACAGCGAGATAATCGGCAACCGGCGCGAGAAAGCGAGCACTCGCACGATAGTCATTTTCAGCATCTTCAACTTCAACAACGCGGCTTTTTCCAATGTTCACACCGATGACTGGCAGTTTGCCCTGGTTCTTCTGTCGTAACTCGGTTAGGCGTTGGGCAACAACCGCAGCACCTTCATTATTGAAGCCCATGCGGTTGATGATGGCTCGGTCTTCAAGTAGACGAAATAGCCTCGGCTTTTCGTTGCCTGATTGAGCAATGGCGGTAACAGTACCAATTTCAACGTGTGAAAAACCTAATTCTCCGAGCGCTTTTACAGCAACAGCGTTTTTATCGAATCCCGCTGCAAGACCGAAGGGTGCATCAAAGTGCAAACCAAATGCCTGAACCGATCCCCGACCGGTAGGCGCCAGCTTTAGTAATTTGGTTAGCCCGAGGGCGCCACCAACACGGATAGCTGCCATGACCAGGTGATGTGCCTTTTCTGGATCCATGGGCGCAAAAAAGAGCTTGAAAATGATTTTGTACATGATTCCTCAAGATTACTTGACTCTGCCAGTTGGCTGATTAAAGACTGAGGGGCTGGCGCAATGCGCCAGCCCCTCAGCTATTTGAATCTTTAGCTGCAACCAGAAGTTGAACCACAGCCTTCACAGACGTGGCATGAGCCTGATGGGCGCATCTTGATTCCACAGTTGAAGCACAGTGGTGCGTCTGACTCGGTACCCTGAAGCATTTCGAACAGTTCAGCTGACGAGTGGGCTTCACGCTTTGTGGTGATTTCTACTTCAACCGCTGCCGGAGCTGCTACAACTTCTGCAACCTTCTCAGCAACAGCTTCGATGGCTTCTGACACAGCAGCGTCAGCAACCGGAGCAATCGGTGCGTAGGCAGCGTTTGAATCTAGTGCTGCTGAACGCTCTGATGAGCTGTAGATACCTAGGTAGCTGCGGGTGTCGTAAGGCAGGTAGTCAAGGGCTAGACGACGGAAGATGTAGTCCATGAGTGACTTGGCCATACGAACATCTGCGTCGTCGGTTAGACCAGCAGGCTCGAATGAAACGTTGGTGAACTTCTGAACGAAGGTCTCTAGCGGCACACCGTACTGAAGGCCAATAGAAACTGCAATTGAGAAGGCATCCATAACGCCAGCAAGAGTTGAACCCTGCTTACCGAGCTTCAAGAAGACCTCACCAAGACCGCCATCTGGGTATGAACCAGCAGTCATGTAACCCTCTGCTCCACCAACGGTGAACGAAGTGGTTGATGACGGACGAGACTTTGGAAGACGCTTGCGAACCGGGTGAGACATTGGAACAGCGGCGGAAGCATCCACGGTCTTGGTCTCGGTCTTTGCCTTCGCGTCTGAAAGCGGCTGGCCAACCTTGCAGTTGTCGCGGTAGATAGCCAGAGCCTTTAGGCCCATCTTCCAGCCCTGGAAGTAGACGTCAGCAATTTCTTCACGGGTTGCAGTCTCAGGCATGTTTACAGTCTTAGAGATTGCACCTGAAAGGAACGGCTGAACCGCAGCCATCATGCGAACGTGACCCATAGGCTCAATTGCGCGGATACCAACAGCGGTGTCGAAGATTGCGTAGTGCTCGGTCTTTAGACCAGGTGCGTCTACAACGTGACCGTTCTGGCTGATGTGCTCAACGATTGCCTCGATGGTCTCTTGAGAGTAACCAAGACGGTGTAGAGCAAATGGGATGGTCTGGTTGACGATCTGCATTGAGCCACCGGTTGAAAGCTTCTTGTACTTAACCAATGAGAAGTCAGGCTCAATACCAGTGGTGTCACAGTCCATCATGAAACCGATAGTTCCGGTTGGGGCAAGCAATGAAGCCTGCGAGTTACGCCATCCGTTTTCTGCACCGATAGCGGTGTTTAGAGCCCACTGCTCGTTTGCTACGGCAAGTACCTCGGCGTCGATTTGGCTAACTGGCATGACCTGGTGGCTAGCTGCTTCGTGCTTGTGCATGATGCGCTCGTGACCAGCCTTGTTCTGTGCAAAACCAGCGTATGGTCCTACAACACCTGCCAACTCAGCTGAGCGACGGTAGGCAGTTCCAGTCATCAATGAGGTGATTGCAGCTGCTAGAGCGAAACCCTCTTTGCTGTCGTAAGGAACACCGATCGCCATCAACAAAGCGCCAAGGTTCGCGTAACCGATACCCAACTGGCGGTAAGCACGAGTGGTCTCGCCGATTGCCTGGGTTGGGAAGTCAGCGAAACAGATCGAAATGTCCATCGCGGTGAAAATCAACTCGTTAGCCTTCACGAAAGTCTCTGAGTCAAATGAACCATCTGGCTTCAAGAACTTAAGAAGGTTTAGCGAGGCTAGGTTACAGCTTGAGTTGTCAAGGTGCATGTACTCAGAACATGGGTTCGAAGCTGTGATACGACCGGTCTCTGGGGTGGTGTGCCAGTCATTGATAATGTCGTCGTACTGGATGCCTGGGTCAGCACATTCCCAAGCTGCATCTGCAATCTTGGCGAAAAGTTCACGTGCATCTACAGTCTCAATAACCTCACCGGTGGTACGGCCGCGAAGACCGAACTCGGTGCCGTTCTCAACAGCGTTCATGAACTCTGCGTTTACACGAACAGAGTTGTTGGCGTTCTGGTACTGAACTGAGTTGATGTCCTTGCCACCAAGCTCCATGTTGTAACCAGCGTCGCGAAGAACACGGATCTTGCCCTCTTCGCGTGCCTTGGTTTCGATGAATTCTTCGATGTCTGGGTGGTCAACGTCAAGAACTACCATCTTTGCTGCGCGACGGGTTGCGCCACCAGACTTGATGGTTCCTGCAGAGGCGTCAGCGCCACGCATGAATGAAACTGGACCAGATGCCGAGCCGCCAGAGTTCTTTAGAAGCTCCTTTGACGAACGGATGCGTGAAAGGTTCAAACCCGCACCTGAACCGCCCTTGAAGATCATGCCCTCTTCGCGGTACCAGTTAAGAATTGAGTCCATTGAGTCATCTACCGACAGGATGAAACAAGCTGATACCTGCTGAGGGCTCTTGGTTCCAACGTTGAACCAAACAGGCGAATTGAAGCTGAAAATCTGGTTCAACAGCATGTAGGTGAGCTCGTGCTCAAAGATAGTTGCGTCTTCTTCAGTTGCAAAATAACCGTTGTCGCGGCCAGCCTGGGTGTAAGTCAAGACAACACGGTTGATTAGCTGACGAAGGCTGTACTCACGCTCTGGAGTTCCAACTGCACCACGGAAGTACTTGGTGGTCACGATGGTGCTCGCGTTGATGCTCCAGAAGTCTGGGAACTCAACTCCACGCTGCTCGAAGATGGTCTCGCCGGTCTGCCAGTTGGTCTGAACTACATCGCGGTACTCCCAGTTGACCTGGTCATAAGGGTGAACACCCTCCTGGGTGTAAATGCGATCGATGGTTAGCCCAGCACCTGCGCCGGTGTTGTGGATGAAAGCTGTGGTGTCGGTCACTGCTTTGCCTTTCGTTTGAATGATTTGTACTGAATTTTGTGGAAATTTGTTGAATCTGGGTGTTACTGGGGCTGGTCTGCCGTCTCTTCGTGGCTCAGACGCAGCAATTTGATGGCGGCCTCGAAATCATCGAGGTTTTCCCATCCTTGGTAGACGCTGGCGAAGCGCATGAATGCAACCTCGTCTAATTTGCGAAGCGGTTCAAGGATGGCCAAGCCAATCTCGTTTGCTTCAAGTTGCGCAGCGCCGGTGGCACGTACGTTTTCTTCTACGGTTTGCGCGAGCAGGGCTAGGTCAGATTCTGAGACCGGTCTACCCTGGCACGCTTTTCGAACACCATTCATGATTTTGTCTCGGCTGAATGGTTGGGTGACCCCGTTGCGCTTGACGACCGTGAGGCTCGCGGTTTCGGTGGTACTGAAACGCATGCCGCATTCTGGACATTGACGGCGACGTCGAATTGAAGAACCGTCGTCAGATGTGCGCGAATCGGTTACTCGGGAGTCCGCGAAGCGACAAAACGGACAATGCATAGCGGTTCCCTCCCAATTCCGATAAGTTATCCACAGTTTTTGCCTCAAAAAGCACTAGATGTGGATAGTTTTTTGTGTGCTGCCCCTATATCTTGTGGTTTGGGTGCCAATGTTGCAAATTAAGCATTGGGTCGGCGTGTCGCTAGTAATGACGCGAAAGAAGGAAAAAAACGGCGCAAAAAACTACTAAAAAAGGGCTAAAAATGGGGGAAATTTATTTTGAAAATTTAAAGATTAAATCGCGCGGTGACTGCCTCGCCGTGGGCAGGTAGCCCCTCAGCCTCGGCGAAGTCGGCCACCATGGATGAGATCTGTGCCAAGCCCTGCTGGTTGTAGTCAATTACCTGCTGCGGACGCAAGAAACTGTGAACTCCCAAACCCGAACCAAACTTGGCTTGCTGACCAGTTGGCAACACGTGGCTTGAACCAGCCATGTAGTCGCCCAGCGACACTGGCGAGTAATCCCCGAGGAAAATCGCACCCGCATTGGTGATTCTCGAAAGCACAGATTTGTTATCTGAGGTGTGAATCTCTAGGTGCTCGGTGGCATAGTGATTTGAGAAATCAATAGCCGACTGCAATGAATCAACCAAAACAATCGCAGACTGCTGGCCCTCTAGAGCTGTTCTTACTCTTTCGGAGTGACTTGTGGCATCGACAATGTCAGCCAATTCATTGATTACGGCGTGAGCTAGTGGCTCGGAGTCGGTAACCAGCACGGATGCTGCTGCCTCGTCGTGTTCAGCCTGGCTCACCAAGTCATAGGCAATCAAACGGGCATTTGCCGATTCATCAGCAATCACCAAAATTTCGGTGGTGCCTGCTTCAGAGTCGATACCGATCAAACCCCGCAGGGCACGTTTAGCAGCCGCAACATAGATGTTTCCTGGACCGGTTACCAAACTGACCGGAGCAAAGTCGATTTGCGGAATTCCGTAGGCAAACGCCGCAATTGCCGCTGGGCCACCCATGCAATAAACATCTTCAACGCCCAACAGGGCGGCAGTAGCTAGAACCGTCGGGTGCGGGCGACCATTGAAGTCTTTTTGAGCCGGTGAGGCCAAAGCCAAGCGCTGCACACCAGCCACCTGAGCAGGAACCACGTTCATGATCACGCTGGATGGATAAACAGCCTTACCGCCAGGTACATAAAGGCCAACTGAATCAACCGGCTGCCAGCGCTGGTGAACCAAGGCTCCCTCAGCCAACTTAACAGTGGTGTCTTGAGGCAGGTTAGCCCGTGAGACCTTGAAGACCCGCTCGATTGCCTCTTCAATGGCACGACGCAAACTTGGCGAGAGCTCGGCAACTGCGCGAGCAAGTTCTTCTTTGGTGACCTTTAGTGGCCGAGGGTCGACACCATCACGAGCGATGGTCACGTCAACGATTGCAGATTCACCCGAAGCTTTTACTTCAGCCAGCAATGGCTCAATTTGGCGTATGGCCTGCTGAATATCAACCGAGGCACGAGGAACTAGCTGGTTAACCTGAGCACTGCTAAGTGCGCGGCCGCGAGCATCGATCAGACGCAAATCGACTGGTTTAGGCTGAACCATTTTTTTCCTCCTGGATTTACTTCAAGTGTAAACCGAGACCTCGGTTCGATACGCTTGAAGGAATCAAAGAACGGTAGACAATGTCACAGCTAGAAGTTGAAAAAGACCCAATCGAAGCACTCCGCGGTACATTCCGCCGTCACGCATCCGGGGTTTCTGTGATCACTCTGCTCGATGGCGAGGATAAACCGGTTGGATTCACCGCCACATCAATGACATCCCTGGGTGCAAACCCTCCCCTAGCCAGCTTCAACGTTTCGCGAGGTTCGAGCAGTTGGGCCGCAATCGAATCGGCAAAATATGCCGCAATTCATACCTTGGGTGAAAAGAACCTTGAACTTGCACAAAAAATGGCCGCCGATCACACCAAGCGTTTTGTCGATGCCGACTGGTATGCCGGCCCATATGGTCTGCCAATATTCGGCGCAGCCACAGCTGTTTTGATTGTAAAAATCCGCGAGATTCACAGCGTCGAATCGAACGCAGTTGTAATTGTCGACGTTATTGAAGGCCTTCTGGGCGAAACTGACCCGGCATTGCTTTATTACCAACGCGGCTACATGAGCCCAGGAAAGCACCTCAGCTAAGGCAGCGTGCGCCGAGCAGAACCTTTAGCTCACCGAACAGATCCATAGTGACTGACACCTTGGCCTGCAATTTAAACAAGCGTTCTTGCCCTTCACTCATCAGAGCAATTTGCACTTCTTCGCGCCCAGAGTGAACGCGCAAAATACGGTTGAGTTCATCCAAGGTTTCTCGGGTTGCGTCAGTTTCGTTCATTCGAATTGTGAGCGGGCCGCTCGACCCCTCACCCGTGCCCTCTATGGTTTCTACCGAATAGGCATGGATTGAATTGCCGTCGTCTCGCTGGCTAACGCGACCACGAACCACTACCACTTGGTCAGCCTGAAGGTTTCGACCGTATTCAAGATAGGTTTTGCCCATCATCATGACTTGAATTTCGCCTTCAAAGTCTTCGAGGGTTACCGCACCGTATTGGTTTCCAGAAGCCCTAGCCACACGATGCTGCACCATTGTGATTAGGCCGGCAATGGTGACTTGCTCGCCATCCTTGATGGTTTCGCTCGAGGCCACCGCTCCGATGGTTTGCTCAGAATATCTGGCAAGCTGAGCTTCACGCCCGGCGAGTGGGTGGTCGCTGACATAAAGCCCGAGCATGTCGCGCTCATAGGCAAGCTTTTCTTTTTTCGGCCACTCTGGTCGATCAGGAACAGTTCCGCCGAAGGCTTCATCCATGCCTTCTTCAGAATCGAACAGTGACCCGAATAGGTCGACCTGACCAACTGCCTCATTTTTCTTGAGAGAAACCTGTGACTCGACAGCCTCTTCGTGAATTTCTATGAGAGAACGTCGGGTGTGGCCTAGTGAGTCAAATGCACCAGCCTTGATTAGCGACTCAATCACTCGCTTTGAGCAAACTGTGGCCGGAACCTTGCGCAAGAAATCATGGAACGAAGTGAATCTACCTTTTTCGGCGCGTGCCTTAGCAATGCCATCGACAACGTTCAGCCCAACGTTACGCACAGCCCCGAGCCCGAATCGAATGTCTTCGCCCACAGCGCTAAAAGCTGCGATCGATTCGTTTACATCTGGCGCTAGAACGTTGATTCCCATTCGGCGACATTCACTCAGGTAAAGCCCAAGTTTGTCTTTCGAATCACCAACCGAGGTGAGCAGTGCTGCCATGTACTCTGCCGGAAAATTCGCCTTCAGATAGGCGGTCCAGTAAGACAAAACACCGTAGGCGGCACTGTGTGCGCGGTTGAAGGCATAGTCGGCGAAAGGTAGCAGTGTGTCCCAAAGTGCCTTGATAGCTTCATCGCTGTATCCGTTGGCTTTCATGCCATCAGAGAAGCCCTGGTATTGCTTGTCTAGTTCTTCTTTGTTCTTTTTACCCATTGCTCGACGCAGCAAGTCGGCTTTACCGAGAGTGAATCCTGCAGCCTTTTGAGCCGCAGCCATTACCTGCTCTTGGTAAACGATAAGACCATAGGTCGGGTCAAGAACTTCAGCCAAAGACTCTGACAGTTCTGGGTGAACCGAATCAACCTCTTGCAGGCCGTTCTTTCGAAGAGCGTAGTTAGTGTGCGAGTTCATACCCATCGGACCAGGACGGTACAAGGCGATTACCGCCGAGATGTGCTCGAACAGGGTTGGCTTTAGTAGCCTCAACAAAGAACGCATGGCTGTTCCATCAAGCTGGAATACGCCAAGGGTGTCTCCGCGTGAAAGCAACTCGAATGTTGCTGGGTCAGAGTCAAGGTCTAGGTCTTCAAGAACAACTACTTGATTACGGTTCGACTTGATGTTTGCGAGCGTGTCATCAAGAACGGTCAGATTTCGCAGACCTAAGAAGTCCATCTTGAGCAAACCGAGCTTTTCACAAGGCGGTTGGTCAAACTGAGTGATGACAGCGCCATCGTCTTCGCGCTTCATGATCGGAATTACGTCGATCAATGGCTCTGCAGACATAATTACACCGGCAGCGTGAACACCCCACTGGCGTTTCAGTGACTCAAGCCCTTGAGCCAGCTCGAATACTTTGGCTGAGTCTGGGTCGCCTTCAATGAGATCTCTAAAATCTTGGGCTTCTTTATACCGCTCTGAATCTTTGTTAATCAGGTCATTAAGCGCGATGTCGCGACCTAGAACCATCGGTGGCATGGCCTTGGTTAGTTTTTCACCAACCGAATATGGCATGGCCAAAACGCGCCCGGCATCTTTAAGAGCCTGCTTGGCCTTGATGGTTCCAAAAGTGACAATTTGCGCAACACGGTCATCGCCGTACTTTTCAGAGACGTATCGAATGACCTCGCCACGACGACGGTCATCGAAGTCAACATCGATATCGGGCATCGAAACGCGCTCAGGGTTCAAGAATCGCTCAAAGATGAGACCATGCTTCACTGGGTCGAGTTCGGTGATTCCGAGCGCATAGGCAACAATCGAACCCGCGGCTGAACCACGACCCGGGCCAACACGGATTCCCTGTGCACGCGCCCAAGCGATGAAGTCGGCAACTACCAAGAAGTAACCGGGGAAACCCATCTGTTTGATGACTTCAACTTCATAAGAAACCTGCTTGGCTTGCGCTTCGGGAACTTGGCCCTTGTATCGGCGCCCCATACCCTCGGCCACCTCTTGCTCAAACCATGACGCCTCGGTGTGACCTTCAGGAACAGGAAAACGAGGCATAAGTTCGCGTTCTTGAAACTCAACCTCACATCGCTCGGCGATTAGCAGTGTGTTGTCACAAGCTTCTGGATAGTCAGCGAACAGTTCTCGCATCTGTGCAGCAGACTTGAGGTAAAACTCTTGAGAATCAAACTTGAATCTATTTGGGTCGTCAAGGGTTGAGCCAGATTGCACGCAAAGCAATGCCTCGTGTGCGGCTGCATCGCCGGCGTGGGTGTAGTGCAAATCATTGGTGGCCAATAGCGGCATGTCTAGCTCTTTGGCGAGCTTCAGAAGGTCAGACATGGTTCGACGCTCAATGTCTAGACCGTGGTCCATGATTTCAGCGAAGAAATTCTCTTTGCCAAAAATATCCTGGAATTCAGCCGCGGCTTTCTTGGCCTCATCGTATTGACCGAGGCGCAGTCGGGTCTGAATCTCTCCAGAAACACACCCAGTAGTAGCGATTACACCCTGACCATAGGTTTGCAGCAGCTCGCGGTCCATTCGTGGCTTGAAATAAAAGCCATCGAGCCAGGCCTTGGATGACATGCGGAACAGGTTGTACATACCCGCGGTGTTCTGCGCGAACATCGTCATGTGGGTGTATGAACCAGCACCCGAAATGTCGTCTTCGCCACCACTACCCCAGCGAACCTTGGTTCGCTCTTGACGCTTTGTGCCAGGGGTTAGGTAGGCTTCGATGCCGATGATCGGCTTTACACCAGCCGCTTTGGCAGTTTTATAAAAGTCGAATGCGCCAAAATTGTTGCCGTGGTCGCTTATGCCAATCGCTGGCATGCCCTGATCAACAACTGCCTCGATAAGTGGCTTCACGCGAGCTGCGCCGTCGAGCATTGAGTACTCGGTGTGTACGTGCAGGTGTACAAATGAATCTTTATTCAATTTGACTCCTTTCACACATTCTTTTCACTCGGATAGACCAGCCTATCCCCCAATACCAGCCCCAGCCGGCAGCTATCGCCGCTGTTTCTAGTTTGAGCGAAGCACTTCTAATGCATGGCTCAGGTCGGCGGGATATTCGCTCTCGAATTCAACGATTCCACCCTTGGTTGGGTGTTCAAAACTAAGTTTCATTGCGTGCAGCCACTGACGATCTAGTTGCAATCTTGCGGCAAGCTTTGGATCAGCCCCATACATAGTGTCGCCAACAAGCGGGTGTCTGAATGCAGAGAAATGAACGCGAATCTGGTGCGTGCGTCCGGTTTCTAGAACCACCTCTACCAAAGATGCAGCCGGAAACGCTTCGATGGTTTCGTAATGGGTCACCGAGTGCTTGCCATCGTTCATGACGGCAAATTTAAATTCGGCTTTTGGGTGCCTGCCGATGGGTGCATCAAATGTTCCGGCCAGAGGGTCGGCTAACCCCTGAATCACAGCATGATAAATCTTGTGCACAGTTCGATCGCGAAAAGCTTGCTTTAGACGTGAATAAGCCAATTCTGATTTCGCCAACGTCATTAGCCCACTCGTGCCGACATCGAGGCGCTGAACGATACCTTGGCGCTCTGCAGCACCAGAGGTAGTGATCTGAACGCCAAGGGCCAAGAGAGCGCCGGGAACAGTGGGGCCATCCCAGCCCACTGACGGGTGAGCTGCAACACCTGCAGGCTTGTCGACAACGATTATGTCTTCATCTTCAAATACGATTCGAAAACCAGGAACCTCAACTGGAACGATGGCCAGCGGAGTTTTTGGAGCCGGCATCGATATCTCGATAATTGCGTCTTGAACCAAACGGTCTGACTTACCGATTTCACGCCCGTTTAGTGACACCAGACCATCGACTAGAAGTTCAGCTGCCGCAGATCGCGACAGGCCCATCAGCTTGGCAATTGCCGCATCGGCTCTTTCACCAATAAGTGAATCAGGTACGGGTAGGTGCTTGATTTCACTCATAAAACTAGTTGCCAGTCAGTGAAGGTGACTTAGATTCGTCTTGAACCTCTTCGAGCTTGGCTTTTCCAATCTGTTCACCTCGGATGAGCCTTAGCGCGCCCAAAGTGCAGGTAATCACAATTGCCATGTCGGCGATATTGAAAATTGCAAAATTGAATGGCAACTGGATGAAGTCAATAACAGTGCCGTCAGCAAAACCAGTTGCACGGGTAATTCGATCAATCAGATTGCCGACAACACCGCCAAGCAAGACACCGGCCATAATAGCCCAGCTCAAAGTTTCGATTTTGCGACTGAACCAAAGGATGGCAAGCGCCGCCAGGCTAGAAATAATGGTGAAAATCCAGGTAATTCCGAAGCCAAGCGAAAAGGCAGCCGAATCATTGAAGGCGAGTCGCAACTGAACCAATTGCCCGATAAATGGAACTAACTCACCCGGATGAAGATTCGCCATCGCGGCTGCCTTGGCCCACTGGTCGAGTGCAATCACGATCCAGGCGGTGATTACAACCGCAACAGCAAAGCGGCCAATGACTCTATTTTTTGCCACAGCTTAGATGTTTGAGTCGTTGTTTTCGAAACCATTTACCTGAAAAGGCTGGTCGGCCTGCGCGGCCGCTGCTTCGAAGTTGTAGGTCAAGGCTGGCGAAGTTACCGGACGATCGGTCGGTGCAACGTCAGATTCATCCAAGTCAGTCAACTGGGCTTCGATGTAGGCACGCAACTTGGTGCGGTACTCACGCTCGTAGCTTCTAAGCTCTTGGATACGGTGCTCGATCAGGGCCTTCTCTTGCTCAAGGCGGCTCATATCGGCACGCTGCTGAGCCTCTGCCTCACGAACAACGCGAGCAGCTGTTGCATGGCCTTCAGCGATTAGAGCATCACGCTTAGCCAAACCTTCACGAACATGCTCTTCGTGGAGTTTACGGGCCAGCTGAAGCAAGTTGTTGGTGTTGTTGGTATCTAGTGAACCTGGGTCTTGGGTGGCCTCAGGGAATGGGCTGGCAGCCGAAGGAGCAATGGTAGGACTCGAGATCGAATCTGCCGAAGGCGCATTCAGCTGGTCAACCAAGCCTGCTCCACTGCGCTGCAATTCGGCAATTCTTGATTCAGAAGCCAATAGTCGCTGGCGAAGGTCTTCGTTCTCAACGCTCAGGCGTCGAAGCTCAACTACGATTTCATCGAGAAAATCATCGACTTCATCCTGGTCATAGCCTTCACGGAACTTGGTTGGCTGAAATCTCTTGTTGACTACGTCTTCGGGAGTCAATGGCATTTAGATACCTCGTTTTGGTTTAGGAGCCGATTGGGGAGGTCGGCTTGCTACTAAAGACAGGTTACCGCAGGTCAACAGAGGTTGGAAACAGAGTTGCTAAATGTAGGTGATAGCGATTTGTTTCAGCAGATTGCCAAGAAGTCGAATTGCAATCAGCAATATTGGCCAAGCCAAATCAAATTGAATCGCACCAAGCCTCAGCGGCGGAACAAAACGACGCACAAACTTGAGAGGCGGGTCTGTAACTGTGAAAACTACTTCGAAAAGCACTACTAAAGCGCCGGTCGGCCTAAAACCGCGCTTGAACGCGATTACTAGGTCAATGATTGCCCTGGCGATCAGCGCATAAGTGAAAATGGCAAGAAGCCATCCGAGGATGTTGAGAAATATTGCCATTTCGGCGAACCACTAAGGACGAACGATTAGTTCGTCGGCAAGACCGACGGCGTCTTCTTCTTCTTCGTTAACCAAAACGTGTGACGGGCTTAGCAAGAACACCTTGCCGGTAACGCGCTTGATGTGACCCTCGAGACCGTGCTGCAGGCCAAGCAAGAAGTGAACCATGTTGCGGGCGTCACTCTCTGACAACTCGCTCATGTTTACGATGACTGAGATACCGCTTCGAAAGTACTCTGCGATGACCACTGCATCTTCGTAAGAAGAAGGCTGAATCGTGAAAATCTCGTTGACATCGCTGACGCCACGGCCGCGTGAACGCATTGGAGTAACGCGAGCAACAGGACGCTCGGTTGGGGTTGCCGCCGGTGCAGCTACCGGACGAGCTGGTAGAGCCTCGTCGCCGCCACTTACGCCAAGCCAGTTGCCGACCTGTGAAAAAATATTTGCCATTTTTATCCTCCTGAGGATTACTTCTCTAGCCAGAATATGGCTATTTTGAGCGATTGCCTGTGATTGCCGTGCCAATGCGCAAGTGTGTCGCGCCAAACTCAATTGCAGCTTCAAAATCGTGAGACATGCCCGCTGAGATGTACTTTGAGTCGGCAGAAATTTTCTGCAACTGTGCACTCGCTTTAGCGATGGTTTCGAAGTCTATTCTTGGGTCACGATCTAGTGCAGCGACCCCCATAACGCCTAGCAGATTAAGATTTTGAGATTCGAGAACGGCATTGGCAAACTGCTCTAAATTGGCCGGTTCGATTCCGCCACGAGCTGCATCCTCGGTAAGGTTCAACTGAATGAAGACCCCCACCGGTTTAGGCGCATCAATTGTGCTCTTGATCAAAGCAGAAAGTAACGATTGGCGATCAAGCGAGTGGATTACAGTTGCGTACTCAAGCGCCGATTTGACCTTGTTGCTTTGCAACTGGCCAACGAAGTGCCACGTAATTGCTTCATCGCTGCGCTCGGCAACCCACTTTGACTTTGGATTGGCTTCTTGATCCCGATTTTCGCCAAAATTTCGTTCACCCAGGTCAATTAGGTCTAGAACAAGTTGCGGCTCGTGATTCTTAGAAATCACGACAAGCTCTACATCGCTGGCCAATCGGCCGCAAGCCTCAGCGGTGGTAGCGATTCGATTTCGAACTTCGACCAGACGCTGGGCTAATGGCAAATTTTGCAAAATTTCTAGCGAAGAAATTCAGGGATGTCTAGGTCGTCGCCCCAGGTGCCATCAGCTGACTGAGGCTTACCGGTGTCTGACGCCTTGATTTCGGCGATGATTTCGTCTTCGTCAACACCAGAAATCACAGTAACAGCTTCGGTAGTTGGGTTTGAAGATTCGAACCACGAAGTGCTGCTGGTCACCACCGGAGGTACAACCGGTGCGATAACCGGCGAAGCCGGTGCTGCAATTGAACTGAATGGTGCTCGCTCAACTCGACGTGGTGCACCACCATCAAAGCCAGCCGCAATGACGGTAATTCGAACTTCGTCGCCAAGGCTGTCATCAACTGACATACCCCAAATGATGTTGGCCTCTGGGCTTACAGCTTCTTGAACCAGTCGTGCTGCCTCGTCAACCTCGTGCAAACCAATGTCGTTGGCACCCTGGATAAGCAGCAAGACACCGTGAGCGCCGTCGATGCTGGCCTCAAGCAACGGGCTTGAGACCGCAATTTCAGCTGCGCGAACAGCGCGGTCTTCACCCTTGGCGGTTCCGATACCCATCAATGCCGAGCCAGCGCCCTTCATGACTGACTTCACGTCTGCGAAGTCAAGGTTCACTAGCCCTGGGTTTGTAATGGTGTCTGTGATTCCCTGAACACCAGCGCGAAGTACGTCATCTGCTGTTGCAAAGGCCTCAACTACTGAAACAGTCTTGTTGACCAGCTCTAGCAAACGCTGGTTTGGCACCACGATAAGAGTGTCAACTTCGTTACGCAGGGTGTCGATGCCCTGCTCAGCCTGTTGAGCACGACGCTTGCCCTCAAAACCGAATGGTCGAGTTACAACACCGACAGTTAGAGCTTCTAGAGTTTTAGCAATGCGTGCAACTACTGGAGCTGCACCGGTTCCGGTACCTCCACCCTCACCAGCGGTAACGAAAATCATGTCAGCGCCCTTTAGAGCGGCTTCAATTTCTTCGGAGTGATCTTCGGCTGCGCGACGGCCAATCTCTGGGTCGGCACCTGCACCTAGGCCGCGGGTAAGCTGGCGACCAATGTCGATCTTCACGTCGGCGCCGCTCATCAGCAAGGCCTGCGCATCGGTGTTGATAGCGACGAACTCGACACCGCGGAGCCCAGCTTCGATCATTCGGTTGATGGCATTTACGCCACCGCCGCCGACGCCGACAACCTTAATTACCGCTAGATAGTTCTGCTCTAGACCCACGATGTTCCTCCGGACTTATAAAAGCAATTTTTGAGATTAAAGGTTCAACCTGAACCTTATGGTTTCTCGATTTAATTGCGTTGCGCCAAGAAACTATTCGCTGCAGTGCCTTATCCATGGCATTTTTGCAGGCGTGTCTAGAACTTTGAGTAGTTTTCTGTTGGTGCGTTTGGTGACGAGACGTCGTAGGTCACTCGAACGTTAGCTTTTTGGTTGGCAATCAGTGCAGAAAGAGCTTTCGACTTCAAGACCGACTGAGAACTGTCACCCCAAATAACGCGCTGTTTGGCATAGCCACGCAAAACCATGGTCACGTTATCTTTTGACTTTGCATCCATGGAATAAACCTTCGGAAACAACTCAACCGGTAGCGCAAGAAGTACATCAACTGCGGCCTGATATTGCTCTGATTTGCTTGGGTCACCCGAAACCGAAACTGTTGGGTAACGATCCTTTGCAGTGGCCTTACCAATACGCACCCCGGCTGGGTCATACAGGTAATCCACTCCACCGATGCGAATAATGCAAATGGGCTGGCGCTCGGTGATTTGAATCAACAAACCGTGAGGCGGAAGGCTCACTACCGAAAAGCTCTCGATCAGCGGAAAAGCCTGGAGCGAAACACCAATTTCTTCTGAACTGATCATTGGCAGCGGCTTGCCCAGTTGATCTTTGATCGCGTTCAAAATTGATTTTTCAGCCAGTCGAACTTCACCGGCGACCGAGATCTTCTTTACCGCCAGTAATGGCGTGAAAATCGTGGCAAGCACTAAGGCGATGAGTGCGCTGAACGAGGCGATAACGGCGATGATTACCCGACGTCGATTTCTAGAATATGCGGTAAATCTGAGCGCTTCAGGCGAAAGTTTTTTTGCTAGGCCCTTGCGCGATGTAGCTTTTCGAACCAAACTGAGGCGTTTTTGCTCTTTTTTCACCGATGCCGGCAATTTTGCCGACTTTAGCTTGGCGGGCTTTGTCTTTGCAGATTTCTCGGGTGGTGCTGCCTGCAATTGCACCGGCTTTTTAGGCAAAGCCGAATTACTCGACGGCTTGGCCGACGAGTTTCGAGTTTGCGGTTTTCTCAAAGCTACTTCTTTAGCGCTTCAAGAAGCTCTGGACACATTCGGTAAATGTCACCACAACCCATGGTCATGATGAAGTCACCAGACTTTGCAAGTGAAGCTGCAACTGCAGGAACATCATCCCAGATCGGAACGTAGTGAACCTGGGCCTGGTTCTTGAAACGGTCACTGACCAATGCGCCGGTAACACCTGGCTCTGGGTCTTCACGTGCCGCGTAGATGTCGAGCACAATCACTTCGTCGCTGGCCGATAAGGCATCAGCAAACTCTTGAGCCATGATTCGAGTTCTGCTGTATAGGTGTGGTTGAAAGACAGTGATCAATCGACCTTCGCCGACCACTGCTTTAGCAGCTTTGATAGCGGCAGCAGACTCGGTTGGGTGGTGGGCGTAATCGTCATAGACCGAAACTCCACGTTCCATTCCATGAAGCTGAAAACGACGATCAGTGCCGCCAAAGGCTTCAATCGCCTTGAGGCTTTCTGCAGCATCAAAACCAAGGCCAACCAATACCGCAAGCGCACCGGCGGCATTGATTGCATTGTGTTCGCCTGGAACGCTCAGCTTGGCCGACAAAACTTTGCCATCGACACTCAGGCTAAATGAAACTCGGGCGCCAGTTGCATCAACATCAAACAGTCGTACATCAGCCAAATTATCTTGACCGAAGGTGATTACTCGTTTGTTGGTAATTAGCTTGGTGACGCGAACGGCACCTGGGTCATCAGCACTGATTACGACAAAATCTTTGGCACCATTTGCAAACTTCGCGAATTCGGCCTCAAATGCCGCTTCGCTTCCGTAGTGATCTAGGTGATCTGCATCAACGTTGGTGATCAAAGCAACTGCGGTGTCGTAATGAAGGAATGAGCCATCTGACTCGTCGGCTTCAATGACGAATAAGTCACCAGAGCCGGCAGCAGAAGAGGCGTTCAATGCTGCGATTACACCACCGTTTACAAAACTTGGGTCCTCGCCAAGACCCAGAAGTCCGGTGATGATCATGCCGGTGCTCGTAGTTTTGCCGTGTGCGCCAGCAACCGCAATTACCTCGCGCTTTGAGGTCAGATAGGCCAGAGCTTGGGAACGGTGAATAACCGGAATACCGCGCTCTTTGGCCAGCAGGTATTCCGGGTTAGTCGGCCAGAGTGCTGAAGTAACCACGACTGTGTCTGGGTTGCCTAGGTTCGCGGCATCATGACCAATAGTGATTTCTGCACCAAGTTCGCGCAGTGCCGCAACTGTATCGGTGTCGCGCAAGTCGCTACCAGTAACTTTGTGGCCCATGCCAAGAAGTATGCGAGCGATTCCGCTCATGCCCGACCCGCCAATGCCAATGAAATGAACTGTGCCGAGGTCGGCAGGTACCGGCTGGGTGAAGTCTGGCTTAATCATTTGGTTCCTTACGCTCGGTAATAAGACTAGGCATTACGCCTGAAAATTGGATTACAAAACACCGAGAATCAAAGTCAAAAGGCGCTCCGAACCATCGGCTACACCGACCGACTTGGCGCCATCTGCCATCGCCTTAAGCAGGCGTCGGTTCGACATGAGCGGCACAATTTCTGATGCTACATAAGCAGGCGTGAAGTCTGAATCAAGAACCAGGGTTGAGCCGCCAGCAGCGACAATCTCGGTCACGTTGAACCGTTGCTCACCATTCCCTACCGGATACGGAACATAAGCTGCAGGTAATCCGACCGCGGCAAATTCGCTGACGGTAGATGCTCCGGCTCGCGAAACGGCAAAATCGGCAGCCGAAATCGCAAGATCCATCCGGTCACAGTACGCGATTCGCACAAATCCTGGTGCACTAACCGGCGCCAACTCTGACCTACCGCCGACGATGTGTAGTACCTGAATTCCTGCCGCATTCAAGACGCGCCTCGAAGCTTCAATAGTGTCGTTGATGCGCTTGGCTCCCAATGACCCTCCGGTTACCAATAGAGTCACCGAATCAGGGTCTAAGCCAAAATGGGCGCGGGCCGATGCTCGATCACTGTGGTTGGCCAATTCTTCTATTTCGCCGCGAAGAGGCATACCCACAAAAGTTGCATTCTTGAGTTTCGTACCTTTGAAAGCAACCCCAACTGCGGCAGCAAACTTCGAGCCGAGTTTATTAGCCCAACCGGGCAAAGCATTCGCCTCATGTACCACAAATGGCACTTTGGCACGCTTTGCCGCCAGGTATGCAGGCGCACTGGCGTACCCGCCAAAACCAACAACCACGTCAATTTTTTTATCCAGGATGATTTTTTCAACCTGCTTGACAGTGGCATGAAACTTGGCAGGAAACTTAATTGCATAGCCGCCCAG
This sequence comes from uncultured Rhodoluna sp., assembly GCA_964539165.1. GTDB lineage: Bacteria > Actinomycetota > Actinomycetes > Actinomycetales > Microbacteriaceae > Rhodoluna. The sequence continues at coordinate 22,808 of CAZIFS010000001.1, read as the reverse complement.
GCGTCGAGGAAAAGGCAACTTTGCAATTGTCAGTAGTTGATATCCTCGGGCGGGAACTAACTCAGCCTCGAGCCCCTCAGACGTGCCGAGAGCCCAAATCTGGTCGCTAGCTGAACGAGCGACAATCTTGTCGGCAAGCGCGAGTAATGGATTAACGTGCCCGGCAGTACCGCCACCTGCTAGTAGAAAGTTAGTCATCGCACTCTCCTAGGCTGACGAAAGTGAGACAGATTCTGGTGATTATCTCGTTCGATGGCTAGAACCAATCCGATTGCGCCGAGAGTAGCAACCAGCGATGAACCACCCTGAGAAATCAGAGGCAGCGGCACACCCAAAACCGGCAGCAACCTGAGAACCACGGCGATGTTGATCAGTGCCTGCAGCACGATCCAAGACATCACACCGCCAACAACGAAGCGCGCGAAATCATCCCTGGTATTTTCAAAAATTCGTCGAAACGAAATCGCCAAGAATACGAACAGGCCAATGAGCACAGCTGCGCCGATTAGACCGAGTTCTTCACCGATAACGGCAAAAATGAAGTCGTTTTCTACAACCGGAATCCAACTCCACTTCATTTTGGATTCGCCCAGACCCGAGCCAAAAATACCGCCAGCCGCAATCGCGTATTCACCGTGAATCGGTTGCCAGTTGTAATCATTTGGGTCGGGTGCACTTGGATTCAACCAAGCCATGATGCGACCCACGCGAGACCCCGAACCAACCGTCAAAAGCATCGGCACAGAAATAATTACCGCGGCTATTACGGTCAAATTGATGCGATTAGGCATACCAGCCAGATTCAACAGCATCATGACTGATGCAAACATCACAATTACAGTTCCGAGGTCACTTCCAAGTAGCACGCACCCCATAGCGGCCACTGCAATTAGCAAGGCCTGCCACCAGACCCGGCCGTCATAAAGGCGATCCTGTCGCTTTGCCATCCAGAGTGAAAGCATCAAAATCAAGCCAATTTTCAAAAACTCGGATGGCTGAATCGCACCAACTCCCGGAATTTGAATCCAGTTTCGGTTGCCACCAACGCTCTTTCCGATTACCAGAACAAGAAGCTGCATGCCCATCGTGATTACAAAGGCAAACTTTGCGAAACGTTTAATTGTTTGAATCGAAAGCATTGACGCTGTTGCCAGGGCGATTAGCCCGATTGCACCAAATAACAATTGACGCCCGCCGATAGTTAGCGAGTTGTTCGTGTCTTTTAGTGAGTCAATCGACGAAGCAGAAAACACCATCACCAAACCAAAAACCAGCAAGAAGAAGGTGAACGCGAGCAGTCGATAAAAATTTTGAGACTGTGCAGCGAATATTCGGTTATACATTCCGCGAGCAGCTGAACCAGAGTTTGCTCTCAGTTCGCGAACGCTTGAAGAAATGTTTAGCTGAGGTCGAGCCGGTTTAGCTGCTGGTGGACGACGGCGTTCGCGCGCCTGCTTCACTTGAGTGCCATCCTGACAGCTTCAGAGAATGAGTTACCTCGATCGGCGTAATCCTTGAATTGGTCCATTGAAGCGGCTGCTGGTGCAAGCAAAACAGTGTCTCCTTCACGCGCCAACGACACAGCCGCTGCGGCTACCTCCGCCATAACTTCAGCGCCAGCATCTGCCAAAATTTCGATTACCGGCTTGGCGCCGAGATGGCGTGAAATCGCCTCTAGCACCGGTTCGCGATCTTTGCCGATCACAATGGCAGCCTTTATTCGATCAGAGTACTTTTTGACTAGCTCGCTGATGTCAACACCCTTTAGCAAACCACCTACTACCCAGACAATGTTGTCAAAAGAATTCAGCGATGCCGCAGCCGCGTGCGGATTGGTGGCCTTAGAGTCATCAATCCATCGAATGCCATCTGCCTCAGCAACCAATTCAATTCGGTGTGCGTCAAGTCTAAATTTCTTGAGTGCGGCTTTAATGTCAACCGGTGAAACCCCGTATGAACGTGCCAGCGCCGTCGCTGCCGCTGCATTTGCCATCAGGTGCGGAGTCATAACACCGATGTTTGAGAGGTCTTCGAGCGTCGCAATTTCGAGTGCGGTATTGGCCCTGTCATCCAAGAATGCACGATCGCAAAGAATGTCTTCGACAAAGCCAACCTCGCTACGCATAGGGGTACCAATGGTGAACCCGATTGCGCGTGCACCCTCTTGAACGTCGGCATTTTCAACCATGCGCTCGGTCTGTGAGTCGGCAACGTTATAGACGCAGGCCACCTGGGTGTTTTCGAAAATTTTCGCTTTGGCATCACGGTAGGCCTCAAAGGAACCGTGCCAATCTAGATGGTCATCGGCAAGGTTTAGCACGGCGGCTGAAAAGGGCTTAACTGTGCCAAGGTAATGCAGCTGAAAACTTGATAGTTCAACAACAAGCGCATCGAAACCATCTGGTTCACGAATAGCGTCCAATACCGGTGTACCGATGTTGCCACAGGCCATGGCGCGTTTGCCAGACTGGTTGATCATTGCCTCAACCATTTGAACTGTAGTGGTTTTGCCGTTGGTGCCAGTGATCATCAGCCAGTCGGCAACGCGCTCAGGGTTCTTATCGCGAACTCGCCAAGCAAGTTCGATGTCGACCCAAACCGGAATTGCCTCGGCGGCAGCCCAGCGCAAAAGTTCGTGCTCTGGCGTTACCCCTGGCGAAGTAATCACCAGTTGCGCTTCAAAGCCCTTTACAGCCGCTGGCACCCCGCTTGCCGCTTCACCACTGATGTGTTCAACGCCAATGACATCGAGGATGTCTAGAAGTTCGGCATCAGCTTTTTCAGCAACGACAAGCACTTTGCAACCAAGCTCAGCCAAGGTGTCTGCGACCGAGAAGCCAGTAACTCCGAGCCCAAAAACTACAACTCGCAGGTCACGCCAATTGGCGTGCCAACTATTTAGCTGAGAAAAATCAGTCATAAGTATGCTTAGCCAGCAATCCACTCAAGATAGAACAAGCCGATACCGCTGAGCACGCAAAGACCGGCGATGATCCAGAAACGAACCACAACGGTGACCTGGGCCCAGCCTTTCAACTCAAAGTGGTGGTGCAGCGGGCTCATCAAGAAAACGCGTCGCCCAGTTCCGGTCCTCCACTTAGTTAGTTTGAAGAACACTCGCTGAATAACAACTGAGCCTGTGACGATCACAAAAATACCGCCGATCAGAAGCAAAAGGAGTTCGGTACGAGAAAGAATGGCAAGTGCCGCCAGTGCGCCACCGAGCCCAAGCGAACCGGTGTCACCCATGAAAATTTGCGCCGGTGAGGTGTTGTACCAAAGAAAGCCGGTTAGGGCTCCAACAATCGCGGTAGAAACCACAGCAAGGTCAAGCGGGTCACGAACCGAATAACAGGCTGAAACGTTCTCTAGCACTGATCCACAAGCCTGGTTGAACTGCCAAAAACCGATAACTGTGTAAGCGCCGATCGCCATGATCGAAGAACCAGTTGCTAGCCCATCGAGGCCATCCGCGATATTCACACCGTTTGAGGCTGCCGCAACGAGAATGTAGATCCAGATCAAGAAGATTGCCAAACCCGCGATGGTGCCAAACATCATTAGATCAATGTTGGTGTCTCTGATGGCAGAGATAAAGGTTGAAGCCGGAGTTAGCCCATCCTCGTTTGGGAATTGCAATGCAAGCAATGCAAAAACGGTAGCAACCACGCCTTGGCCGGCAATTTTAGCCCAGCCGGTTAGACCGAGGCTGCGTTGCTTGTGGGTTTTGATGAAATCGTCGATGAAGCCAACCAGTCCGAGACCAACCAGCATGAGCAAAACTAAGAGCGCTGAGGCAGAAGGCACCTCGTTATTAGCTAGCTTGCCAACAAAATATCCGATAACCGCAGCAACAATAATCACCACACCGCCCATGGTTGGTGTTCCACGCTTGGTGTGGTGTGATTCTGGCCCGTCATCGCGAATAAATTGGCCCCACTTAAGTTTGCGGAATAGCCAAATGAAAGCAGGGGTCGCCAAAAGCGTGAAAGCCATTGAGACTCCACCGGCTAGCAAAATCGCTCTCAAGAACGAACCTCCAAAAGATCATCACCCAGGTGCCTGAGGTTGGCAGACTTGGATGATTTCACCAACACAATATCGCCAGCCATAAGCATTCCACGAACAAATGCCAAAGCCTCGTCAATCGCCTCAAAAAATTTCGATTCGCCGCCCCAGGAACCCTCTTGTTCGGCACCCATGTGGATTAGCTTGGCTGCCTCTCCCACAACAATTAATTGATCGATGTTCAACCGCACAACTGTGCGACCAATAGCATCGTGCTGCTCACGCGAAGCATGCCCCAGTTCTGCCATTTCACCCAAAATTGCTATGGTTCGACGGCCTGATTTTCCGAGGTGAGCAAGCGTTTGAAGCGCCGCTTTTGTTGAGTCTGGGCTGGCGTTATAGGCATCGTTAATGACGGTCACACCATCGCTGCGATGCGTGGTTTGCATTCTCCAGCGCTCAGCCAATGGCATTGATTCAAGTGCCTCGGTAATGACTGCACGAGAAACACCAAGTTGATCAGAAACCGCCGCAGCAGCAAGTGCATTCATGACGTGGTGCTCCCCCAAAATTTGGAGAGTCAGTTTCGATACTTCGGCATCTGGCCAGTGCAATTCAAAAGCTGTGCCATCGATTGTTAAGTCGTGGCCAGTAGCTCGGTAATCAGCATCGCCCGAAGTGCCGAAACTGATTTTCTTCGCCTCGGTGAGTTCGGCCATGTCACGCACGTAACCGTCATCGCTGTTCAAAATTATGAGGTCATTTGCCAATAATCTCGCTGGCAGTTCTGCCTTAATTTTTGCTGTGGTTTCGATGCCACCAAATTCTCCGACGTGGGCCAAGCCAACCTTCAGAACAACGCCGATATTAGGCTTTGCGATTTCAGTCAAATAAGCAATGCTGCCTGGGCCACCGGCGCCCAGCTCGACAACCAAATATTTGGTGTCGAAAGTGGTTTGAAGCATCGAATAAGGCGCGCCCACTTCATTGTTGTAAGACTCAATCGGCGCGATGGTTTCGCCAACTTGACTCAAGATAGCGCGAAGCATGTTTTTGGTCGTGGTCTTGCCGTTTGAACCGGTGATGCCAATGACCTTCAAGTCAGATACAGCACGGATGCTTTGCAGCACGTGACCGGCTAATTTACCTAGAGCGAGAACAACATCCTTGACAATAATTTGCGCAATATCCTTCTGCTCAGGAAGGTGGCGCTCAACTACGGCGGCAATGGCACCGTGTTGCGCAGCAGCTGGCACAAACAGGTGCCCATCAGTAACCTCACCCGGCTTTGCGAAAAATAGCGAACCCGGCTTTACCAGCCTTGAGTCGGTTTCTACAGAACCGCTAACCAGAGTTTCATGAGAGCCTGAGCTGCCAATAATGAGTTCGCCGTCAATTGCTTTGGCAATCTCGGCTAATGAAATTGCAATCATGACCAGCCAGACTCTTTGAGCGCTGCACGGGCTTCTGCTCGGGCCGAGTATGGAGTACGAACACCGCGAATGTCACGGTAATCCTGATGGCCAGGGCCAGCCCAAAGAATCGCGTCTCCCGGTTGGGCCATAGACACGGCTTTGCGAATTGCTGCCTCCGGTGGGCTTACCTCAATTATTTCAAGGTCAGGTCTCGCGGCTCGTGCTGCTTCGATGAGACTCTTTCTTATCGAGGCCGGGTCTTCAAATCGAGGGTGGTGGTCTGTGATTACCAGCACATCCGAGCCTTCAGCAGCAATCTGAGCCATAGCAGGGCGCTTTGAAGCATCGCGGTCACCATCGGCACCAAAGACCATAAATACTCGCCCCTGCGTGACTTTTCTGACCGCAGCCAGGGTGTTCAAGAAAGCATCAGGACTGTGGCCGAAATCAACATAAACGTCTGGTCCGGTCTCGCCAGTTACTCGCTCGGTGCGACCCGGTAGATAGGCGTCAATTCCATCCTTGATGGCATCTGCGATTCGATTGGCATCAAAACCGGCCTCTACCAACATTGCAATGGCAAGTCCCGCATTTGCTGCCATGTGAATGCCAAGCAGTGGCACGCGTGAACGAATGTTGATGCCATTCGGGCCAGCTAACACAAATGAGGTGTAACGCGGTGTTTCGGCGGTCACAGCCACATGCCAGTCGGCGTCTACACCCATTTCGCTGGTGATAGTAACGACTGGAATCTCTGACTGCTTTGCAACCAGGCGGCCGTATTTTGAATCTAGGCAAACCACACCGCGGTCGGCTCGACGTTTAGTGAAAAGTGGCAGCTTTGCGGCCAGATATTCATCCATGTCGGCGTAGTCATCGAGGTGATCGTGACTTAAGTTTGTGAAACCAACCACATCGAAATGCATGCCATCAACGCGCAACTGCGACAAAGCCTGAGCCGAGACCTCTACGGCTACTGCGGTCACACCCTTCTCGCGCATGCGAGCAATCAAAGCCAGCATTTCAGGCGACTCAGGAGTGGTCAAGCGACTGACAATCACTTCACCGGCGATGTGACGCTCAGCGGTTGATGTTAAGCCGGTAACCTCGCCTATTTGACGCAAGATACCTTCAAGCAGATAACTGGTCGAAGTCTTGCCATTGGTGCCCGTGGTTGCAAAAAGCTTTGGCATGTTGCCTGGCACATTGCCATAGACATAGGCGGCCAAATCACCTAGGTGAGCTCGTGGGTTCTCGAGGATGAGCACTGGAACCGATAATTGACCAAGTTCTGCTGCACCTGCTGCATCGGTAAGAACGGCAACTGCGCCCTGCTCTAGAGCTTTTGCCACGAACTTGGCACCGTGAGTCTTTTTTCCCGGCATGGCGACAAAAAGGTCGCCGCTTCTAAGGTCACCGGTGTTCATGCTGATTCCGGTGAGCGTTACCTCGGCTGTTTCAGGCGCTAAATGAAGTGAGAATTTTTGTGCAAAAGCCTTCAGAGGCACTGGCACAACGGCCTGGGGTCTCAAAATCGGTGGAATTTGCTCTTGAATAGTCATTACTACCATTCTTCAGCAATGTTGGGCGATTTCGTGGTAGATGGAGGCACTCGGTATGTTCGGAGTGTCTGTTGCATGATTTTTTTGAACGGTCCGGCAACACCAAATGAGTTTGAAATGGTTCTCGACTTATAAACCGTGACGGCAACCACGAACTGGGCGTCTTCAATAGGACCCAAGCCAATATAAGAAACCGCGTGAAGCGAACCGTATCGACCAGTGGCAGGATCTGTAATTTGAGCAGTACCGGTTTTGGCGCCGATGCGATAGCCGGGAACCGCTCCGTAGTGACCGATGCCACCGTGCTCAACAACTTTTTCGAGCATCAAAAGAGTTGATTCGGCCGTTGCGGGCGAGACTACTTGCTTGCCAGCTTTTACCGGAGCAGTTGAATACTTTCCGTTTTCGTCTGCACAGCCATCGGTCAAAGTTGGTTCAAGCAATACTCCCCCGTTGCCAAGTGCCTGATACATCATGGCCGATTGAATTGGAGTAACACTGACACCCTGCCCGAAGGTTGATACCCAGCGCTTGATTCCATCCCAGTTTTCTAGGGTGTTCAGCAGACCCGAGTGTTCGCCGGGAAAACCAATTGAAGTTTTAGAACCCAAGCCAAATTTGTCTAGATAGGCGCGGCGAATTTTGTAGTCAACCAAACCACCGATCTGGGCGATACCGGTATTTGATGAATCGCGAAGAATACCCGTGGTGGTCAACTGCTCGGTTGGGTGAAAGTGGCTGTCGGTGATGTTGTAGTTAACGCCAGGCAAAGGCCAAGAATAAGGAACAGTCACCTGGGTTTCAGGAGTTGCCTTTCCCTCTTCAATTGCGATTGCAGCGGTGATGGTCTTCAGAGTTGAGCCTGGCTCAAACGCTTGCTGAAAAATGCGGGCACCGCGATCTTCGCTTTTGCTCTTCTCTGGTGCGTTTGGGTCAACGGTCGGTGCCTCGGCAGCAGCCAAAATTCGACCTGTCTTAATGTCGATAATCGTGGCCGACCCCCAGTCGCCACGCAAGTAACTAACTGTCGATGCCATTACCTGCTGCGCGTAATACTGCAAATCTGCGTTGATGGTCAGGTGAACATCTCGGCCAGGAACAGCTTCGGTTATGGTTACAGTGCTTTCAGGAATTTTGATTCCGTCAGCACCGGTCTCGAAGGTTTCTTGACCCGAAACACCAGCAAGACACTTGTCATACATCTGCTCAATGCCAGCTACACCAATTCCTTCGGCATTTACAAAACCGACGATGTTTCCGGCCACCGCTCCGTTTGGATACAAGCGGTCAGCTATCGCATCGGTGTAGACCCAAGGAATATTCAAATCTTTGATTTGTCGATAGGCCGCGGCATCAACACGCTTCTTGACCTGGGCATATTCGCCAATTCCGGTAATTTTCTTCAAAACCGCCGCTTTAGTCATTGACAGCGCTGACGCCATTTCGCCGGCAGCTTGGTCCACCGTAACCTGCACATCTTGGTCGTTTACGGTGCGAGTGAATTCGGCAACTTTGCTCGGAGCGACATTGATGTCATAGCGCATGACTGTCTTTGCCAATACCTTGCCCTCGGCGTCGTAGATAGTGCCTCGAATTGCCGGAAGGGTGCGAGGCACCGAACGCTGATCACTAGAGATTGTGTTCAGCCGTTCAGCATCAATCACCTGAGTGTAAAAAAGGCGACCAACAAAGAGCAACGCAATGACGGTAACGATGCCAACAAAAAGCTTTAGACGCTTTTGCGGTTCACCTGGATTTAGGTAGGCCACAGTTCACCAAATTATCTAGTTGGTGAAGCGGCAATTTGACCACCGTAGCTGACCACGGTTTCAGCAACAACGGCAGTGGAAGTCGCAGCGCCTGAGCTTGCAACCATCGATGAAATATCTCCGGTGCGCTCGGTTAGTGCGGCATTTGGAATCAAGTTAGAAGCAACACGACCACTAGTGTCGAGCGCAGCCTTTGGCTGACCAAGAACGGTTTGATCTGAAATACGCAAGAAAACCGGGTTTGCGTTGGCGATCATTCCAAGTTTCTGGGCAGAATCAGCAAGGTTCTGCTGAGAAGAAAGTGAATCTACCTGCTCACTCAAGATCTGAGCGTTTGTGGTTAGCTCGCGCTTCTGGGCTTGCAAATCAGCCAACTCGTAAACCGCGTTTGAAGTCATGATGTGAATACACAGGTTCAGCACGGCAATCGCGGCAACGCAAATTGCAAGAAACACCATTGCAGAACGGTTGGCACGCGCAGCACCCATCGCAGGCAATGCGCGAAGGTTTACTCGCTGCTGCGGCTGAACTGAACGCTGGCTTAGACGTGCTGTGCTCATGCTTTACTCCGGATTTTTTCTGCTGCGCGAAGGCGAACCGACGCTGCTCTTGGGTTTCGGGCAATTTCTTCTGCTGATGCTGGCTCGGCACCTTTTACGATCAGTCGAATTGTTGGTGCGTGCTCAGGAAGTTCAATCGGAAGTTCAATGGGAGCCGAAGAGTTTGCTGCGGCGGAAAAAGCCTGCTTGGTGATTCTGTCTTCGAGCGAGTGGTAACTCATCACCACGATGCGTCCGCCGACTGCCAGTGCATCTAGCGCTGCCGGCATGGTGCGCTCAAGCACTTCGAGTTCGCCATTCACTTCGATGCGCAGAGCCTGAAAAACTCGTTTTGCCGGGTGACCTGAAGATTTACCTGGAATGAAGGGAATAACCCTTGCGATTAGTGCGGCTAGTTCGGTGCTGGTTTCAAAAGGCTGAGTCTTGCGTGCCGAAACAATTTCGCGGGCAACAGCTTTGGCGTAGCGCTCTTCTCCGAATTCCTTAAAGATTCTGGCAAGTTCAGCTTCGGTGTAGTTGTTGACGATGTCAGCCGCGGTCTTTCCGACGGTTGAGTCCATGCGCATGTCTAGCGGCGCCTCGTAAGAGTATGCAAACCCGCGGTCACGTTCGTCCAATTGCATGGATGAAACACCCAGGTCGAGCAAAATTCCATTTGCTGCAGCAATGTCTAGTTCGTCGAGAACATCCAAGATTTCTTCATAAACCGCGTGAACCAGGTGAATTCGATCGGCGAAACGCTGCAGGCGCTCACCAGCGAGGGCAAGAGCTGCAGGATCGCGGTCAATACCAACCAAGGTGATGTTAGGAAAGCGCTCGAGGAAAGCCTCGCTGTGGCCACCCAAACCCAAGGTTCCGTCAACCAGTACAGCGCCATCAGTGGCCAATGCTGGTGCAAGAAGTTCTATTGCGCGTTCTAAAAGTACTGGGTCGTGGAGTTCAGAGATTAGCTTTGCCATAGGTTATCCGGGACTAGAAAAGTCCAGGAATCACCTCCTGCGCCACTTCGGCAAACTGCGACTCTTGAAGCTTCAGATATTCGTTCCACGCCGATGCTTTCCAGATTTCAGCTCTTGAACCAACACCGATGACGACTAGGTCTTTGTCTAAGCCGGCGTATAGACGCAAGGCGGCTGGGATAGTTACACGGCCCTGCTTGTCAGGTTGTTCATCTGAGGCACCGGATAGAAAAACACGAAGGTAGTTGCGGGCATCCAGATTGGTAACCGGTGCTTGACGAATCTTGTCGTGAACGGCTGCAAACTCGGCAGCGCTAAAAACGTAAAGACAGTTCTCTTGCCCACGGGTGATAACCAAACCACTTTGCAGTTCGTCTCTGAATTTTGCCGGAAGGATTACTCGGCCCTTGTCGTCGAGCTTGGGCGTGTGCGTACCGAGTAGCATCTTCGCCCCCTTTCTCGATCGACATTTACAACTAACTCCACTTTACTCCACTTTGCTCCACATTTGTGGAAATTTAGCGGAATTTTATGAGTTTATAGCCAGCGTGTCGCGAATTCAAGGGCTTTTTGACAGTGGAGGAAAAATCCCAGTTAATGCAAAAAACCCACCCTATTCGGGTGGGTTTCGAGAGTTTTTCGGCTTATTGCCCCTGGCGGCGATCCCAACGGTCTTCAAAGAAGTTTTTTGCCTGACCCGCTTGCTTGGCAGCCTTGACTGAAGCCGGTATTTTTGAGTTAGCTATGGTGCGGTTGACATTTGAGCTGGCCAAAATAAGACCCGCGAGCATCACCAAGAAACCGACCACACCGAATGCGGCCACCTGCAACATCACTGCCACAATCAAAAGTGACAATCCAATAATGGCAACCGCTGCCCCTGCGATAATTCTTCGCGGTGAAATAACACGACCTTCGCCAAGCTTTGATGCGAGGTTCGCGTCGGTTGCATAGAAACCGCGTTCTAGCTCATCGAGAAGCTTTTGCTCTTGCTCAGACAGACCCATCGAAACTCCTAAAACTGCGCAGCGCGCCACTAGTTCAAATTGTAGGCTCCACTTCGGCGTTAGGCTAGTGCCGTGACTGAATCTAAAGCGCTACTTGGGCTAATTCAAGAAAACTTGGATGAATTTTGCAACGCCAGACGCGTTGAATTCGAAACGATTTCTCCAGATCTTGTTCCCGTTGTTGACTACACCCAAGACCTTCTCCGCGGCGGCAAAAGATTTCGTGCACTTTTCACCTATTGGTCTTGGGTGGGCGCCCTCGAATCTGCAGATCTTCAGCAATCCGAGCAGCAACGCGCCGCATCGGCTGAAGCAATGGTGAGCATCACCGCTGCCCTTGAAATGTTCCACGCTGCAGCCTTGGTTCACGACGATCTTCTCGACCAGTCAGACACCCGACGCGGAGCTCCATCCGTGCATAAAAGGTTTGAAGCCCTGCACCAAGAATCTGGATGGGCGGGAAGCCCGGAGCGATTCGGAACAGCCGGCTCAGTGCTAGTTGGCGACCTCATGTTGGGGTGGAGCAGCGAGCTATTTGGCAATGCCCTACTGAACGCACCAACTCCAGAGATTGAAACCGCCTGCCGAAACGAATTCAGCAAGATGCGAGTTGAGGTAATGGCCGGTCAATACCTAGACGTTCTAGAAGAAAATGCTGCACTTACTCGCCCCGCCAGCGAGTCGGTTGGGCGAGCAACCCGGGTGATCTTGTATAAGACAGCCAAGTACAGCATTGAAGCACCGATGTTGATTGGCGCGGCTTTTGCTGGAGCAACCCCGGCGATGCTTCGCGGTCTTTCAGCTTTTGGTATCCCACTGGGCATGGCCTTTCAGCTCAAAGATGACATCCTTGGAGTTTTTGGCGACCCTGAGGTAACCGGAAAACCCGCTGGAGATGATCTTCGCGAAGGCAAGCGAACCGTTTTGGTTGGGCTAACCCGAGAGACTCTGCCAAAGTCAATTGCCACAATATTTGACGAACTTTTGACCAGTCGAGTGCTTGACGGTGAACAGATTGCGTTCCTGCAACAAACCATCATCGACAGCGGCGCACTCGCCAAAACTGAACGGATGATGCAAGAACTAGCTGACGAAAGTTTGAACGCGTTAGAGAGCCTTGAGCTAGACCCTAGAGCTAAAGAACAGCTGAAAAAACTTGCTCTTCTAGTTATTAATCGTGACGCTTAGTTAGATCTAGTTAGATCGCGTTTCTCGGTTAGAGCGCAAGCATCATCGCTGAACGGCGCACCGCTGACTTGTGACCCTTTAGTAAAAACTCCATTGGGGTTCCAGGCAGGGTGTCGTCGAAGGTATAAAGCCACTTGACAGCTTCATCAATGTCGAGACCCGAATCAAGCAAAACGATTATCGTGCCGTGAAGACTTGCTAGTGGCTCTCCATCGACGATCAATTCGGCCGGAACCTTCAGCACTCCGTCCCGTCGCGCTGCCACCAGGTGGTGCTCCTCGATTAGTCGACGAACGCGACCGAGTGGAATATCGAGTTGGTCAGCAACTTCGGGAACGGTTAGCCAAGCAGGCACTGCATCAAGAACATCATTCACAAGACAAGATTGCCACACCTGAGCGCCTATGTGGTATCCCCTAGCCTCGTGGGATGATATTGGGGCAGCAAAATTGCGACCGGCACCACTTTTTTAGGAGTAAACGATGGCGGATCTTTCTGGCCGACTCATCGGCGGCCGCTATTTGATTAAGAATCTCGTTGCTAGCGGCGGTATGGCCACTGTCTATTTGGCTATCGACACTCGCCTGCAACGCGAGGTAGCTATCAAGATAATCCACCCACACTTATCGAACGACCAAGACTTTAGAGAAAAGTTCATGCGCGAAGCACTGATTGCCGCGCGTCTCTCACACCCAAATTTGGTGAACATTTTTGACCAAGGCCAAGATGGAGATCTTGCCTACATCGCGATGGAATATGTTCCTGGAATAACCCTTCGTGACGCGCTAAAAGAGCATGGTTCAATCGACTCAAAGCGAGGGCTGGCGCTTTTTGAAAAATTACTCACCGGATTAGCTGCAGCCCATCGCGCCGGAATTCTTCACCGTGACCTCAAACCTGAAAATATCTTTCTGGCAGATGACGGCAGAATCAAACTCGGCGACTTCGGTTTGGCTAGAGACATTGATAACCACACATCCACCGGCTCTTTGGTTGGCACTGTGGCCTACCTTTCACCCGAGCTAGTTCTGCGCGGCATTGCCGATGCCAGAAGCGACGTTTATGCCGCAGGCATCATCCTTTTCGAAATGCTCACTGGTCGCCAGCCGTTCGAAGGCGAGCAGGCAGTTCAAATTGCTTACCAACACGCCAATAGCCAGGTACCGGCTCCTTCAAGCATTAATTCAGAAATTGCACCGATCGTTGACGAGCTCGTGCTTTGGGCTTGTGCCAAAGACGCGAACCACCGCCCAGCAGATGCGGGGGAACTTCTTGCTGCAGTTCAGCGTGCACGCCGCGACCTTGACAACGGGCTAACTGGCCGACGACTCAACGCCACTCAAAAACTTGACACCACCGAGGTAATTTCCCCGTTGGCAACCGGATCAGGCGCTTTGCAAGCAAATGCAACTGAGGTCATCCCTGATTTCAATTCAACCGAAAAACTTGATGACCTAAATGCGACAACGGTTCTAGATGACTTGAATATCGCATTTGAAGACGAGGGTGAACTAGCCAAGTTGGGCCGGTCAAGACGCCTCCTGCGCATCGCAATTGCAACCCTATTGGCAGTATTACTCGGAGCGGGAGTGGGCTGGTGGTTTGGCCTTGGGCCAGGCGGATTCAAAGCGATTCCTGATGTTTCTAACCGAACCAGCGAACAAGCATCGGCTGCCCTCGAATCTCTAAATGCAAAGATTCAAATCATCACTGAGAGCAACGAATCCGTTCCGGTCGGATTAGTAATTCGCACTGAACCGGGCGCTGGGTCACTTTATTTTGGGGGCGACATCAAGATTGTCACCTCGGCTGGTCCGGCCGTCGTAACCGTGCCTAAGCTACTGGGTAAAAACCTGGCCGAGGCCACCACAGCGCTGGTAGGGGCTGGCCTAAAACTGGGCAAAGTCTCTTCTTGGTTTGTTGATTCACCGCTAGGAACGGTCTACGAAACTTCTGCTGACGCAACTGCTGAATTACCCGGTGGCACTGCCGTCGACCTCAAAGTCTCATTGGGGGCAATTCCAGTGGTCGCGGGGTTGAGCCAAGAAGTAGCAACTGCAGCTCTAACCGCAGCCGGGCTCAAAGTTGCCGGGGTCTCTGAAGAATTTTCAGACACTGTGGCCAAAGGCCAAGTTATCAGTATCATTCCAAGCACCCAGCCTCTTGGCGAAGGCTCAGAAGTCACTCTGACAATTTCCAAAGGTCCAGATCTAGTCGCAGTTCCAGCAGTGGTTGGCGAAACCATTCTGGCGGCCGAGGGAGCCCTCAAAGCAGCAGGATTCAACGTGGTAGTAGACACCGATCAGTTGAGTAGTCGATGGGGAATCGTGAAGGTCAAAAGAGTTAGCCAACCAGCTGGAACACTGGTCAAATCAGGCTCGACGATTACCATCTATAGCCGCTAGAGCTCGCGCACACTCATACTTAAATGTTTATCCCCGCCGATATTCGGCGGGGATAAACATTTGGTTCAAATTTAGCGTTTAGCCAATTGCTCGGCTACTAGGAACGCCAACTCAAGTGATTGCATGTGGTTTAGGCGCGGGTCGCAAACTGATTCGTAGCGCTCCTCGAGGCTCGCCTCATCGATCATTTCAGAACCACCGAGACACTCTGCAACGTCATCGCCGGTTAGTTCCACGTGAACACCACCAGGGTAGGTTCCGGCAGCCTTGTGCACCTCAAAGAAGCCACTGACTTCATCCATGACATCATCAAAACGACGTGACTTGTAGCCATTCTTAGTGGTTATACCGTTACCGTGCATTGGGTCTGTGATCCAAAGCGGGTTGGCTTCAGAGTCACGAACAGCCTCAACCAATTTAGGAAGTTCATCGCGAATCTTGCCAGCACCCATACGGGTGATGAAGGTCAAGCGACCAGGCTCACGGTTTGGGTCAAGGCGTTCGATTAGCTCGATTACATCTTCAACCTGAGTAGTTGGCCCCAGCTTCACACCGATCGGGTTGCGAACACGTGAAAGGTAATCAACGTGAGCGTGATCCATCTGGCGAGTGCGCTCACCAATCCAAATAAAGTGACCAGATGTCATGTATGGGTTGCCAGTGCGTGAATCAATTCGAGTCAGCGGGCGCTCGTAATCCATCAGCAGACCCTCGTGACTCACGTAGAACTCAGTGGTTCTAAGCTCGTTGAAGTCTGCACCGCAGGCGGCCATGAACTTGATGGCACGGTCAATTTCTTGGGCCAGCGAAAGGTAGCGCTCATTCGCAGGGTTGTTGGCAAAACCACGGTTCCACTCGTGAACTGAGCGTAGGTCTGCAAAACCACCCTGGGTGAAGGCTCGGATGAGGTTCAAAGTCGATGCCGAGGTGTTGTAAGCCTTGACCATGCGCTTTGGATCTGGCACGCGCGCCTCAGCGGTGAAGTCATAGCCGTTGATGATGTCGCCACGGAAGGCTGGCAAAGTTACATCGCCGCGGGTTTCAAAGTCGCTCGAGCGGGGCTTAGCAAACTGACCAGCCATTCGACCCATTTTGATGACCGGCATCGATGCCCCGTAGGTCAAAACCACTGCCATCTGAAGCAGGGTCTTTACTCGGTTGCGAATTCGATCTGCCGTTGCATCAACGAAAGTTTCTGCGCAGTCACCACCCTGAAGCAAGAATGCTTTGCCAGAAGCGGCGTCGGCTAGACGTGAACGCAAGATGTCAACTTCACCTGCGAAGACCAAAGGTGGCAGGGTGGCAAGTTCAGCGCGCACCTCAGCCACTGCTGCCGCGTCAGGCCACGAAGGCTGCTGCGCTGCAGGCAGGCTTAGATAGTTGTCGAGTCCGGCGAGAACTGCTGGATCCGCTGCAACTACTGGTTCGTTCATTTTGCTACTTCCTACCTAGCGAGACGAGCTCGTTTTTCTTTGACTGAGGATGCGTAGGCATCTACATATTCTTGACCGCTGAGTTTCTGCAACTCGTACATGATTTCGTCGGTGACTGCGCGAAGCACAATTCGGTCACCCTCCATGCCGTCAAAACGTGAAAAATCAAGAGGTTTGCCAACCACAATGCCGATGCGACGAATCTTCGGCAAACGTTGCCCGATCGGCTGAACTTTTTCGGTGTCAATCATTGCAACTGGGATGATCGGAACTTTTGCCTCAAGCACCATTCGAGCGATACCGGTACGACCTCGGTAGAGGCGTCCATCCGGGCTTCTGGTTCCTTCAGGATAGATACCCAAAACTTGCCCTTGGCTTAGAACCTTAAGGCCGGTGTTCAGTGAAGCCTCGGATGCCTTTCCTCCGGAACGGTCGATCGGAAGCTGACCTGTTGATTTGAAGAACCAACGAACCAAGGCGCCTTTGATGCCCTTGCCAGTGAAGTATTCACTCTTGGCGAGAAACACCACCGGGCGACGGCTCTGAAGCGGTAAGAAAATCGAGTCAGAAAATGACAGGTGATTGCTGGCCAAGATAGCCGCGCCCGAAGTTGGAATGTTCTCCATTCCACGAACCCAAGGGCGAAACAAAACTCTGAGCAAGGGACCAAGTACAAAGGTTTTCAAAATGAAATACGCCATGTTTTACTCCCTTCCCTGGTAAGTCATCGAAAGCCTAGTTTATCGGTCTGAAAATGCGACTCGGGCGAGGTCAGCTGCGCCAACCACACCGGCATCGTTTACAAAATTCGCCGTCACAATTTCAAGCTCCGGGCGGTAGCCGGCAGCTGGCATGTGCTTTCGGTATGCTTCGCGAATTGATCCAAGCAACAATTCGCCGGCTGAACTCACTCCGCCACCAATGACCACGATTTCAGGATCCAGCACAGCACTCAGAGACGCGATCGCCTGACCAGTCCAAGAACCAACATCGGCAAGTAGACCAAGTGCACCTTCGTCACCTTCGGTGATTGCCTGATAAACCTGCGCACCGGTCAACTCGCCAGCCTCTGCCTGAAGTTCGGCCAAGCGCTTACCAGCCGGGTTTCCTGAGGCAGCTAATTCTCGAGCGGTTCTAACCAGGGCTGTTCCAGAAGCATATGATTCGATGCAACCCTTTTGCCCGCAACCACATGCGATGCCATCAGGTACAACCCGCAGGTGTCCCAGCTCTCCAGCCACACCAAAGCCGCCTCGGAGCATGCGTCCGTCAACAATTACTGCTCCACCCACGCCGGTACCAAGAGTCAGCATCACCATGTGCTGATAGCCGCGGCCCGCTCCGAAGCGATACTCTGCCCAGGCGGCAGCATTCGCATCATTCTCAACGATCACCGGAAGATCGAGTTGAGCTTCGATTTCAGTTTTGAGCGGAAAATTCTTCCAACCAAAGTTGGTTCCATAAATAACCGAAGATTGCTGTGCATCGATGAAGCCGGCCATTGCCACACCAACACCCAAAACTGACTGCCCTTCGCGAAGTTCCTGAATGACACCAACGACAGCCTTGACCAATTGTGCAGGGTCACTGGTTGGGGTCGGAACGCGAGTCTCTTTTAGAATTTCGCCATTTTCAGCCACCAGAGCGCCAGCAATTTTGGTTCCACCGATGTCGATTCCAATCGCGTGCATATTCACCTCAGTTACTTGGCGCCAATTCTTCAAAGACGCAGTTTGACAATCGTTCAAGTTTACCTGTCGCACCAGCAAAATTTCAGAAGAAAAACCCGTGAAAATTGGGGCTAAACACAAGTAGAGTTATCGAAATACCTTTACCTCGGGAGAGCCAATGAAGACTTACGACGTAGCCCCGCTAATCGTTTCCGATGAAGCTGATAACATCACAGACCTCTTAGCAAATCGCGCTTCTCAAACCCCCAATCACGCTCTTTACGCACGTGAACTCACTCCCGGAACCTGGACTAATGTTTCGGCTTCAGATTTTCAGGCTGAGGTTATTGCGGTGGCAAAGGGCCTGATTGCCGCAGGTATTCAAGCTGGCCAAACCGTAGCAATTATGAGTCGCACTCGATACGAGTGGACTGTTCTTGATTTTGCAATCTGGTACGCCGGCGCAATACCAGTGCCGGTTTATGAGTCTTCAGCACCAAGCCAGATTGAATGGATTCTTTCTGACTCTGACTGTGTCGCATTCTTCGGTGAGACCGAAGAGATCCTTGCTCGATTTGAAGAAATCAAGAGCCACACTCCCCTATGCCGTCTTTCATGGAACATCGAGGGTGGCGACATCGACAAAATCAAGCAACTCGGTAAAACTGTCGATGACGCGACCATTCAGACCCGCCGCAAGTCATCCAAGTTGTCTGACCTCGCCACAATTATTTACACATCGGGCACCACCGGTCGACCAAAGGGCTGCGAACTAACCCATCGCGGATTCGTAGAGTTGAGCAAAAACGCGACTCTTGACCTGGCCGAAGTTGTAAACCCGAAACACAGCACACTTTTGTTCATTCCCCTGGCTCACGTATTCGCAAGATTCATCGAGGTGCTTTGTGTACACGGTGGTGTTCGTGTAGGACACCAACCTGACTCACGCAATGTCGGCGAAGCGATGGTTAGCTTCAAGCCAGATTTTCTGTTGGCAGTGCCTCGTGTTTTCGAAAAGGTCTACAACTCGGCCGAGCAAAAGGCTGAGGCTGCCGGCAAGGGCAAGATTTTCCGCAAGGCCGCGTATACAGCCATTGCTTATTCCAAGGCACTAGACACACCTAAGGGGCCGTCGCTCGGCCTCAAGATTCAGCACAAGCTATTTGATGTGTTGGTTTACAAAAAGCTCCGTGCAGCCATGGGTGGCAAGGTTCGTTACGCGGTTTCTGGTGGCGCACCGCTAGGCCCTCGCCTGGGGCACTTCTTCAGAGCAATTGGCTTGGTCGTACTCGAGGGTTACGGTCTAACCGAAACTACTGCCCCTGCCATGATCGGCCGACCAAACAACCTCAAAATTGGCAAGGTGGGTCGAATGCTTCCGGGCACTGGAATCAAAATTGCCGAGGATGGCGAGATTTGGCTACGCGGCATCAACATCATGCGAGGTTATTGGCGAAACCCTGAGGCCACCGCAGCAGCTATGGATGGCGAGTGGTTCAAAACCGGAGACATCGGTGAACTTGATGAAGATGGTTTCTTGAGTATCACTGGCCGAAAGAAAGAATTGATCGTGACTGCAGGTGGCAAAAATGTTGCTCCCACACTGCTGGAAGACCCAATTCGAGCGAACCCGCTTATCGGTCAAGTAGTCGTAGTTGGCGACCAAAAACCATTCGTAGCCGCGCTGGTCTCGCTCGATGCCGACATGCTTCCGATTTGGCTTAGCAACCACGGATTAGACAAATCTATGACCATTGCCCAAGCCGCTAAAGAACCGGCAGTGTTGGCTGAAATTCAGACCGCAATTGATCGAGCGAACAAAAATTTCTCGAAAGCCGAGTCGATTAGAAAATTCATCGTTCTAGATCGTGAACTAAACGAAGATTCAGGGCACTTGACTCCGTCGCTAAAAATTAAACGAGAGTCTGTGATGCGTGACTTTGGCCCCGCCCTCGATGAGATTTATAACTCAGGGCCGGCAACCTCAGAGACTAAAGCGATCTAGTCACTTCAAGAACCAATCGGTAGCGCGAAGGTTCTTCATAGCCGAGCGACGCTCTTCAGGCTCTAGCCTGTCAAGGTAAACCAATCCGTCAAGGTGGTCGCATTCGTGCTGCAAAGCCTGAGCCATCAAGCCATTGCCGCTGAGTTCGACTTTGTTTCCATCTAGGTCGATGCCTACTGCTCTAGCGAATTGAAATCTTGGGGTCCTGTGCCACAGACCTGGAACTGACAAGCACCCTTCGTCTACCAAGATTTTCTCACCACTTAGTTCGGTGATTTCGGGGTTAATTAGGTACCCGACTTTTCCGTTCACGTTGTAGCTAAATGCTCGGATGTTCACGCCAATTTGAGGTGCAGCTACTCCAGCGCGGCCAGGCAATTGAGTGGTTTCGAGTAGGTCAGCAATCAGAGCTTTGATCTTGTCGTCAATTACTTGAACTGGATCTGAAACCGTCTTGAGTACAGGGTCGCCGAACAGGCGAATTTCTCTTACTGCCACGATTATTTAGCTAGGGCTGTTAAGTGCATCTACAACAAGTGCGGC
>CAZIFS010000001.1:0-2274 GCA_964539165.1 uncultured Rhodoluna sp. | reverse complement strand
CCTCTTGGGTGCCCTTCTTCAGGTCTTTGAACTTGATTACTGAGCCGGCAGCAAGAGCTGGGTCATAAGGGATTCTCACAACGTTGCGAACACGAGTCTTGAAATGCTGTTCAATCTCATCAAGTTTCACCAGTTGAGTTGCCTGGGTTGCAGTGTTGAGAGCCACGATTGAGTTGCGAACCAAGTCACCATAGCCATTTGCCTCAAGCCAGGTAAGAGTCTCAGAAGCAAGGCGCGCTTCGTCAACTGAACCCCCAGAAACAATAACTAAACCGTTTGCTCGCTGAAGGGTCGGGCGCATAACCGAGTGAACGATACCAGTACCGCAGTCAGTCAAGACAATTGAGTAGTAACGAGCCGCCATGTCAGCAACAACGTTGTAATCACCCTCGTCGAATGCTTCTGAAAGCATTGGGTCAGAGTCTGAAGCAAGAACATCCAAGCGGGTTGCATCGCGTGAAACCATTGTCGAAAAGTCGGTGAAACCATCAATTGCAGCCGCTCGGTTCACTACGTCACGAACAGTGAAGCGGGTTGACTTACTCACTCGCTCCGCCAAAGTACCGCGGTCAGGGTTTGCGTCAATTGCAATAACTCGGTCTTCGCGAGACAGAGCCAAGGCCATACCTAGAAGCGTGCTCACAGTGGTCTTGCCAACTCCACCCTTACGGGTAAGAACTGGCACAAAGCGCGCGCCACCTTCAAGCACAGCGCCAATTCGCGCGTCAACGGCCTTGCGTTCACGAACCTTAAGCGAGTCGCCTAGGTTGATGGTTTTCAAGGTCAAGAAATAGATAAATCGGCGCAGACCAGATTCTGGTGCCGGGCGGTTTCGAGCTGAAACGTCGATAAGTCGCTCTGCGGTCAACATGGCGGCAGGTTCTGGCTGATCGAAAATCTCGCCACGAAGGCTGTCACGACGAGAATAATTTGAACGTCGGGTGGCGTTTGGGTCAACTACTTCAACTTCGCGAGTGAATTTTGGTTCTTCAGTCACGATCTCAATAGACGAAGTACTCGGGGTTACATCGATCGAACCAGCATCAACTGCAATCTCAGCCAGTGAGTGAGTGCGTTCAGTTTGCTCATCTTCAGCCGAGCGCGGAGCCAAGAAATCTCCTAGACCGTCTTCTGGCTTATTTCCTGAAAATGACAAATCAAACTCCTAGTTTTTGAGCGCACAAACGAACATGCGAGCCTTGCTAGTCTACCGACTTGCTAAAACTCGAGCGAATTTTTCTAAGCTTCGACAACCAAAATTAGGTCGCCAGCATCTACTGCCTGAGTCTTTGAAACAGCCAAACGCTTGACCGTTCCTGACGCACTGGCTGTGATGGTGGCTTCCATCTTCATAGCTTCAATGGTTGCAACCGGCTGCCCGACCTCAACATGGGTGCCCTCAACAACTGAAAGAGTCACGACACCCGCAAATGGCGCAGCCACATGACCGAGGTTCGCTGCATCAGCTTTCTCAGCCTGAACCGCATCAACGGCAACCTTACGGTCACGAATGTTGATTGGCCGCAACTGGCCATTTAGGGTCGCCATAACTGTGCGGAAACCCTTGGCATCTGGAGTACCGATGGCTTCGAGACCAACATAGATCTGAACACCCTTGCCAATCTGAACCACGTGCTCTGCACCGGCTTCAAGACCGTACAGGTAATCAACCGTGTCGATCTGATCGAGGTTGCCGAAAGATTCCTGTGACTTCAAGAACTCAGCCGTTGGCGCTGGGAACAAAAGTCGGTTCAGAGTCGAACGGCGCAAAGCTGAACTTTCACCCTGAAGCGCTGCAAGATCTTCGGCATTCACCGGAGTAATACCAAACTTTAGGTTCTTACCCTGAAGTACCTTGGTGCGGAATGGCTCTGGCCATCCACCCGGCAGGTCGCCAAGCTCGCCAGCCATGAAGCCGACAACTGAGTCTGGAACATCGTAGTTTTGTGGGTTTTCAGCGAAATCTGCTGGATCAGCATTTACTGCCACCAGGTGAAGCGCCAAGTCGCCAACAACCTTCGATGACGGGGTCACCTTGGTTGGACGACCCAAGATTTCATTGGCAGAGGCATACATGTTCTCAACTTTTTCAAACTGGTCACCCAAGCCAAGCGCAATTGCCTGCTGGCGAAGGTTTGAAAGCTGACCACCCGGAATCTCGTGGTGATAGACACGACCGGTTGGGCCTGGCAATCCTGACTCAAACGGCGCGTAAACCTTACGAACTGCCTCCCAGTATGGCTCTAGTTCGGCAACGGCTGCCAGTGGAATGCC